>NZ_AP014568.1:321751-643503 GCF_000828895.1 Serpentinimonas raichei | reverse complement strand
GCTGCGCGGCCTGCAAGGCGGCCTGCACGGCGGGCAGTGCGGCGCTGTGCTGCTGGCACTGAGTGGCCAGCGCAGCGGCCTGCGCGGCCGCCGCCTGCTCTTGCGGCCCCAAGCGCGCCCGCTCCTCGGCGGCGGCGCTGGCGCGCCCCTCCCACTGCGCGCGCTGCTGCTGCAGCTGCTGCAAGCGCTGCTGCACCCGCTGCCGGTGGTCGCGCAGATGCCGAATCTCGCTCTCGAGCCGCGCCACCTCGGCCGCCGCCGCGTACAGATCCCCCTGCGCCTGGTTGAGCGCCTCGCCGGCGGCGTAGTGCGCCTGGCGGGCGGTCTCGGTGTCGGCCTCGAGGCGCCGCAAGGCCGCGGTTTGCGCGTCCAGTTCCAGCTGCACTTGCTGCTCCAAGGCCTGCGCCTGCGCCCCGTCGGTCTCGGCCTGGCAGAGCTTGAGCCAGGCCAGTTGCTGCTGGCGCCGCCGCAGCCGGGCTTGCAGATCGCGGTAGCGCTGCGCCTGCGCCGCCTGCTGCTCCAGCTTGGCGCTGTGGGCCTGCAACTCGGTCAAAATGTCTTGCACCCGGCTCAGGTTGGCGCGCGCATCGAGCAGCCGGGCGGCGGTTTCGCGGCGGCGCTCCTTGTATTTGGATACCCCGGCCGCCTCCTCCAGAAACAGCCGCAGCTCTTCGGGTCGGCTCTCGATGATGCGCCCGATGGTGCCTTGCCCGATGATGGCGTAGGCGCGCGGCCCCAGCCCGGTGCCCAGAAACAGGTCGTGCACATCGCGCCGCCGCACCGGCTGCTGGTTGATGTGGTAGCTGCTGGCGCCGTCGCGCGTGAGCACGCGGCGCACCGAAATCTCGGCGTAACGGCCCCACGCACCGGGCACGCGCTGGCTGGTGTTGTCGAACACCAGCTCCACGCTGGCGCGGCTGGCGGGCTTGCGCAGCGCGCTGCCGTTGAAGATCACGTCCTGCATCGTCTCGCCGCGCAGCTCGCTGGCCTTGCTCTCGCCCAGCACCCAGCGCACGGCGTCCATGATGTTGGATTTGCCGCAGCCATTGGGGCCGACCACCCCCACCAACTGCCCGGGCAGGCCAAAGGCAGTGGGTTCGGCAAAGGACTTGAAGCCCGACAGTTTGATGGTGTGTAGGCGCACGCTCGCTGATTCGCTTGGGGTCGGCAAAGGCCACGGGGACTGGGGTGCGTAGTTTAGGGCCCGGCACCCAGCGCAGCCGCTGCCGCAGCGCCGCTGCTGCACGCCCCCAGTGCATACAATCTGCCCAATGGCTTGGCACCCCGCTTGGCCCTCTACATCCGTTCCAGCCTACACCATGCACACAGACCTGCCAACCCTGATCGACCAAGCCTGGGAGCAGCGCGCCCAGCTCAACCCCAGCAACGCCCCGCGCGAGGTGCAAGACGCCGTCGAGCAGGTGCTAGAGCAGCTCAACAGCGGCCAGTTGCGCGTCGCCACCCGCCACGGCGTGGGCCAGTGGACGGTGCAGCAGTGGATCAAGAAAGCCGTGCTGCTGAGCTTTCGCTTGCGCGACAACGAGATCATCCAAGCCGGTGAGCTGGCTTTTTACGACAAGGTGCCGACCAAGTTCGCACAACTCAGCCCGCAAGAGCTGGCTGCCGCCGGGGTGCGCGTGGTGCCGCCCGCGGTGGCGCGCCGGGGCAGCTTCATCGCCCGCGGGGTCGTGCTCATGCCCAGCTACGTCAACATCGGCGCCTACGTGGATGAAGGCAGCATGGTGGACACCTGGGCCACCGTGGGCTCCTGCGCCCAGATCGGCAAAAACGTGCACCTGAGCGGCGGCGTCGGCATCGGCGGCGTGCTCGAACCGCTGCAGGCCAACCCCACCATCATCGAAGACAACTGCTTCATTGGCGCGCGCTCCGAGGTGGTCGAGGGCGTGATCGTGGAAGAAAACGCCGTGCTCGGCATGGGCGTCTATCTGGGCCAGAGCACCCCGATTTTCAACCGCGCCACAGGCGAGATCAGCTACGGCCGGGTGCCGGCGGGTTCGGTGGTGGTGAGCGGCAACCTGCCCAAAACCGCCGCCAACGGCGCCCCTTACAGCCTGTACGCGGCGGTGATCGTCAAGCAGGTCGATGCGCAGACACGCTCCAAAACCAGCATCAACGAGCTGCTGCGCGACTAATCCCCCAGTCTGCTGCCAAGGAGTCCCCCATGGGCCCAATGGAAAAAATCCTGCGCCTGATGAGCGAGCGCAAAGCCTCCGACGTCTATCTGTCGGCGGCCTCGCCGGTGCAAATGAAGTTCAACGGCGTCTGCGCGCCCATCACGCCGCAGCCGCTGCCGGTCGATGGCCCGCTGCAGTTGTTGGCCGAGGTGGTGAGCGAAGCGCAGTTGCAGGAATTTCACGCCAGTGGCGAGCTCAATGTGGCCATTCCGATGACCGGAGTCGGGCGCTTTCGCCTCAGCGCCATGAAGCAGCGCGGCAACTGCGCCGTGGTGGCGCGCTTCATCAGCAGCGAGATTCCGGCCTTCGAGTCGTTGCAATTGCCGCCGGTGCTGGCGCAGATGATCATGGCCAAGCGCGGCCTGATGCTGGTGGTCGGCTCCACCGGCTCGGGCAAGAGCACGACACTGGCGTCGCTGCTCGATCACCGCAACGCACGCAGCAGCGGGCACATCTTGACCATCGAAGACCCGGTCGAGTACCTGTTTCGCAACAAGCTCTCGATCGTCAACCAGCGCGAAGTCGGCACCGACACCGCCTCGCTCTACGTGGCGCTGAAAAACGCCCTGCGTCAGGCCCCGGACGTGATCCTGATTGGCGAAATCCGCGACCGCGAAACCATGTCGCTGGCCATCGCCTACGCCCAGTCCGGCCACCTGGTGCTGGCCACGCTGCACGCCAACAACAGCCACCAAGCGCTCAACCGCATCCTCAATTTCTTCCCGGTCGAGGTGCGCCCGACCATGCTCAACGACCTCGCCTCCTCGCTCAAGGCCATTGTGTCGCAGCGGCTGCTGCGCACCGTCGATGGCGCGCGCGTGCCGGCGGTGGAGGTGATGGTCAACTCGCGCCTGATGAGCGAACTGATCGAAAAAGGCGATTTTTTTGGGGTGCGCGAGGCGCTGGAAAAATCCATGGCCGAGGAGTCGCAAACCTTCGAGTCCGACATCGCGCGCCTCATTCTGAGCGGCAAAATCGAGCGCCAAGAGGGCTTGGCGCATGCCGATTCGCCCACCAACCTGATGTGGCGGCTGCAAAACCAGTCCGTCAACGAGCGCTCGACCAGCCAGCCCAGCCCGCAACCCACCGCCGACCCGGCAGCGCGAACCCGTGGCCCTTCGTTCTCCAACTTCACGCTCGACGCCTGAAGTCGAACCCCCTTTGCGACCATGCACCCCACCCAGCACCTGACCCAAGAACTGATCGCCCGCCCCTCCATCAGCCCGGCCGACGCCGGCTGCCTAGATCTGATCGCCGAGCGCCTCCAAGCGCTGGGCTTTGTGTGCGAGCGCATCGACAGCGGCCCACCCGAGTGGCGCGTGAGCAACCTGTGGGCCAAACGCAGCACCAGCCCCGCGGCCCCGACCCTGGTCTGGGCCGGCCACACCGACGTGGTGCCTACCGGCGCACGGGAGCGCTGGGCCAGCGACCCCTTCACCCCCAGCGTGCGCGAAGGCAAGCTCTACGGCCGCGGCGCCAGCGACATGAAAGCCTCGCTGGCGGCGATGGTGGTGGCCTGCGAGGCCTTTGTCGCGGCGCAGCCCGAGGCGCCGCTGAACCTGGCTTTTTTGCTCACTTCCGACGAAGAAGGCCCGGCCCACGACGGCACCGTGGTGGTGTGCCGCGAGCTGCAGCGCCGGGGCGAGCGGCTGGACTGGTGCATCGTGGGCGAACCCACGGCCGAACGCCAAACCGGCGACACCATCAAGAACGGCCGCCGCGGCTCGCTCAGCGGCCGCCTCACCGTCAAGGGGGTGCAGGGCCACATCGCCTACCCGCAGCTGGCGCGCAACCCCATCCATATGCTGGCCCCGGCGCTGGCCGAACTGGCTAGCACCCACTGGGACGCCGGCAACGCGCACTTCCCCCCCACCGCCTGGCAGGCCAGCAACCTGCACGCCGGCACCGGGGCGGGCAACATCATCCCCGGCACGGCGGTGCTCGATTTCAACTTTCGCTTCAGCACCGAAAGCACGCCCGAGGGCTTGCAGCAGCGCGTGGCCGAGGTGCTGCTGCGCCACGGCCTGCAGCCCGAGCGCGACTACGCGCTCGATTGGAGCCTCTCGGGCCTGCCTTTTCTCACGCCAGCGGGCAGCCTGGTCGATGCGGTGCGCGCCGCCGTGCGGGAGGTCACCGGCTTGCAGGCGCAGCTTTCGACCAGCGGCGGCACCAGCGACGGGCGCTTCATCGCCCGCATCTGCCCGCAAGTGATCGAACTCGGCCCGCCCAACGCCACCATCCACCAAGTCAACGAATGCGTGGCGCTGGCCGAACTGGAGCCCCTGACTGCGATCTACCTTCGCTCCATGGAGCACTTGGCGCGGCGGCCCGCGCCGACGCCACCCACCGGGGCAGCCACCCCGGAATCCTAATAAAATAGGCCAGATGATTGTCATTTACTGATTTTGCACACCACCGCCCCCCTTTCATGAACACAGTCGGCACCTCTGACTGCGCCCCCGCCTTGCCCGAGGACGAAGCGGAGCGCCTGCGCGCCTTGCGCGCGCTGGGTGTGCTCGACAGCGCCGCCGAAGAACGCTTCGACCGCCTGACGCGGCTGGCCCGCACCTTGTTCGAGGTGCCGATCGCGCTCATTTCCTTGGTGGATGCCGAGCGCCAGTGGTTCAAATCGCGCCAGGGGATGCAGGTCTGCGAAACCGAGCGCGCCATCTCTTTCTGCGGCCACGCCATATTGGCACCGGATATTTTTGAAGTCCCCGACACCCTGCTGGATGCGCGTTTTGCCACCAACCCGATGGTCACCGGCGCGCCACACATCCGCTACTACGCCGGTGCGCCTTTGCGGGTCGATAGCGGCCTGACCGTGGGCATGCTGTGCATCAAAGACCAGCGCCCGCGCCTGCTCAGCCCGGCGCAGCGCGCGGCCTTGCGCGATTTGGCCGACTGCGCGCAAGCCGAGCTGCAGGCCTTGCAGCACCAGATTGCCGATTTGTCCGAATTGCAAGCCCCCCTGCCCGACAAAGGCGAGCGCCAAACCGGTTTTTCTGGCCTGCTGCAGCGGCTGCTTGCCCTCACGCACAGCGAATACGGCTTCATCGGCGAGGTGCTGCAATCTGCCGACGGCCAGCCCTACCTCAAAATCTACGCCATCACCGATATTGCCTGGGACGCGGCCAGCAAGGCCCACTTGGCCGAAATGGCGCCCAAGGGCATGGAGTTCACCAATTTGCGCACGCTCATTGGTGCCGCCCTCACCACTGGCGAGCCGGTCTTTGCCAACCAGCCCGCCACCGACCCGCGCCGCGGCGGGCTGCCGCCCGGTCACCCATCGCTCGATGCCTTTCTGGGCATACCGCTGCACCACGAGGGCGCCATGGTGGGCCTGATCGGGCTGGCCAACCGCCCCGGCGGCTACGAGCGCCCCCTGTTGGATCTGCTGCGCCCGCTGCTGCAGCGCTCCGCCTTGTGGATTGCGGCCAGCCACGACGCGCATCAGTTGCGCGAGAACCAAACCCTGCTGGCCGAACTGGAGCAGGTGGCGCACATCGGCTGCTGGAAGCTGGATATCGAAACCGGGCGGCTGCACTGGAGCGACGAGCTCTACCGCCTGTTTGGCCTGCAGCCGCAGGAGTTCGCTGCCAGCTATCCGGCCTTTCTGGAGACCGTACACCCAGACGACCGCGCCGCCGTCGATGCCGCCTACAGCGGCTCGCTGCAAGCCGGTGCCGACCACTACGAGATCGTACACCGCATCGTGCGCCACAGCGACGGCGCCATCCGCCACATCCACGAGCGCTGCCAGCACCGGCGCAACGCCGCCGGCGCGGTGATCGAGTCCATCGGCACCGCCCAAGACGTGACCGAGAGCCAAGAGGCTGCACTGGCCCTGCGCCGCGCCGCCAGCGTGTTCGAGCACGCCAACGACGCCATCGTCATCACCGATGCACACGGCACCCTCATCGACCTCAACGCCGCCCAGTGTCGCTTGACGGGCTACAGCCGCGACGATCTGCTGGGGCAGAACCCGCGCCTGTGGGCTTCTGGCCGCCACGACGCCGCCTTTTACCGCCAGATGTGGCAGTCCTTGCGCGAGCAGGGCCTGTGGCGCGGCGAGATCTGGAACCGGCGCAAAAACGGCGAGATCTACCCGTGCCTGCTCACCATCAGCCCGGTGCGCGACACCCAAGGCGAGTTGCAGGGCTACGCCGGCATCTCGACCGACCTCAGTGCCCTGCGCGAGCAGCAGCGTCAATTGGAGCGCCTGAGCCAGTTCGACGCCCTCACCGGCCTGCCCAACCGCAGCCTGCTCACCGACCGCCTGCAGCAGGCCATGGGGCAAGCCCTGCGCCGTGGGCGGCAATTGGCGCTGGTTTATCTGGACCTGGACGGCTTCCAGGCCTTCAACGAGCACCGGGGCCCCGACGCCGGCGACGAGTTGCTCATTCGCCTGGCCCAGCGCCTCAAGGCCGCGTTGCCCGAAGACGCCACGCTGGCGCGCATGGGCGGCGACGAGTTCGTGGCCGTGCTGCCCGACCTGCCCCAAGCGGCGGCGGCGCAGCCCTTGCTCGATGCCATCTTGAGTCACATTGCCGCCTGCGAAGCCGATGCCGGTAACGGCCAACCCCTCACAGCCAGCTTGGGCGTGAGCTTTTACCCCCAAGCCGACGCGGTGGACGCCGACCAACTGCTGCGCCAAGCCGACCAGGCCATGTATGCTGCCAAGCAAGGCGGCAAAAACCGCTACCACCTGTTCGACGCCGAGCACGACCGCGGCTTGCGCAGCCGCCACGCCGAACTGGGGCAAATTGCGCTGGCCTTGCAACAGCAGCAGTTCGTGCTCCACTACCAACCCAAGGTCAATATGCGCAGCGGGGCCGTGATCGGAGCTGAGGCGCTGATCCGCTGGCAGCACCCCCAGCGCGGCCTGCTCGGCCCAGGAGCTTTTTTGCCCGCGCTGGAGCAGCAAACGCTGATGGTGGACGTGGGCGACTGGGTGCTGGAGCAAGCGCTGCAACAAATCGCCCACTGGAACCGCACCGGGCTGCGCCTGCCGGTGAGCGTCAACATCGACGCCATGCAACTGGCGCAAGCCGATTTCGTTCCCAAGCTGCGCGCCGCGCTGGCTCGCCAGCCCGAGGTACAGCCCAGCCAACTGGAGCTCGAGGTGCTCGAAACCAGCGCGCTGGGCGATCTGGGCGCCGTGTCCGCCCTGCTGCACCAGTGCCGCGAGCTCGGGGTATTGACCTCGCTGGACGACTTTGGCACCGGTTACTCGTCCCTGACCTACCTCAAGCACCTGCCCACCCAGGTGCTGAAAATCGACCAGAGCTTTGTGCGCGGCATGCTCGACGACCCGAGCGACAGCGCCATTTTGCAGGGCGTGCTGGGGCTGGCGCAGGCGCTTGGGCGGCTGGTGATCGCCGAAGGGGTGGAAACCTCGGCCCACGCCCAAATGCTGCTGCGCCTGGGCTGCGTGCACGGCCAAGGCTACGCCATCGCCCGGCCCATGCCCGCCGAGCAGATTCCCGACTGGGTGGCGCACTGGAAGCCCGACCCGGCTTGGGCAGCGGCGCCCTCCCCTGCGCCCTCCGCAGCCCTGCCCCTCGAGACCAGGCAACCCGCCTAATCCGTCCCTTCGGTTCCGCGCCCGTCTGGGGCACTCTAAAATCGGCTGTTGGCCCTGCCAGGCCCCAGCCCCACCGCATGCTTCATGACCCTGATCGAACTGTTCGAGACCGCCCGCGCGCGCCTGCAAGCCGCCCCCTTGGCCTACGGCCAAGGCAGCACCAATGCCCACGACGAAGCCGCCTGGCTGCTGCTGTGGCGGCTCGGCCTGCCGCCTGACAGCGATCTGGCCGCGCTGGCCGGGCAGCCGATCGAGCCGGCGCAGGTGCAAGCCGTGCTGGATTTGATCGAGCAGCGCATCCGCTCGCGCCAGCCCGCCGCCTACCTCACGCGCCAGGCGTGGCTGCAGGGCGTGCCGTTTTATGTCGATGAGCGCAGCATCGTGCCGCGCAGCCTGATCGCCGAGCTGATCGCCGCCGCCGAAGGGGCCGATTGCCTCGATGACTGGCTGGGCGAGCACACCCGGCGCGTGCTCGACCTGTGCACTGGCAACGCCAGCCTGGCGGTGTTGGCCGCGCTGGCCTGGCCCGAGGTGCAAGTCGATGCCGCCGACCTGTCCCCCGCCGCGCTGGCGGTGGCGCGCATCAACGTGGAGCAGCACGGCTTGACAGCGCGTGTGCGCCTGATCGAGTCCGACGGCTGGGCCGCCCTGCCCGAGCGCTACGACCTGATCCTGTGCAACCCGCCCTACGTCTGCCGCGCCAGCATGGAGGCGCTGCCGCCCGAGTTCCGCGCCGAACCGCCGCTGGCGCTAGACGGCGGCACCGACGGCATGGACTTCATCCGCAGCCTGCTGGCACAAGCCGCCGCGCACCTGCACCCCGAGGGCGTGCTGGTGCTGGAAATCGGCCACGAACGCGCCCACTTCGAGCGCGCCTTCCCCGACCTGCCGGCGCACTGGCTGCACACCAGCGCCGGCCCCGATGCGGTGCTGCTGCTCACACGCGCGGCGCTGGAAATCTGGCAATCCACCCTCACCGACCCCACCCACGGGGCCCCAGCATGATCACCCTGCGCCAAATCACGCTGCGCCGCGGCAGCAAAGTGGTGCTCGACGGCGCCAGCGCGGTGCTCAATCCGGGCGAAAAAATCGGCCTGGTCGGGCGCAACGGGGCCGGCAAATCGAGCCTGTTTGCGCTGCTGCAAGGCCAGTTGCACGAAGACGGCGGCGAACTGCAACTGCCGCGCCACTGGCGCAGCGCCGCCGTGGCACAAGACATGCCCGAAACCACGCAAGACGCCACCGCCTTCGTGATCGACGGCGACACCCGGCTCGCTGCCGCCCGCGCCGCGCTCGCCGTCGCCGAAGCCAGCGGCGATGGTCTGGCGCTGGCCGAAGCCTACAGCGCCTGCTTCGATGCCGGCAGCCACGACGCCCACGCCCGCGCCCAGGCGCTGCTGCTGGGTCTGGGGTTCGACACGCCGCAACTCGAACGCCCGGTGAACAGCTTTTCTGGCGGCTGGCGCATGCGGCTGCAACTGGCGCGCGCCCTGATCTGCCCGAGCGACCTGCTGCTGCTCGACGAGCCCACCAACCACCTCGACCTCGACGCGCTGGTCTGGCTCGAGAGCTGGCTCAAGCGCTACCCCGGCACCCTGCTGGTGATCAGCCACGACCGCGAGTTCCTCGACGCCGTGACCAGCGTCACGCTGCACCTGGAGTCGGGCCAGCTCAAGCGCTACGGCGCCAACTACAGCCGCTTTGAGCTCATGCGCGCCGAGCAGCTCACGTTGCAGCAAAGCAGCTTCGAGCGCCAGCAAGAGCGCGTCGCGCACCTGCAGCGCTTCATCGACCGCTTCAAGGCCAAGGCGAGCAAGGCGCGCCAGGCGCAAAGCCGCGTCAAGGCGCTGCAACGCATGGAAAAACTGGCCCCGGTGCTGGCCGAAGCCGAATTCGACTTCGAGTTCGACGAAGCCAGCAACCTGCCCAACCCCATGCTCAGCCTGCGCGATGCCTGCTTTGGCTACCGCAGCCCCGACGGCAGCGCCACGACCATCGTGCGCGGCGTCACGCGCTCGGTCATGGCCGGGCAGCGCATCGGCATCCTGGGCGCCAACGGGCAGGGCAAATCGACCTTCATCAAAACCGTGGCGCGCACGCTCGATTTGCTCGAAGGCCAGCGCAGCGACGGCAAGGGGCTGCGCATCGGCTACTTCGCGCAGCAAGAGATGGACCTGCTGCGCGCCGACGACACCGCCCTGGCGCATATGCTGCGGCTGGCGCGCGACACCGAAGCCGCCGGTGCGCTGGCCGGCCAGGCCACGCGCGAGCAGGATTTGCGCAACTTTCTGGGGCGCTTCCAGTTTGGCGGCGAGCTCACGCAGCAGCGCGTGGGCAGCATGAGCGGCGGCGAAAAAGCGCGCCTGGTGCTGTGCCTGATCGTCTGGCAGCGGCCCAACCTGCTGCTGCTCGACGAACCCACCAACCATTTGGACCTGACCACGCGCGAGGCGCTGGCGCTGGCGCTCAACGGCTTTGAGGGCACGGTGCTGCTGGTCAGCCACGACCGCGCCCTGCTGCGCGCCGTCTGCGACGAGTTCTGGCTCGTCAGCCACGGCGGCATCGAGCCCTTCGAGGGCGACCTCGACGACTACCAGCGCCACCTGCTCGATCTGGCCAAGCAGCGCCGCGAGGCGCTGGCCAAGCCAGACAAGGCGGAAAAGACGGACAAAGTAGGCCAGCCGGATAAAGCCACCAAGGCCGCCAAGGCGGATAAAGCGGCCAGCCCCGACAGCCTATCAGCCGCCGAGCAGCGCCGCCTGGAGGCCCAGCGCCGCCAGCAATTGGCCACCCGCTTGCAGCCGCACAAAAAGCAGCGCGAGGCGCTGGAGCGCGAGCTGGCCCAACTGCAAGCCGAACAGCAGGCCCTGCACGCGCAACTGCAACTGCCGGAGCAAGCCGCGCCCGCGCTGGCCGCTGCCAGCCAGCGCCTAGGTGCTGTGGAGCAGGCCATCGAAGCCGCCGAAGAACAGTGGCTCGAGGTGGCGCAGCAGATCGAGGCGCTGGAGCAGACGGACTGAGGACGGACTGAGGGCGGGCAGCCTTTTATAATCGGCCTTTCCTCAGCCGCGAGCCTTAGCCGGCTCGCCCGCGACATGACCAAATTCGTATTCGTGACCGGCGGCGTGGTGTCCTCACTCGGCAAGGGCATCGCGTCCGCTTCGCTGGCGGCGCTGCTCGAATCGCGCGGCCTCAACGTCACCCTGATCAAGCTCGACCCCTACCTCAACGTCGATCCCGGCACCATGAGCCCGTTTCAGCACGGCGAGGTGTTCGTCACCGACGACGGGGCCGAAACCGACCTCGACCTCGGTCACTACGAGCGCTTCATCGAGACACGCATGAAGCGCGCCAACAACTTCACCACCGGCCAGATCTACAAAAGCGTGCTCGAAAAAGAGCGCCGCGGCGACTACCTCGGCAAAACGGTGCAAGTGATCCCGCACGTCACCAACGAAATCCAAGAGTTCATCAAACGCGGGGCCGGCTTTGGCACCGCGCAGGCGGTGCAAGTGGCGATCGTCGAAATCGGCGGCACCGTGGGCGACATCGAATCGCTGCCCTTCTTGGAGGCGGTGCGCCAGATGAGCCTACGCCTGGGGCCGAATCAGTGCGCCTTTGTGCACCTGAGCTACGTGCCCTGGATTGCGGCGGCGGGCGAGCTCAAGACCAAGCCGACCCAGCACACGGTGCAGAAAATGCGCGAAATCGGCATCCAGCCCGACGCCCTGCTGTGCCGCGCCGACCGCACCATCCCCGACGACGAGCGCGAAAAAATCAGCCTCTTTACCAACGTGCCACTGTGGGGCGTGATCTCGCTGCCCGATATGCCCAGCATCTACCAGGTGCCGCGCCTGCTGCACGAGCAGGGGCTAGACGGCCTGATCTGCGACAAGCTGCGCCTCAACACCCCGCCGGCGCGGCTGCAACGCTGGGACGAGCTGGTGCACGCGCTGCAACACCCGCAGGGCGCGGTGCGCATCGCCATGGTGGGCAAATACGTCGATCTGTCCGACAGCTACAAATCGCTCAACGAGGCGCTGCGCCACGCCGGCCTGAAAAACCAGGTGCGCGTGGAAATCGGCTACATCGACTCCGAAACGCTGGAAGGCCAAGACGTGGCGGCCGTGCTGGCCCCCTTCGACGCCATTTTGGTGCCGGGCGGCTTTGGCAAACGCGGCACCGAAGGCAAGATTGCCGCCGCCCGCTACGCCCGCGAGCAGCGCGTGCCCTACCTTGGCATCTGCCTAGGCATGCAAGTGGCGACGATCGAATTTGCGCGCCACGTGGCCGGCCTGCAAGGGGCCAACTCGACCGAGTTCGACCCCGACACGCCGCACCCCGTCATCGCCCTGATCGACGAATGGCAAGACGCCGACGGCTCGATCCAGCAGCGCGACGGCAGCAGCGATCTGGGCGGCACCATGCGCCTGGGCACGCAGAGCGCCGACGTGCAGCCCAGCACGCTGGCGCATGCCATCTACGGCCCGGTGGTGAGCGAGCGGCACCGGCACCGCTACGAGGCCAACACGCATTACCTGGAGCGCCTGCGCCAGGCCGGCTTGCTCATTTCGGCGCTCACGCAGCGCGAGCAACTCACCGAAATCGTTGAGCTGCCCAGCAGCGTCCACCCCTGGTTCATGGGGGTGCAGTTTCACCCCGAATTCAAGTCCACCCCGTGGGGCGGGCACCCGCTGTTTAGCGCCTTCGTTCGGGCGGCGCTGGAACAGCAACAAACCCGCAAAGGCTGATCCACCATGCAACTCTGTAGCTTCGAAGTCGGCTTGGACCGGCCTTTTTTCCTCATCGCCGGGCCCTGCGTGGTCGAGAGCGAGGCGCTGCAACTCGAAGTCGCCGGGCGGCTCAAGGAAATCACCGCTGCGCTTGGCATCCCCTTCATCTTCAAGAGCAGCTACGACAAGGCGAACCGCTCCAGCGGCAGCAGCTTTCGCGGCCCCGGGCGCGAGCGCGGACTGGAAATTCTGGCCCAGGTGCGGCGCGAGCTCGGCCTGCCGGTGCTCACCGACGTGCACACCGAGGCCGAAATCGCCGAAGTCGCGGCGGTCGTCGATGTGCTGCAAACCCCGGCTTTTTTGTGCCGCCAGACCGATTTCATCCGCGCCGTGGCGCAGTCGGGCAAGCCGGTCAACATCAAAAAAGGGCAGTTTCTGGCCCCGCACGACATGCTCAACGTGATCGCCAAAGCGCGCGCCGCCGCCCGCGAAGCCGGTCTGTCCGAGGACAACTTCTTGGCCTGCGAGCGCGGCGTCAGCTTTGGCTACAACAACCTGGTGAGCGACATGCGCAGCCTAGCCATCATGCGCCAGACCGGTGCCCCGGTGGTGTTCGACGCCACCCACAGCGTGCAACTGCCCGGCGGCCTGGGCCAGTCCAGCGGCGGCCAGCGCGAAATGGTGCCGGTGCTGGCGCGCGCCGCCGTGGCCGTGGGCGTGGCCGGCCTGTTCATGGAAACCCACCCCGACCCAGATCGTGCCTTAAGCGACGGCCCCAACGCCGTGCCGCTCAAGCACATGGCGGCGCTGTTGGAGAGCCTGCTGGAGCTCGACCGCGTCACCAAAAAACACGGCTTCATCGAACAGCATTTCCAGCCCTGAAACACAGCCCCCAGCCACACCATGCCACACGCCTACCTGATCGCCGACGTCACCATCAGCAACGAAGAACAAATGAAGGTCTATCGCGAATGGAGCAGCCGCGCCATGCAAGAGCACGGGGCCGAGGTGCTGGTGCGCGGTGGCCTGGTCGATCCGCTCGAAGGCGGCTGGGTGCCGCAGCGCATCGTGGTGCTCAAATTCCCCAGCCTGGCCGCCGCGCGCGCCTACTACGACAGCGCCACCTACACCCAGGCGCGGCAAGCGCGCGCCGGGGCCGGCTCGATCCGCATGATCGCCGTCGAAGGCGTGTAGGCGCCGCCCAAACCCCCAGTTTCGACTTTTTCTAAATCAAAGGTGCAAAAATGAGTGCAATCGTTGACATCGTCGGGCGCGAAATCCTCGACAGCCGCGGCAACCCCACCGTCGAATGCGACGTGCTGCTGGAAAGCGGCGTCATGGGCCGCGCCGCCGTGCCTTCGGGTGCCTCCACCGGCAGCCGCGAAGCGATCGAGCTGCGCGACGGCGACCCCAAGCGCTACCTCGGCAAAGGCGTGCTCAAGGCGGTGGGGCACATCAACACCGAAATCAGCGAAGCCGTGCTCGGGCTCGACGCCTCTGAGCAGGCCTTTCTGGACCAGGCCCTGATCGACCTCGACGGCACCCCCAACAAAAGCCGCCTCGGGGCCAACGCCACGCTGGCCGTGAGCATGGCGGTGGCACGCGCCGCCGCCGAAGAAGCCGGGCTGCCGCTGTACCGCTACTTTGGCGGCAGCGGCCGCATGCAAATGCCGGTGCCGATGATGAACGTGATCAACGGCGGCGCGCACGCCAACAACAACCTCGACCTGCAAGAGCTGATGATCGTCCCGCTGGGTGCGACCAGCTTTCGTGAAGCGCTGCGCTGGGGCGCCGAGGTTTTTCACGCCCTGAAAAAAATCCTGCACGACAAGGGCATGAGCGTGGCCGTGGGCGACGAAGGCGGCTTTGCCCCGAACCTGCCGAACCACGAAGCGGCGCTGCAACTGATCCTGCAAGCCATCGAGCAGGCCGGCTACGTGGCGGGTGAACAGATCGCGCTGGCGCTGGACTGCGCCGCCAGCGAGTTCTACCGCGACGGCCGCTACCACCTCGAAGGCGAAGGGCTGGTGCTGAGCGCCGAGGAATGGACCAATATTTTGGCCACCTGGTGCGACAAATACCCCATCATCAGCGTCGAAGACGGCATGGCCGAAGGCGACTGGGACGGCTGGAAGCACCTCACCGAGCGCCTGGGCAAAAAAGTGCAACTGGTGGGCGACGACCTGTTCGTGACCAACACCAAAATCCTGCAAGAAGGCATAGACAAGGGCATCGCCAACTCGATCCTGATCAAAATCAACCAGATCGGCACCCTCACCGAGACCTTCGAAGCCATCGAAATGGCCAAGCGCGCCGGCTACACCGCCGTGATCAGCCACCGCTCGGGCGAGACCGAAGATTCCACCATCGCCGACATCGCCGTGGGGCTCAACGCCGGCCAGATCAAGACCGGGTCGCTCAGCCGCTCGGACCGCATGGCCAAGTACAACCAGTTGCTGCGCATCGAAGAAGACCTCGGCGACGTGGCACGCTACCCGGGCCGGGCGGCGTTTTACAACCTGCGCTAAACCATGCCTCCACGGCGGCCATGAGCGCCCGCACCGTTGCCCTGTTGCTGGCCGCCCTGCTGCTGCTGGTGCAGGCGCAGCTCTGGTTTGGCCGTGGCGGCGTGCCTCAGGTGCGCGAGCTGCGCGAGCGCCTGCACCTGCAAGAAGCCACCAACGAGGCGGCGCGCCAGCGCAATGCCGAACTCGGCAGCGAGGTGCGCGACCTGCAAGAGGGGCTGGAGATGATCGAAGAAGTGGCGCGGCACCAGCTCGGCTTGGTGCGACCGAACGAAATTTTTGTGCAGATCCGGCGCCCCGAAGCGGCAGCGGGGGCAGAACCCAGTTCCTTGGCCCCGGAGGCCCCGGCTCAGGCTGCACCAATCAGCCGCAGCAACTGAGCCACCCCGCCGCGCGTGTGGCCCGGTGGTGGCATCAATCCGGCTTCAATCCGGCGCGTTGCACCACGCCTTGGTAGAGCTCGAACTCGAGCCGGGTTTGTTCGGCAAACTGCTCCGGCGTGTTGCCCACGATCACCAGGCCGGTGTCCTCGATGCGCCGGCGGATTGTCGGGTCGGCCAGCACGCGCATGGTCGCGCTGTGGACGCGCTCGACCACCTCGCGCGGCAAACCGCGCGGGCCGTGCAGGCCAAAGAAGGCCATGCGGTTGACACGCGGCAAGCCCACTTCGGCAAAGGTCGGCACATTGGGCAGTTGCGCCGTGCGCCGATCCGCCGCCACCACGATCGGCACCAGCCGGCCCGCTTGGATGTGCGGCAGCGCCGAGGGCAGGTCGCCAAAAATGATCGGCACATGGCCGGCCACCACATCCACCAGCGCCGGGCCGGTGCCACGGTAGGGAATGTGCACCATGAAGGTGCGGGTTTCGGACTCGAACAGTTCGACCAGAATGTGGTTGATGCTGCCCGTGCCCGAGGTGGCGTAAGAGAAGCGGCCGGGCGCGGCCCGAATTTCGCGCAGGAACGAGGCGAAGTCGCGCCCCGCAAACGAGGGGTGCACCGCGAACACGCTGGGCGCGGCGGCGATGTTGGTGATGGGCGTGAAGTCGTTGATCGGGTGGTAGGGGGTGCGCGGGTTGAAGGCCGGGTTGGCGGCCACCGTGGAAACCGTGGCCACGCCCAGCGTGTAGCCGTCCGGGGTGGCGCGCGCGATCTCGGTGGCCCCAATCATGCCGCCCGCACCGGCGCGGTTGTCCACCACCACCGGCTGCCCCAGCAACTGCGACAGCGGCTCCGAGATGATGCGCGCCACGATGTCGGTCGGCCCGCCGGGCGCAAAGGGAACAATCAGGCGCACCGAGCGCGTCGGGTAGGTGCGCGCCTAAGCGCTGCCACTGGCGGCGAGCAGGGAAGCGGCGAGCCCAGCGGCTCCTAGGAGTGATCGGCGTTGCATGGTGGGTGTCTCCTGCGCAAATGAAAGTGCAGCCCATTGTAGGCAGGACAGGCCCCGCGCAGCCGCTTTTTCTGCCCCTCAAGGGGCTGATTGGGCTAGTGACTTACCCCAACAAGCCACCCCAACCCGCGCTACTGCAAGCGCGCCGCCGCACCAGCCAGCACCGGCTGTTCGAGCAGCGCCTGCGCCGCATCCACCGCATCGAAACGGTACTGTGCGCCGCAGAACTCGCAGCCGATCTCGACCTGCGCCCGCTCGGCCAGCATCGAATCCACCTCGGCCGCGCCCAAGCTGCGCAACATCGCCGCCACGCGCTCGCGCGAGCAACTGCAAGCAAAACGCGGCTGCTTCGGGCCGCCGGGTTCTTGCAAGCGCAGCAGCGGCTCCTGCCAGAACAGGCGGTGCAGCAGCGTGTCAGTGTCGAGCCGCAGCAGCTCGACGGGCTGCAAGCTCGCCGCCAGCGTGGCGATGCGCGGGTAGTCGTCGCTTTGCTCCCGTGCTTGGGCCCGCGCCTGTGCCGCCGCCTGGCCGCTCAAGTGCGCCTCGGCCGAGGGCGGCAGGCGCTGGATCAGCAGTCCGGCGGCGCAATGCGCGTCGGCGGCCAGCACCAGCTTGGTGTCGAGCTGCTCGCTTTGCTGCATGTAGTGCTCCAGCACCTCGCTCAGGCGCTCGAAGGGCTGCCCATCGGCGCCGCTGAGCGCCACCACGCCCTGATACGGCTGCTGGCCCGGCAGCCGGTCTTGCGGATCGAGCGTGATTGCGCAGCGCCCGCGCCGGTGCCGGTTCACCAGCTCGCTCAAGAGCGCGCCCTCGGGAACCTCGCCCTGCACCTGTGCCGTGGCACGAAAGGCAAAATCCGGCCCCACTTCGGCGACCGCCAGCCGCAGCGGCCCATCGCCCTGAATCTGCAGTTGCAGCGCCCCGTTGAACTTGATGTTGCCCTGCAGCAGCACGGCGGCGGCACACATCTGACCCAGCAGATCGGAAACCGGCGCCGGGTAGCCACCGGCCTCGGCGTGGCGGCGCAGCAGCTCCTGCCAGCTCGCGCCCAAGCGCACCAGCAGGCCGCGCACCGGCAGGCCCTCGAATAAAAACTTATGCAGTTCGTCGGACACGGTTGCGCTACCCGGTTTAGGCGAGCTTGCGCAGACCGCTGCGGTAGCGGCGCGCGTTGGCTATGTAGTGCTGCGCGCTCTGGCGCAGGCCCTCGATCTGCTCTGGTGTCAGCGTGCGCACCACCTTGGCCGGGCTACCCAGAATCAGCGAACCGTCGGGGAATTCTTTGCCTTCGGTGACCAGCGCGCCCGCCCCCACCAGGCAGTGTTTGCCGATGCGCGCCCCGTTGAGCACCACCGCCCCGATGCCGATCAGCGATTCGTCGCCTATGGTGCAGCCGTGCAGCATCACTTGGTGCCCCACCGTCACGCGCTCGCCCACCTGCAGCGGGAAGCCGTAGTCGGCGTGCAGCACGCTGGCGTCTTGGATGTTGCTGCCCGCGCCGATGGCGATGGCCTCGGTGTCGCCGCGGATCACGCAGCCAAACCAGACACTGGCCTCAGCCCCCAGGCTGACTTGACCGATCACCTGCGCGCCATCGGCCACGAAGGCGCTGGGGTGGACTTGGGGTTGTGCGTCGTCGAGTTGGTAAATGCTCATGGTTGCGATTGTACGAAGCGGGGCCGGGGTGTGCCAAGCGGGTGCGCCAAGCTGCCCCCTCAACCCCGTGGATGGTGCTGCGCGTGCAACTGCTTGAGGCGCGCCCGCGCCACGTGGGTGTAGATGGTGGTGGTGGAAATGTCGGCATGGCCCAGCAGCAGTTGCACGGCGCGCAAATCGGCCCCGTGGTTGAGCAAATGGGTGGCGAAGGCGTGGCGCAGCGTGTGCGGCGACAGCGGCGCTTCGATGCCCGCTTGGCGTGCGTATTTTTTCACCAGCAGCCAAAACATCACCCGCGTCATGGCCGCGCCGCGCGCCGTCACGAACAGATCGTGGCTGATCTGGCCGCTCAAAATGGCGGGCCGGGCCTCGGCCAAGTAGCGGCGCAGCCAGTGCAGCGCCTCGTCGCCAAAGGGCAGCAGCCGCTCCTTGGACCCCTTGCCCAGCACGCGCAGCACCTGCTCGGGCAGGCTGATCTGGTGCAATTGCAGCCCCACCAGCTCGCTCACGCGCAAGCCGCTGGCGTACATCAGCTCCAGCATGGCGCGATCGCGCAGCCCCAGCGCCTGCCCCAGATCGGGCGCTTGCAGCAGTTGCTCCACTTGCGCTTCGCTCAGGGTTTTGGGCACGCGCAGCGCGCGCTGGGCGCTCAGCAGCCGAAGCGTCGGGTCCACTTCCAGCAGCCCTTCGCGCAGCGCCCAGCGGTAGTAGCGCTTGAGCACGCTCAGGCGCCGATTCGCGGTGCTGGCGCGGCTGCGCGCATGGCTATCGGCTAGATAGGCCAGCAGATCGGCCTCCTGCGCCTGCTCCAGCGTGGCGGCAGCCACCCCGGGCGGCGGCGGGCGGCGCTGCGCCAGCCAGTCGGCCAACTGCTGCAAATCGCTGCGATAGGCCGCCAGCGTCAGCGGTGCCAGCCCGTCTTCCAGCCACAGCGCATCCAAAAATCGTTCCAGCACGCACGCACCTTTGCACCCGAAGGATAGAACCGGCATTGTCCATCAAGGCGCCGGGGTACCCCGCTACGCAGCGGCCAGCCTGATAGACAATCGGGCCATGCCCCTGCTGCACCCCATCCCCGCTTTGAGCGACAACTACATCTGGGCCTTACACGACGGCCGCCAGGCTTGGGTGGTGGACCCTGGACAAGCCGAACCGGTGCTGGACTGGCTGGCGGCCGAGCGCCTGCAACTGGCTGGCATCTTGCTCACGCACCACCACGGCGACCACACCGGCGGCGTGGCGGCCTTGCGCGCCGCTACTGCCGCGCCGGTTTGGGGCCCCGCCCACGAGCCGCTGCCCGAAGGCGTGCAGCGCGTGCGCGACGGCGATAGCTTGGCGCTGCTTGGCGGCCGCTTCGAGGTGATCGAAGTCCCCGGCCACACCGCGGGCCACATCGCTTGGTACTGCGCCGGCTTTGCCCCGGCCGCGCCCACCACTGCGCCCGACCCAGCCAGCGAGCGCGGCCAGACACTCGGTGAGGGCCTGCTGTTTTGCGGCGACACCCTGTTCTCGATCGGCTGCGGCCGCTTGTTCGAAGGCACGGCGGCGCAGATGCTCGCCAGCCTAGACCGTCTGGCCGCCCTGCCCGAACCCACGCTGGTTTGCTGCACGCACGAATACACCCTCTCCAACCTGCGTTTTGCGCGCGCCTTGGAACCCGATCACCCGGGCTTGGCCGACTACCAGCGCTGGTGCGAGCAGCAGCGCCAAGCCGGCCGCCCCACCCTGCCCAGCCGCATCGGGCGCGAGCGCGCGCTCAACCCCTTCCTGCGCAGCCGGGAACCCGCGCTGCGCCAGGCCCTCCAACAACTGGCCACGGCGCTGGTGGCGGCTGGTGCGGCTGCCAGCACCCCCGCCCCGGTTGCATCCCGCATCCGCCCCGGACCCGGTGCAGCGCCAACGGCCGAGGGCGCTGCAGCGGCGGCCCTTTGGCCCGCGGATGTGCACGCTTTCGCCGCCCTGCGGCGCTGCAAAGACGGCTTTCCTTGAAGCCCAGTTTAGCCCCGTTCTGGCCCCGGCGCATCTGCCCGGACCTTGGCGTGTTTGCCAGTTCCATGCTGCAAGCCCGATAATCGACACAATTTGCGACAGATACCAAGCCGATGACATCCATTGCCCACAACTTAGTCCACTCCACCCTGCGCCTGGTGCTGCCCTTGGCGGCCGCGCTTTGGCTCAGCGCCTGCGCCGCCCCTGGCGGCCTTGGCACCACCAGCCAGAGCGATGCCATTGCGCACAGATCGGCGGCCGACCCTGCTGCCCAAACCAGCAGGCCGGCCAGCCTTCCCCGCGCCGTTCAGCCCAACCACAGCAGCGCCGCCGACCTGCTGCAAGGCGCGTCCGATCACCCAACCCAGCCCGGCTTGGCCCAATCCGGCGGCAGCCTAGGGCTGCGCCCCCTCATCCCCAGCGGCCCCCTGCTCGCCTTGGGCCGCAGCAGCGCCACCAGCCATCCTGTCTCCGTCGCCCCGCTGGAAGCCCCGCGCGACCTGTGGGAGCGCATGCGGCGCAGCTTTGCCATGCCCGATCTCGACACCGATCTGGTGCGCCTGCACGAGCAATGGCACGCCAGCCGGCCGCAAAACCTCGAACGCATGGTGCAGCGCAGCAGCAAATACCTATTTCACATCGTCGAAGAAGCCGAGCGCCGCGGCCTGCCCATGGAAGTCGCGCTGGTGCCGTTTATCGAGAGCGCCTTCAACCCGCAGGCGGTCTCGCCGGTGAAGGCGGCTGGCCTGTGGCAGTTCATGCCTGCCACCGGGCGCTCATTCGACCTGATGCAAAACGCCTTCCGCGACGACCGGCGCGACGTGCTCGCCTCCACCAACGCCGCGCTGGACTATCTGCAGCGTCTGCACCGCATGTTTGGTGACTGGCAGCTTGCGCTGGCCGCCTACAACTGGGGCAACGGCAACGTGCAGCGCGCCATCCGCGCCAACCGCGCGGCGGGCTTGGGCACCAGCTACCTCGACCTGCGCATGCCCAACGAAACCCGCAACTACGTGCCCAAGCTGCAAGCCATCGAAAACCTGATCCGCGACCCGCAGCGCCTCGGCATCAACCTGCCCGTGATCGGCAACCACCCTTTCTTCGACAGCGTCACCCTCACGCGCGACATCGACGTCGCCCTGGTCGCCGAGCTGGCCGACGTGAGCATCGAGAACTTTCGCCAGCTCAACCCCTCGCACGACAAACCCGTGATCATGGCTGCCGGCACCCCCAACATCTTGCTGCCGTGGGACAACGCCCTCACCTTCCAGCAGCGCCTGCGCGAGCACCAAGGCGCGTGGGCCACTTGGACCGCTTGGCGCGTGCCCCAAAACATGAGCGTGGCCCAAGCCGCGCAGCAGCACGATTTGAGTGAAGCGCGCCTGCGCGAAGTCAACGACATCCCGCGCCGCTCCAGCCAGTTGCGCGCCGGCTCCACCCTGCTGGTGCCTCGCCTAGGCAACCACGAAGCCGACGTACCCGAGCACCTCGCCGACGGCGGCCAGATTCTGCTCGGCCGCGACCAAAGCGGCAGCGCCAGCACCAGCCCCACCCAAGGGCAGCGCAGCATCCGCGTCACCGTGCGCTCGGGCGACACCCTCTCGTCGCTGGCGCGCCGCCACAGCGTGAGCGTGGCCAACTTGCGCAGTTGGAACCAGCTGCGCCCCAACGCCAGCTTGCGCGTCGGCCAGGTGCTGTTGGTGCAGCGCAGCGCAGCGCCCGCCAGCCGCAACGCGAGCAGAACGGCGAGCGCCGCCCCGGCACCCCGCAGCAGCACCCCAGCCAAGCGCACAGGCACGGCCAGCACCGCCGCCAGCAACCGCCCTGCGGCGCAGACACCGGTCCGCAGCGCGCAAGCCAACGCCAGCCAATCGAAAGTGGCGGTGCGTTGAAGCCATGGCTTCAGGGGGGGAGGGGGGGAGAATGGAGCGGGAAACGAGATTCGAACTCGCGACCTCAACCTTGGCAAGGTTGCGCTCTACCAACTGAGCTATTCCCGCATTGACTGGCCCCGCTTGGGACCAGTGCTTGGTAAGGCTGGAGGCGCGGGCCGGAGTCGAACCGACCTACACGGATTTGCAATCCGGTGCATAACCGCTTTGCTACCGCGCCTTCGTTTGGGCACATCCGGCTCGGCCATAGGCACCGAACCGGAAAACAAGCCAGCGCTTGCCTTGGAAAACCATTGGAGCGGGAAACGAGATTCGAACTCGCGACCTCAACCTTGGCAAGGTTGCGCTCTACCAACTGAGCTATTCCCGCGTGTTGCAGATTCTGCGGCGCCATCGGCACCGCCTAACTGCAGAGCCGCTATTCTATACCGAAAAAACGCCGATCGGGCAGCGGCACTGGCATAAAACGCGCCCGATACCCGCAAAAAACCCTGCCTGCAAACGCCGCGCCCTCAGTGCTTCAAGGAAGCCACCGCCACCGGCTCGGCCGCCGCAACCGCTGCGGTGGCTGTGACTGTGGCTGCATCCTCCTCCGCGGCCAAGGGCAGCGGATAGCGCTCCAGCGCCAGCTCCAGCACCCGGTCGACCCACTGCACCGCCACGATCTCCAGCCCGGCCTTCACATTGTCGGGGATGTCGGCCAGGTCTTTCACGTTGGCCTGCGGGATCAGCACCGTTTTGATGCCACCGCGCAGCGCCGCCAGCAGCTTTTCTTTGAGGCCGCCGATTTCGGTCACTTCGCCGCGCAGCGTGATCTCGCCCGTCATGGCCACGTCGGCGCGCACCGGGATGCCGGTCAGGGCCGAGACGATGGCCGTGGTCATGGCGGCGCCGGCGCTGGGGCCGTCTTTGGGCGTAGCCCCGTCGGGCACGTGGATGTGGATGTCGTTTTTCTCGAAGGCTTCGGTCTTGATGCCCAGCGCCCGCGCGCGGCTGCGCACCACGGTGCGCGCGGCCTCGACCGATTCTTTCATCACCTCGCCCAACTGGCCGGTGCGCGTGACGTTGCCTTTGCCGGGCATGAGGGCGGCCTCGATGGTGAGCAAATCGCCGCCGACTTCGGTCCAAGCCAAGCCCACCACTTGGCCGATTTGGTTGTTCTGCTCGGCACGGCCGAAGCTGTATTTGCGCACCCCCAAGTAGTCGCCCAGGTTGTCGGGCGTGACCTGCACCGGGGCGCTGTATTTTTTCAGCAGCAGGCCCTTGACCACCTTGCGGCAGATTTTGGAGAGCTCGCGCTCGAGCGCACGCACACCGGCCTCGCGGGTGTAGTAGCGCACCACGTCGCGCACCGCCTCCTCGCTCAGCTCGAGCTCGCCGTCGCGGATGCCGTTGTTCTTGATCTGTTTGGGCAGCAGGTACTTGAGTGCAATGTGGGCTTTTTCGTCTTCGGTGTAGCCCGACAGGCGGATCACCTCCATCCGGTCCAGCAGCGCCGGCGGGATGTTGAGCGTGTTCGAGGTGGCCACGAACATCACATCGGAGAGGTCGAAATCGATCTCGACATAGTGGTCGCTGAAGGTGTGGTTCTGCTCCGGGTCCAGCACCTCGAGCAGCGCCGAGGACGGGTCGCCGCGAAAGTCCATCCCGAGTTTGTCGATCTCGTCGAGCAAAAAGAGCGGGTTGCGGGTGCCGACCTTGCTCAGATTTTGCAGCACCTTGCCCGGCAGCGCGCCGATGTAGGTGCGGCGGTGGCCGCGAATTTCGGCCTCGTCGCGCATGCCACCCAAGGCCATGCGCACGAACTTGCGCCCGGTGGCGCGCGCCACCGACTGCCCGAGCGAGGTTTTGCCCACCCCCGGCGGCCCGACCAGACACAAAATCGGCGCCTTGACCTTGTCCACCCGCTGCTGCACCGCGAGGTATTCGAGGATGCGGTCTTTCACCTTGTCGAGCCCGTAGTGGTCTTCGTTGAGCACCTCATCGGCAAAACCCAGATCGTGCTTGATCTTGGTTTTTTTGCTCCAAGGCAGGTTGCTCAGGACGTCGATGTAGTTGCGCACCACCGTGGCCTCGGCCGACATGGGCGACATGAGCTTGAGTTTTTTGAGCTCGGCCTCGGCCTTTTTGCGAGCCTCGGGCGGCATTTTGGCGGCCTTGATCTTGCGAGCGATTTCCTCGATGTCGGCCCCCTCTTCGCCTTCACCGAGTTCTTTCTGGATCGCCTTGACCTGTTCGTTGAGATAGAAATCGCGCTGGTTTTTCTCCATCTGGCGCTTGACGCGGCCACGAATGCGCTTGTCGACGTTGAGGATATCGACCTCGCGTTCGAGCTGCACAAACAGGTTGTCGAGCCGCTGCACGACCGGGTTGAGGTCGAGCACGGTTTGCTTGGCCTCGAGCTTGAGCGGCAGGTGGGCGGCGATGGTGTCGGCCAAGCGACCGGGGTGGTCGATGCTGGCGATGGAGGTGAGGATTTCGGACGGAATCTTTTTGTTGAGCTTGACGTACTGGTCAAACTGCTGCATCACCGCGCGGCGCAGCGCCTCGAGCTCGGTCGATTCGACATGGGCGAATTCGTCGTCGGCACTGACCGGCAGCACCTCGGCTTCAAAATGCGACTCACCCTCTTGCACCCGCCGCACGGCAGCGCGCTGCACACCCTCGACCAGCACCTTGACGGTGCCGTCGGGCAGCTTGAGCATCTGCAAAATGCTGGCCACGCAGCCGACCTCGAACAGGTCTTGCGGGCTCGGGTCGTCTTTGGTGGCGGTTTTTTGCGCCACCAGCACGATGCGTCGGTCGGTCTCCATCGCCGCCTCCAAGGCCTTGATGCTCTTGGGGCGCCCGACGAAGAGGGGGATCACCATATGCGGAAACACCACCACGTCGCGCAAGGGCAACAGGGGCAGGGTCAGGGGCTGGCTGGGTAGGGGGGGGTGTCCGGACATTTCTTACCTCGATATGTGGACGTCACGTGAGGGCGCAAGCGGGGATTTCAAGTCGCCAGCCCGCCTGCATCCGGTCACGTTGCACGCCAAAGCCACCCAAAGTAGGGGGAATTCAAGCCTGACGGACCGCCTCGCGGTACACCAGCAAGGGGGGTTTGCCGTCTTCGATGGTGGCCTCATCGACCACCACTTTTTCGACATTGCTCAGGCTTGGGAGTTCAAACATGGTTTCGAGCAGCGCCTGCTCCAAGATCGAGCGCAGACCACGGGCGCCGGTTTTGCGCTTCATGGCATGGCGCGCAATCGCCTTGAGCGCGGCCGGGCGCACTTCGAGCTCTACGCCCTCCATGCGCAGCAGTTGGGCAAACTGCTTGACCACCGCGTTTTTGGGCTCGGTCAAAATATCGACCAAGGCGTCTTCGCCCAGTTCATCGAGCGCCGTGACCACCGGCAAACGGCCCACCAACTCGGGGATCAGGCCAAAGCGCACCAAGTCGTCGGGTTCGACCTCGGAGAAAACCTCGGTCAGGCTGCGCTGCTGCTTGCTCTTGACCGCCGCGCCAAAACCGATGCCGCCGCCCTCGGCGCGCGCATCGATGACCTTTTCCAGGCCCGAGAAAGCCCCGCCGCAGATGAACAAAATGTTGGAGGTATCGACCTGCAGCATGTCTTGGTTGGGGTGCTTGCGCCCGCCTTGGGGTGGTACCGAGGCGATGGTGCCCTCGATCAGCTTGAGCAGCGCCTGCTGCACCCCTTCGCCCGAAACGTCGCGGGTGATGGAGGGGTTCTCGGATTTGCGCGTGATTTTGTCGATTTCGTCGATAAAAACAATGCCGCGCTGCGCTTTTTCAGGGTCGTAATTGCAGGTTTGCAGCAGCTTGGCGATGATGTTTTCTACGTCCTCGCCCACATAGCCGGCCTCGGTGAGGGTGGTGGCATCGGCCATGACAAACGGCACGTTGAGCATGCGCGCCATGGTGGCGGCCAGCAGCGTTTTGCCCGACCCCGTGGGGCCGATCAGCAAGATATTGCTTTTGCTCAGCTCGACTTCGTCCTTGCCCGATTGCTCGCGGTGGCGCAAGCGCTTGTAGTGGTTGTAAACCGCCACCGACAGGGTCTTTTTGGCCGCCTCTTGGCCGATCACGTACTGATCGAGGTGCTGCTTGATCTGCAGTGGCGCCGGCAGCGCATCCTCTGCTGCACCGCCCTTGCCCTGCAAGGTGGTCGGGAGCTCGTCGCGCATGATGTCCGAGCACAGCGCAATGCATTCGTCGCAGATGAATACCGATGGACCCGATATGAGCTTTCTGACCTCGTGCTGGCTTTTGCCGCAAAAAGAGCAGAACAGATTTTTGGAGCCGGTGGTGCTTTTTTTCTCGGGCATGAAGTGCTTGCCTCGTTGGGGGGCGGCCAAAACAGGGCCGCCTGCACCCGATCATAGACCAGTCGCAAGCCCCCTGTGCGGGCTCAGGTGCTGCGTTTATCGATCACTTTATCCACCAAGCCGTACTCGGCGGCCTCGCTGGCCGACATGAAGTAGTCGCGCTCGGTGTCGCGCTCGACCTTCTCCAGCGGCTGACCGGTGCGTTCGCTCAAAATGCGGTTCAGGTCGGCGCGCAGGCGCAAAATCTCGCGTGCGTGGATTTCGATGTCGCTCGCTTGGCCGCGCGCGCCGCCCAGCGGCTGGTGGATCATGACGCGCGAATTGGGCAGCGAAAAGCGCTTGCCCTTGGCCCCGGCAGCGAGCAAAAAAGCACCCATGCTGGCCGCCATGCCCACGCACAGCGTGGAAACCTCGGGCTTGATGAAGTTCATGGTGTCGAAGATCGACATGCCCGCGCTCACGCTGCCGCCGGGCGAGTTGATGTAGAACGAGATGTCCTTGTCCGGGTTCTCGCTCTCGAGGAACAGCAACTGCGCCACCACCAGATTGGCGCTGTGGTCGTTGACTTCACCGACCAGAAACACCACCCGCTCTTTGAGCAGGCGCGAATAAATGTCGTAGGCGCGCTCGCCGCGCCCCGACTGCTCGATCACCATGGGCACCATGCCCAAGGCTTGTGTGTGCAATGCGCTCATGGTTTAGCCCTGTCCCATCAGTTCGTCGAAGGCAATCGGTTTTTCGCTCACCTGGGCGCGCGCCAGCACGAATTCGGTGACGTTGTTTTCCAGCACCAGCGCCTCGACTTCGGCCAGGCGCTGGCGGTCGCTCTGGTACCAGCGCACCACGTCGGCCGGGCTTTCGTAGGAGCTGGCCAGCTCCTGGATGTGGGCATCGACCTGCTCCGGCGTGGCTTGCAGCCGGTTGGCGTTGACCAGCTCGGCCACCACCAGCCCTAGGCGCACGCGGCGCTCGGCCTGGGCCTGGAACAGCTCGGGCGGGATCGGGGCCTGGTCGGCGCCCTGGATGCCGCGCTCTTTGAGGTTGGCGCGTGCGCCTTCGACCAGGCGCTCGACTTCGGAGGCCACGCTGGACTTGGGCACATCGAGCTCGGACTGCGACAGCAGCGCGTCCATCACCGCGGTTTTGTTGCGCATCTGCAAGCGGAACTTGACTTCGCGCTCCAGATTTTTGCGGATGTCGGCGCGCAGCGCCTCCACGCTGCCCCCGGCAACGCCGAGCGCTTGCGCCAACTCGTCGTTGACTTCGGGCAGTTGCGCCGCTTCGAGCTGCTGCAGCGTGACCAGAAAATCGGCCTGCTTGCCGGCCACGTCCTTGCCGTGGTAGTCGGCCGGGAAGTTGAGCGGGAAGGTCTTGGAGTCGCCCACGCGCATGCCGCGCACGGCTTCTTCAAACTCCTTGAGCATCTGGCCTTCGCCGAGCACGAACTGGAAGCCCTCGGCCTTGCCGCCCTCGAAGGGCTCGCCGTCGATCTTACCCTCGAAGTCGATCCGCACCTGGTCGCCGTCTTGCGCCAGCTCGTCGGCGCCGCGGGCCGCAAACGTGCGGCGCTGCTTGCGCAAAATATCGAGCGTGCGCTCGATCGCGGCGTCATCGACCGTGGCGCTGAGTTTTTCAATGGCCGCCGCGCTCAGGTCGCCGATTTTCACTTCCGGATAGACCTCGAACACCGCCTCGAAGGCCAGCGCGCCTTCGGCCGCACCCTCTTTTTCGTTGATGGTCGGGGTGCCGGCGATGCGCAACTGCGCTTCTTGGGCGGCGGACTGGAAGGCCTTGCCCAGCTGGTCGTTCATGACCTCGTAGTGCACCGAGCCGCCGTAGCGCTTGGACACCACGCTCAGCGGCACCTTGCCGGGCCGAAAGCCGTCGAGCTTGACTTGGCGCTGCATGCGCTTGAGCCGATTTTGCACCTCTAGGGTGATCTGCTCCAGCGACAGCTCCAGCGTGATCTTGCGCTCGAGCTTATCCAGTGTTTCGACGGTGACTGCCATGCTGCTTACTCCTGTGGGGGATGGGAACCCGCTTGCAAGGCTGGCCCCCGGTGTTCGGGATGAGGGGATTCGTTCAGGTGGTGCGCGGGGGGGGACTCGAACCCCCACACCCTTAACGGGCGTCAGGACCTAAACCTGGTGCGTCTACCAATTTCGCCACCCGCGCGCCTGACCGCGCCCAAGCAAGGACAGACCTTGGTTTGACGCGGGAAAGCGGGAATTGTAAGGCAGCCCCGATCAGCCCCGCGACAACCCGCACCGCACGGCATAATGCATCTAATGGTAAACCCCGTTCAAGGTGTGGCGCACTACGAGAACTTTCCGGTGGCGTCGTGGTTGTGCCCGCCTGCCTTGCGCGAGCCGGTGCGGGCCATCTACGCCTACGCGCGCTGCGCCGACGACATGGCCGACGAAGGCCACGCCAGCGCGGCGCAGCGCCTGCTCGATCTGCAAGCCTACCGGGCCGAATTTTTGGCAGCGGTGGCGGCTCCTGCGGTGTCCGACCCAACTCCAAACCCGGTCGGGCGCTGGCCGCAGATCATGCAGCCGCTGGCGCAGCAGGTGCGCGCTAGGCAATTGCCGCTGGAGCCGCTGCTGCACCTGCTCGACGCCTTCGAGCAAGACGTGCGCCGCACGGCCAGCGGCCAGCCTTATGCCGATTTGACCGATCTGCTGGACTACTGCAGCCGCTCGGCCAACCCGATCGGGCGCTTGCTGCTGCACCTCTATGGCGTGTGCGACGAGCCCTCGCTGCGCCAGAGCGACGCCATTTGCAGCGCGCTGCAACTGATCAACTTCTGGCAGGATTTGAGCCTGGATCTGCCGCGCCAGCGACACTACCTGCCGCTTTCGGCCTTGCAGCGCCACGGGGTGGCACTGGCCAGCCTGCACCCCGATGCCACCGAGCACGCACCGGCCGAGGCGATGGTGTTGGAACTGTGCGCCCAGGCCCGCGCTCTGATGGGCCAAGGCGCCCCGCTGGCGTGGCGCTTGCCCGGCCGTGTGGGCTGGGAATTGCGGCTGGTGGTGCAGGGGGGCTTGCGCATTTTGGACAAAATCGAGGCATTGAACGGCCGCACCTGGTGCCAGCGCCCTCGCTTGCACGCCCGCGACGCCCCGCTGCTGCTCTGGCGCGCGCTCTGGCGGCCGGCGGCTGCGCTGCCCTTGCCTTCTGTGCCCCATCAGGAAACCACCCCATGATCCGCCTCCCACACCCGATGGCAGCCGCCGCTCCCTCCGCCTCCTCCAGCCATGTCGTGCCTGCACAACAGGCCGCTGGGCCTAAGCGGGTGCCTGTGCTCGCCTTCGCCTTTGCTGCCGCCTTGGCTGGCCTGCTGACCGCCACCCCTGCCTGGGCCCAAGCCACCCAAGCCACCCAGAATGCACCCGCTGCACCCGGCACCGCCACAGCGCCCAGTGCCAGCCCCGCCGCCAGCGTGCAAACCGCGCGCCTAGACAGCGTGTGGCTGCAGCCCGAGCGCAGCGCCGCCGCCTCCGTGCTGGCGCGCAACGAATCGCGCCTGAGCGCCGAAGTGGCTGGCACGGTGCAGCGCTGGACTGCCGACGTGGGAGCCACGGTGCGCCGTGGCGAGCTGCTGGTGCAAATCGACCCGACCGACCACGAGCTGGCGCTGCAGCGCGCGCAAGCCGGGCGCGATGCCGCCATGGCCCGGCTGCAACTGGGCCTGACGCAGTTGCAGCGCGCCCGCGACCTGGTGGCGCAGGGCTTTTTCTCCAAAGAAGCGCTGACGCAGCGCGAAACCGAGGTGGCGCTGCAGCAGGCCGACTTGGCCAGCGCCGAAGCGCAGTTGCGCAGCGCCCGGCGCCAACTGGAGCGCACCCGCGTGCTGGCCCCCTTTGCCGGCACCGTGGTGCAGCGCATGGCGCAAGTGGGCGAAGCGGTAGCCCCCGGTGCGCCGCTGTACCTGCTGGCCGAAAGCGGGGCCACCGAGCTGCAAGCCCATGTGCCACCGGCCGAGTTGCAAGGGCTGCGGCGCGCCACAGCTTGGCAGTTCCAGCCCCAAGGCAGCCTGGAGCTGTTGGAGCTGCGCCTGCTGCGCGCCAGCCCCACCGTGCAAACCGCCAACCGGGCCCACGCCGTGCGCCTGGGCTGGACCCCGGCCGTTGCCGATGCCGCCGCAGCGAGCGCCCCACCCGGCAGCAGCGGGGTGTTGCGCTGGCGCGACCCGCAGCCCCACATCCCGGCCGCACTGCTGGTGCGCCGGGGCAGCGAGCTTGGCATTTTTGTGCGCCAAGGCCAGCAGGCGCGCTTCGTGGCTTTGCCCAGGGCGCAAGAAGGGCGCGCCGTCCCCACCGACCTGCCGCCCGCAACCCTGGTGGTGGTGCGCGGGCAGGCTGCGCTAAACGACGGCCAGACCCTCAATTAAAACGCGCAGACTTGCCATGAATTTTCTGCGCTCCTTGCTCACCAACCACCCGCTGGCCAACATCGCCTTTGTGGTGGTGATTTTGATGGGCCTGCTCAGCTACCTGTCCATGCCGCGCGAGCAAGACCCAGAGATCAACTTCAACTGGGTCACCATCACCACCGCGTTGCCCGGTGCCAGCGCCGAGGACATCGAGCAGCTCGTCACCAACCCGCTCGAAGACGCCATCGCCGGCGTGGCCGATGTGCGCTTTGTCACCTCGACCTCGCGCGAAACCGTCTCCAGCATTTTGGTGCGCTTTCACGAGATCAGCCCGCGCGTATTCAGCCAGCGCATGAACGATTTGCGGCGCGAGATTCAAAACGCCGCCACCGCCGAACTGCCGCCTGAAGCCAACGACCCGCGCGTGATGGAGATCACCTCCTCCAGCGGCTTCCCGACCGCCACCGTGCAACTCATCGGCTTGGCCAACGACGAAACGCTGCGCCTCAACGGCCGCCGCATCCAAGACGACATGGAGCGCATCACGGGCATCGACCAGGTCTTTGCCTCGGGGCTGCGCGACCCGGTGCTGCGCGTCAGCCCCGACCCGGTGGCGCTGGCCGCTCTCGGGCTGACCGCCACCGACGTGGCCGACACCCTGCGCCTGTGGTGGCGCGACAGCTCCGCGGGCACCCTCAAAACCGAAGACGGTGCCTGGTCGGTGAGCGTGCGCGGGGTGCTGCTGGACCCGGCGCAGCTCGCCAGCCTGCCGGTGCTGTCACCGTCCCGGCCCGGCGCTTCGGCGCGCTTGGGCGACGTGGCGCGCATCGAGCGCGACCGCGCCTTGGCCTCGCAACTGGCGTCGGTCAACGGCCAGCCGGCCATCTCCTTGCCCTTTACCAAAACCGCCGGCACCAACACGCTGGAACTGGTCGAGCGCGTGGGGGCCTACATCGAAGCGCAAAACCCCACGCTGGCGCTCAGCGGCCTGCGGCTGGAGCTGAGCGACGACCAGACCGTGCCCACACGCGAAGCCATCGGCATCATGCAGACCAATGCCCTGTATGGCATGTTGCTGGTGCTGGCGGTGTGCTGGCTGTTCCTGGGTTCGCGCATTGGCGCGCTGGTGGCGCTGGGCATTCCGTTTTCGCTCATGGGCACCTTCGCGCTGCTGGCGCCGCTGGGCTACACGCTCAACATCTCGGTGCTGCTGGGGGTGGTGATCGCGCTCGGGATGCTGGTCGATGACGCGGTGGTGGTGGCCGAATCGATTTATTACCGCATCGAGCGCGGCCAAAAAGCGCTGCAAGCCAGTCTGGATGGCATTGCCGAAGTCTGGAAACCGGTGCTGGCTTCGGTGGCCACCACCATGGCCGCCTTCATGCCGCTGATGCTGCTGCCCGGCATCGTGGGCGATTTCATGTTCATTATCCCCTTCGTGGTCACGCTGGCGCTGGCGATCTCGCTCATCCAGGCGTTCTGGATGCTGCCGGTGCACATCCAACTGGTGGGAATGCGGCTGGAGCGTGCCCCGTCGCGCATGCAACTCTGGCGCAACGCCTTCAACCGCAGCATCCGGTTGCGTTATGCGCAGTGGCTGGCCTACGTGCTGCGCCGCCCCAAGCGCTTTTCGGCGCTGGCGCTGGCCATCATCGGGCTGGCCGTGGCCCTGTACGCGGTGGGGGTGGTGCGGGTGCAGTTCTTTGCTTTCGACCCGATTCGCGCTTTCTACGTGAACGTGAACATGCCCGCCAACGCCACGTTGGAGCAGACGCTGGCGGCCACCGAGACGGTCGAGCAGGCGGTGCGCGCGCGCCTGCAAGGCGTGGGGCCAGCCGATGCGGGGCACGAGGCGCGCTCGGTGTCGAGCACCGCTGGGCTCATGTTCACCGAGGCCGAACCGGTTTATGGCGACAACTTCGGCCAGATTTTCGTCTCGCTCAATCCGCGCACGGGTGACGCGCGCGAGGTGCAGGAGGTGGTCGATGCCATGCGCGACTACATCGAGGCCCTGGACACGCCGGGCGACAAGAGCTTCTTCATCTTCACCGGCGGCCCGCCCACGGGCATGCCGATCAACATCCGCGTGCGCGGCGACGATTTCGACCAGATTCAGCGCGCCGCCGAGGACATCAAGGAACTGGTGCGCGCCATTCCCGGCACCAAAGACGTGCAGGACGACAACCTGCCCGGCCGCCCGCTGTTGCAACTGAGCCTGCGCCACGACACCCTGCGCGAGCTCGGGCTCAGTGCGCAGCAGGCCACGCGGCTGGTGCGGCTGGCGGTGGATGGCGAAACGGTGGCCTTCACCCGCGTCGGGGGCGACCGCATCGAGCTCAAGGTGCGCAGCAGCTCGGCGCTGGGCCTGCGCCAAGACCCGGCAGAGCTGCTCAACGAACCGGTGGCGCTGCCCAATGGGCAGATCGCGCGCCTAGGCACCTTGGTCGAGGTGCAGGTGCAACCGGGGCGCGGGGCCATACGGCATTACAACCTGCGCCGCACCGTGACCGTGCAAGCCAACCTCAACCGCGAGCTCACCGACACCCGCGAAGCCAACCAAATTGTCAAAGCCGGCTGGGAGCGCATCCGCGCCCAACACCCCGGCATCGACCTCGATTTCACCGGCGAACTCGAAGACATCGAAGAAAGCCTGGACGCGATGGGGGTGCTGTTCCTGTTTGGCATCGGGCTGATCTACCTGATTCTGGCGGCGCAGTTTCGCAGCTACTTCCAGCCGCTGATGGTGCTGGTGGCGGTGCCGCTGGCCTTTGCCGGGGTGGCTTTTGGGCTGGCCATCAGTGGCAACCCGCTTTCGCTCTACACCCTGTACGGGGTGATTGCGCTGGGCGGGATTGCGGTCAATTCGGCCATCGTGCTGATCGACGCCGCCAACGAGCGGCTGCGCGCCGGCATGAGCGTGCTGCACGCCACGCTCTATGCGGCGCGCCGGCGCGTGGTGCCGGTCATCATCACCAGCAGCACCACCATCGGCGGACTGGCCTCGCTCGCCTTCGGCCTGGGGGGCGAGAGCCTGCTGTGGGGTCCGGTGGCGGCCAGCATCGTCTATGGGCTGGCGGTTTCGACCGTGCTCACGCTGTTCGTGGTGCCTTTGCTCTATCACACCTTCATGCGCTACTCGCCCTTGAGCCGCAGCGGTGCGGCAGCGCCTGCGCCCTGAGGCCTTGGGCCCAATGCCGCCAGCTCAGCGCCTTCAGCACGCCCCCAAAACATGACCCCCCAAGCCTACGCCCAGCAAAAAGCCGCCGCCTCCGGCAGCAGCTTTTACTACGCCTTCTTGTTTTTGCCGCCACCGCGGCGTGCCGCCATCACCGCCTTTTACGACTATTGCCGCGAGATCGACGACGTGGTCGATGAGGCCCGCGACCCCTCGGTGGCGCAGCTCAAGCTGCACTGGTGGCGCCAGCAAGTGGCGCGCTGCTTCGACGCGGCGCATGGCGCACCCGAGCACCCGGCCCTGCAGGCGCTGCAACCGCACTTGGCCGCCTACGGTGTCGAGGCCAGCCACCTGCTGCAAATCATCGACGGCTGTCAGATGGACCTGGAGCAGTCGCGCTACCTCGACTACCCCGGCTTGCAACGCTACTGCCATTTGGTGGCCGGCGTGGTGGGCGAGGTGGCGGCGCGCATTTTCGGCCAACACGAGGCCCAGACCACCGCCTACGCACACCGGCTCGGGCTGGCGCTGCAACTGACCAACATCATCCGCGACGTCGGCGAAGACGCGCTGCGCGGGCGCATCTACCTGCCCATCAACGAATTGCAGCGCTTCGAGGTGAAGGCGCACGAGCTGCTCAAGCGCGGCCAAGGGGCCGAGCCCGGCTTCGAGCCGCGCTTTCAGGCGCTGCTGCGCTTTCAGATCGAGCGCGCGCTGGGTGTCTATGAGGAGGCGCTGGCGCTGCTGCCCGCGGCCGACCGGCGCGCCCAAAAACCGGGGCTGATGATGGCCAGCATCTACCGCACGCTGCTGCACCAAATCGCCGCCGACCCGCAACAGGTGTTGACGCAGCGCGTGCGCCTGACGCCGCTGCGCAAGTTCTGGCTGGCCTGGAAGGTGCAAGCGCTGGGGCGGCTGTGAGGCCGGGCGCGAGCAGCCCCAAGGGGCGCAGGCCGTGAACCGGAGGGTCTTGATCGTCGGCGGTGGCTGGGCCGGGCTGGCGGCGGCGGTGCGCGCCAGTGAGCGCGGCTGCCGCGTCACGCTGCTGGAGGCGGCGCGGGTTTGGGGCGGGCGGGCGCGGGCGCTGGAGCCTACGCCTAGCCCGGACTGCCCGCCCGACCTGCCGATGCCGCTCGACAACGGCCAACACATCCTGATCGGGGCCTACACCCAGACCCTCGGCCTGCTGCAGCGGCTGGGGCTGTACCTGCCCGACCATTTGCACGCCATGCCGCTGGACTTGCGCTTTGCCGACGGCAGCGGGCTGGCCACCCCGGACTGGGCGCAGCGCTGGCCCGCCCCGCTCGACACCGTGGCGGCGATCGCCTGCGCGCGCGGCTGGAGCGGGCGCGACCGGGCCGCCTTGTTGATGGCGGCGGTGCGCTGGCGCATGAGGGGCTTTGCCTGCCTGCCCAGCGAGAGCGTGGCCGACCTGTGCGCCGGCCTGCCGCAGCGGGTGTGGCAAGATTTCATCGAGCCGCTGTGCGTGGCCGCCCTCAACACCCCGGCGCAGCAGGCCAGCGCGCAGGTGTTCCTGACCGTGCTGCGCGACGCCTTGCTCGGGGCCGGCCATCCGCCCTGGCGCGCTTCGCAACTGCTGCTGCCGCGCACCTGCTTGGGCGATATGCTGCCACTGGCGGCGCTGCGCTGGCTCACGCACCAAGGGGCCGAACTGCACCTGGGCCAGCGCGCCCTGGGCTTGGAACGCAGCGCGACGAACGGCCCTTGGCGCTTGCACAGCGCCAGCGCCGCATACGAGGCCGACCGCGTGATTTTGGCCTGCCCGGCCACCGAAGCCGCGCGCCTGCTGCGCACCCTGCCCGAGGCCCCGGCGCAGTGGATCGCGCAAGCAGCCGCCTTGCAGCACACCGCCATCGGCACGGTGTATGTGGCCGGTTGGCTGCGCCAGCCGTGGCCGAGCGCGCACCCCATGCTGGCGCTGCGCAGCAGCGGCAGCGCCAGCCCGGCGCAGTTCGCTTTCAGGCGCGACTGGTTGCAAGCGGGCCGTGCCGCCGCCACACCAGCCGAAACCGGCGGCGCATGGGCCGAACTGGCCCTGGTGGCCAGCGCCTGCGACACCGACAAAGCCACGCTGCAAGCCGCCGTGCTGGACCAAGCCCGGCAGGCGCTGGGCCTGCACGGCGAGCGGGTGCAGCAAACGGTGATCGAAAAACGCGCCACTTTTGCCTGCACCCCCGGCTTGCAGCGCCCTAGCGCAGCCATCGCCCCCGGCCTGTGGGCAGCCGGCGACTACCTGCACGGGCCCTACCCGGCCACGCTGGAGGCGGCGGTGCGCAGCGGCCTGCAGGCTGCCGAGCACTGCGCGGCGGCCTGAAAACGCATCACCCCATGTGCAAGCCGCCGTTGCAGGAAAAGTCGGCCCCGGTGGTAAAGCCCGAGTCTTCGCCCGCCAGCCAGGTGACGATGGAGCCGATTTCGTCGGGCGTGCCCAAGCGCTTGACCGGAATCGTGGCCACGATCTTTTCCAGCACGTCGGGGCGGATGGCGCGCACCATGTCGGTGCCGATGTAGCCCGGGCTCACGGTATTCACCGTCACGCCCTTGGCCGCCACTTCTTGCGCCAGCGCCATGGTGAAGCCATGCATCCCGGCCTTGGCGGCCGAGTAGTTGGTCTGCCCGGCTTGGCCCTTCTCGCCGTTGACCGACGAAATCTGGATGATGCGGCCCCAGCCGCGCTCGACCATATCCGGCACCACCTGCTTGGTGACGTTGAACATGGAGGTGAGGTTGGTGGTGATCACCGCGTCCCAGTCTTCTTTGGTCATCTTCAGGAACATGCGGTCGCGCGTGATGCCGGCGTTGTTGACCAGCACATCGATCGGGCCGTGCTCGGCCTTGGCCTTGGTGAAGGCCTCGACGGTGGAGTCCCACTCGCCCACGTTGCCCACGCTGGCGTAGAAGGTGTAGCCCAGCGCGGCTTGCTCGTCGATCCACTTTTGGTGGTCGCGCGTGGGGCCGCAGCCGGCGATGACCTTGAAGCCCGCCTTGGCCAAGCGCTGGCAGATCGCGGTGCCGATGCCGCCCATGCCGCCAGTGACGTATGCGATTTTTTGATTCATGTGTTGTCCCTCTGTTTGGGTGGAAAAAAAATTGCGTTTCAGCGCTCGACGGTGAGCGCCACGCCCATGCCGCCGCCGATGCACAGCGCGGCCAGGCCTTTTTTGGCGCCGCGGCGCTGCATTTCGTGCAGCAGCGTGACCAGCACGCGGCAGCCCGAGGCCCCGATCGGGTGCCCGATGGCGATGGCGCCGCCATTGACGTTGACCTTGGCCGCATCGACCCCAAGCCCGAGGTTGACCGCGCAGGCCTGCGCCGCAAAGGCCTCGTTGAGCTCGAACAGATCGACCTCGCCCACGCCCCAGCCGGCACGCGCCAGCGCTTTTTGCGAAGCCGACACCGGCCCCATGCCCATCACGCTCGGGTCCAGCCCGGTGGTGGCGTAGCTGCGGATGGTGGCCAGTGGCGTCAGGCCCAGCGCCGCCGCCTTGGCCGCCGACATCACCAGCACCGCAGCGGCGCCGTCGTTGATGCCCGAGGCGTTGCCCGCCGTCACCGTGCCGGCCTTGTCGAAGGCCGGGCGCAGGCCGGTGAGGGCTTCGAGGTTGCTTTTGCGATTCAGGTATTCGTCGCTCTCAAAGACCAGCGCATCGCCTTTTTTCTGCGGGATCAGGACTGGCACGATCTCGTCTTTGAACTTGCCCGCGTCTTGGGCGGCGGCGGCTTTTTGCTGGCTGGCCGCAGCCAGGGCGTCTTGCATCTCACGCGTGATACCGTGCGCCTTGGCCACGTTTTCGGCCGTAATGCCCATGTGGTACTGGTTGTAAACGTCCCACAGGCCATCGACGATCATCGAATCGACCAGCTTCCAGTCGCCCATGCGCTGGCCGTCGCGGCTGGCGGGCAGCAGGTGCGGGCTGGCGCTCATGTTTTCCTGGCCGCCCGCGATGACGATCTCGCTGTCGCCGGTGGCTATGGCTTGCGCCGCCAGCATGACCGCCTTCAGGCCCGAGCCGCAGACGGCGTTGATGGTCATGGCCGGGGTTTCTTTGGCCAGACCGGCTTTGAGCATGGCCTGGCGCGCTGGGTTTTGCCCTGAGCCTGCGGCCAGCACCTGGCCCAAGATCACTTCACCCACCTGTTCCGGTGCCAAGCCAGTGCGCTGCAGCAAGCCCTTGATCACGGCGGCCCCGAGTTCGGGCGCCGGTACTTTGGCCAAGCTGCCGCCAAACTTGCCCACGGCGGTGCGGGCGGCGGCGACGATGACGATCTCTTGCATGTGTGCTCTCCTGTTGCGGTTGAATCGAAAGGGTAAAAAAGTTCAGGCCTTGACCTTGACATAGCGGCCCGGGGCCGGCTCGATGGCCTTGTATGTGCGGTTGCCGTAGCCCTTGGGTGCGGCCACCAACGCGCCGGCATGGCCCTTGAGCCATTCCGACCAGTCGGTCCACCAACTGCCAGGGCGCTCGGTGGCGCTGGCGAGCCAGCCGTCGAGTTGGGGCGGGAACTGCTCGGTCGAGCCCACCCAATGGCTGCGTTTGCCCTTGCGGGCCGGGTTGATGACACCCGCGATGTGCCCCGAGGCCCCCATCACGAAGCGTTTCGGGCCCGGCAGATGCTGGGTGCTGGCGTAGGCCCCGGCGATGGGGACGATGTGGTCTTCGCGCGAGCCGTAGATATAGACCGGAATGTCGATGCGGCCCAAGTCCACCGGCTGGCCGCAGACGCTGAGCGCGCCCGGCTGGCAGAGCTGGTTTTGCAAATAGGTGTGGCGCAGATACCAGGCGTAGTAGGGTCCGGGCAGGTTGGTGCTGTCGCTGTTCCAGTACAGCAAATCGAAGGGCGGCGGGGTTTCGCCCTTGAGGTAGTTGCCCACCACGTAGTTCCAGACCAGATCGGTGGGGCGCAGAAAGCTGAAGGTGGTGGCCAGATCGCGCCCCGGCATCAGACCGCCGTTGGCAAACTGCTGCTCGCGCAGGCGCACGGAGTTTTCGTCGATGAACACATCGAGCACGCCGGTGTCGGAAAAATCCAAGAAGGCGGTCAGGAAGGTGGCGCTGGCCACCGGCTTTTCGCCGCGCGCCGCCAACACCGCCAGCGCCGTGCCCAGCATGGTGCCGCCGACGCAAAAACCAAGCGCGTTGATTTGCTCGGCGCGGGTGATTTCGCGCACCACGGCGATGGCCTTGATGAGCGCGTCTTCGATGTAGTCGTCCCAGGTTTTGTGGGCCAGCGAGGCGTCCGGGTTGCACCAGCTCACCACGAAGGTGGTCATGCCCTGCTCGACCGCGTAGCGCACCAGCGAGTTCTCGGGCTGCAAATCGAGGATGTAGAACTTGTTGATGCACGGTGGCACCAGCAAAAAGGGGCGCTGGTGCACCTGCTCGGTCAAGGGTTTGTACTGGATGAGCTGGAACAGCTCGTTCTCGAACACCACCTGGCCCTCGGTGGTGGCGACGTTTTTGCCGACTTCAAAGGCGCTCTCGTCGGTCATCGAGACATGGCCCTGCTCCAGGTCGTGCAGCAGGTTTTTGATGCCCTGGCTCAGGCTCTCGCCTTTGGTTACGAGGGCTTTTTGCTGCGCCTCGGCATTGAAGGCCAGGAAGTTGCTGGGCGCGCTGGCCTCGATCCACTGCAACACGGCAAACTGGATGCGCGCGCGCGTTTTGGCGTCGGCCTGCACCGCATCGGCCAGCGCCACCAGGGTGCGGGCGTTGAGCTGGTAGGCCGCTGCCGCGTAGGCCGACAGCGGGTTGCTGCTCCACGCTGGTGCGGCAAAGCGTTTGTCTTGGGGCGGCTTGACCTGCACGCCCTGGCTCCAGAGTTGCGCGAGGTCCTTCAAGTAGTCGCTCTGGATTTGCAGCAGCCGCGCAGGCTCGATCTGCACCGGGTGCCCCGCCACTTTGGAGAGCATTTCGTTCAGATCGACCCCGCCGGGGGCGGCAAAGGGGGTGAAAGCCGGTTGCGGGGTGGCGGCAGCCGGGTTGGCCTGCAACATCTGGCCCCACTGCTGCAGCGCCGACTGCTGGAACTGCTGCGCCGCTTGCAGCCAAGGGTTTTGGGGGGTGTTCATGGTTATCTCCTAGTAAAGGGCATGGGTTTATGGGTGCGGGTGTGGCTAACCGCTTCGCGCTACAGTCTGCGCTGTCAACCAGCCCGCGAACGGTAAGCCCAAAGGCGGGCCCTGTTTGGACCCCAAAACACGCGCATTCCCCATGTTGTTTCTGTACGTAATCGTCATCGCTTGGCTTTATGTGGTGGTGCTGATGGCCGCCTCGGTAGCCACCAGCCCCACGGGCACCCTGTTTGCAGCCATTATGACGCTGTTTTTTTACGGTTTGCTTCCATTGGCCCTCATGGTTTACCTGATGACCGGCCCCTTGCGGCGCAAGGCGCAGCAAGAGGCCGAAGCCGCCTCGAAGCCGGCCGAGGCATCAGCGGGCCCGACGCCCCCATCCAGCCCAGAATCCAACTCCGATTCAGGCCTGGCAAGCGATGCAGGCCGCCATGCGCCCGCTGCTGCCGAGCCTAGCCCCATCGCGCCGATGCGAAAAGAACCGTGAAGGCTGGCTGGCGGTGCACCAGTCGGCGCCGCCGTCGTTGCCCACCACACGCTCAAAGCCCAAGGCGGCTAGGCGCTGGCGCGCCAAGGCGGGCAGATCGGCCAGGTATTTGGGCGCCGCAGCAGCCACCCTTTCACCCAAGGCCGGCAGCCCCGGCAGCGGCACAAAACACGCCGCCGCCGCCGGGTCGTGCGAGACAAAGGCTTGCCGCACCTCGGGCCCGACCTCGAAGCGCTGCGGCCCGATGCACGGCCCCAACCAGACCTGAATCGCAGCGCGTTGGCTCGGGTGCTGCGCCGCCGGCCAAGCCGCACACAGGGCCTCCAGCACGCCCTGGCCCTGTGCCCGGCCCTGCGACACGCCCTGCCCAGCCAAGCCACGCCAGCCGGCATGCACCGCCGCCACACTGGCGCCATCGGGTGCGGCCAGCAGCAGCGGCAGGCAATCGGCCACCAGCACGGTGCAGGCCAGGCCGGGTTGGTCGGTCCAGCAGGCGTCGGCGGTGAGGCCGTCGGGCGTGTCGGCCTGCAGGTGCAACACCGCGTTGCCGTGCACCTGGCGCATAAACACCGCTCGCATGGCCAAGCCATCGGCCAGGCGCTGGCGGTTGGCTTGCACGTGGATGGGGTCGTCGCCGACGTGGTCGCCCAGGTTGAGGCTGTCCCACGGCGGCGCCGACACGCCGCCGCTGCGCTGCGTGATGCCAGCCGCTACCCCGGCCGGCCAAGGGGCGTGGGCGGGCAGCCAACCGATGGCCGAGGGGTGGGGATCAGACTGGGGGGGCATCGGGGCAGTTCTCGGGCAGGGCGCGGCGAAAGGCGTCGAGCTCTAGGCAAGCCTGCAGCACCGCAAGCGTCAGGGGGATGTCGAGCGCATCGTAGGACAGGCCGAAGCGGCGCCCATTGATCAGTTGCGGCACCAGGCAGCAGTCGGCCAAGCTGGGCGCGTCGCCGTAGGAGTAGCGCGCAGGCGGCAAGGCGCGTGCGGCGCGTTCGGCCTGCAATTCGCGCAGCCGCTGCTCGTAGGCCAGCAGACCCTGCACCACCCAGTGGTTGTACCAGGCGGCGCGCTGCTCCTCGTTAAGCCCCAGCGGCTGCGCCAGGTACTTGAGCACGCGCAGGTTATTGATCGGGTGCATCTCGCAGGCCACGCTCTGCGCCAGCGCCCGCACGCGCGAGCGCCCCAGCGGATCGGGCGGCAGCAGGGGCGGTTGCGGATAGACCTCGTCGAGGTACTCGATGATGGCCATCGACTGGCTTAATAGCCCCGGTTCCGGCACCCCCTGCAGATCGAGCAGCGGCACCAGCCCATCGGGGCTGAGGGCGCGGTAGGCCGCTTCGCGCTGCTCGCCGCGTGCCAGGTGCACCGACGCGTACTCGCAGTCCAAGCCCTTTAGGTTGAGCGCGATGCGCACCCTAAACGAGGTGCTGGAGCGAAAGTAGTTGTACAGCTTCATGGGGCCATGAGGATAAACCGGGGTGCCAGCCTCCCACCGCTTGCTTAAGCCGTGAGCGCCGGGTAGTCGGTGTAGCCTTTGGCGCCGCCGCCGTAAAAGGTGCTGCGATCGGGCTCATTGAACGGGCCACCCTGTTGCAGGCGCGCCACGAGGTCGGGGTTGGCGATGTAGGCTTTGCCAAAGGCCACGAGGTCGGCGCCGCTTTGCAAGGCGCTCTGCGCCAGTGCCAGGTCGTAGCCGTTGTTGACCATCCATGCCCCCTGGCCACCGGCGGCGCGGTAGCTGGCGCGCAGGGCGGCGTAATCGAAGGGGCGGTCGGTGAGCGCGCGCGCGCCGCCAGTGGCACCCTCGATCAGGTGCAGATAGGCCAAGCCCAGCGGGGCGAGCTGGCGCACCACGTGCTCGAACAGCGGCTGCGGGTCGGCATCGAGCACATCGTTGGCCGGCGTCACGGGCGACAGGCGGATGCCGGTGCGGCCACCGCCGATGGCCGCGCTCACCGCCTGCACCACCTCGAGCAGCAGCCGGGCCCGGTTCGGAATCGAGCCGCCGTAGGCGTCGGTGCGCTGGTTGCTGCCGGTTTTCAGGAACTGATCGATCAGGTAGCCGTTGGCGGCGTGGATTTCTACCCCATCAAAGCCGGCTTCGATGGCGGCCAGCGCGGCCTTGCGGTAGTCCTCGACGAGGCCGGGAATTTCGGCCAGCTCGAGCGCACGCGGCTCGGAGGTGTCGACGAAAGACGCCGCCCCGTCTTGGATCAGCACCGTCTTGGTTTGGGCGCGGATGGCCGAGGGTGCGACCGGCGCGCCGCCACTGGGCTGCAAGCTGGTGTGCGAAACACGGCCCACGTGCCAGAGCTGGGTCACGATCTTGCCGCCACTGGCGTGCACCGCATCCGTGACGCGCTTCCAGCCGGCAATCTGCTCGGGGGCGTAGAGGCCGGGCACGTCGGCATAGCCTTGGCCCTGCTGGCTGATGGCGGTGGCTTCCGAGATCAGCAAGCCGGCGCTGGCGCGCTGCTGGTAGTAGCTGGCCATGAGCGCCGTGGGCACGGCCCTTGGCGCGCGGTTGCGCGTCAGCGGGGCCATGACGATGCGGTTGGACAAGGCCAGTTGGCCGGCGCGGATGGGTTCGAAAAGATGGGTCATGCTGGGTGCACCGAAAAGGAGGGATACCGCATTGTCCATCAGAGCAGGCGCCGCCAAACCCGCGCCATCGTAAACCGCTGCAGCCGCGTCAAACCCAAGGCTTGGAAGACCTGGCAAACGGCCACCAAGGGAATTCACCTAATGGAATTCACTGATGCCAGCGGGCCTCAATATGACACATTTTTCCTTCTATATGCATTATAGTGCTCGTGACGCAGCACCGTACATCTGCGCCCATGCCCGTTTTCAACCACCCGTCCGGGATCGCCCGGGACCCCAGAGGAGCCCATCATGTTTTCACGCAGAACCCTGCTTCAGTCCGGCACTGCCGTGGCACTTGGTGCCCCGGCTTTGATTGGCTTTGCCCAGCAAAGCGTCACACTCCGGTTTCACACCTTTGTAACGGGCACCTCTGGGGTCTGGAACAACGCCCTGCTGCCCTGGATGCAAAAGATCCAGAACGAATCCGGCGGACGCATCCGCTTCGAACACTTTCCCTCCATGCAGTTGGGCGGCAACCCGGGGCAACTGTTCGATCAGGCCCGTGACGGCTTGGCCGATGTGGTCTGGGCCATGCCTGGCCTCACCCCGGGGCGCTTTCCGCGCTCCGAGGTGTATGAGCTGCCCTTCATGATGAGCAACGCTGGCGCGACCTCGCGCGCTTTCTGGGAATACATCCAGACCCATGCCGCCGATGAATTTCGCGGGGTTCGCTCCCTGGCGTTTCACGTTCACGGACCGGGCGTATTCCATGTTCGGGAACGCGCCATCACGCGCCCGGACGATCTGCGCGGCCTGCGCATGCGCGGCCCAACGCGCATGATCACCGCCTTGCTTGGCCACTTGGGGGCTACCCCGGTGGGCATGGCGCTGCCGCAAATCCCCGAGGCGCTGTCGCGCGGCGTAATCGATGGCACCATGATTCCATGGGAAATCGTGCCCTCGATTCGGGTGCAGGAGATGGTGCAATTCCACAGCGAGTTCGACCCTGCTGGTGGTGCGCTCTACACCACCACCTTCGTGATGGCCATGAACCAGCGCCGCTACGACGCACTGCCGCCCGACCTCAAGCGCGTGATCGACGCCAACACCGGCATCGAAGCCTCGGCCGCCTTGGGCCGCGGCCAAGAATCGGGTGACGCCCCCGCGCGCCGCATCGCCCAAGAGCGCGGCAACCGGATCAACACCATCCGCGGGGTGGAGGCGCAGGAGTTCCGGCGTCAGGCGCGCCCGGTGGAGGTCAACTGGGTGCAGGACATGGATCGGCGTGGCTTCAACGGCCGCGAGCTGCTGGCCAACGCACGCCGTCTGATCGAGAAACACAGCCGGGCCTGAAGCGCCCCCCGGCCAGGGCCGGGCTGCACCCAGCCCTGCGCACCGATCAGTACGTTTCGAGGTGCAGCCTGCCTTCGCGCTTGAGCGCCGCGCTGAGCGCTGACCAATCCAGCCCGGCCCCGTGTGCGATGTCGCGCAGCGCGAGCAAGACGCCCTCCTCCATCACCTTGAGACCGCAAACGTAAAAATAGGCATTGGGATCGACCAGCAACGCGCTCAAATCGGGGGCGCGTTCGACCATGGCGTGCTGCACATAGCGCTTGGGTTGGCCCGAAGTGCGGCTGAAGGCAAAGTTGATGTCGATGAAGTCCTTGGGCAGGTTCTGCAGCGGTCCGAAGTAGGGCAATTCCTGCTGCGTGCGGGCGCCAAAGAACAACATCAGTTTACCGCCTTGGTAGTCCGACTCCCATGCGGCTCCGGCTCGCTCGGCCTTTGCCAGCGCTTGCGCGCGCAAGCGCCGTCGCCACTCGGTCATGGCGCGCATGGGTGCGCTACCGGTGCCGGTGCAGATCATCACAATGTGGCTCTTGGGGTGGTTGGGCATGAGGAAGCTGCTGCCGAACGGTCCGATCACCTCGACCTTGTCGCCGACCTGCAGGTCGCACATGAAGTTGCTGGCCACGCCGCGCACAGGCTGGCCTTGGTGGTCTTCGAGCACGCGCTTGATGGTGAGCGACAGGTTGTTGTAACCCGGGCGCTCGCCGTTGCGGGGGCTGGCAATGGAATACTGCCGCGCATGGTGCGGCTTGCCTTTGGCGTCAAGGCCGGGCGGGATGATGCCGATGGACTGGCCTTCCAGCACCGGAAACGGCATGGCACCGAAGTCGAGCACGATGTGGTGCGTGTCATAGTCATGACCGGCCTGTATACCAACCTCGGTCACGCGCACATTGCCGGCCACGGTGGCGGTGACGGTTTTCTGTGCGGCCTTGGGTCCGTAGAGGTTGGTGTAGGCGTGTGCCGCACTCCAAGGTGGCACGCTGGCACCATAAGCGCTTGAGTGGAACCCGGTCTGCCCAGTGGGATTGACCACCACAGCGGCCTCGACCGCGGCCTCCGGTGCCGCCTCGCCAGCCGTGTCGTCGCCCACCAGCGCTTTGCGCTCTTGAGCCGAGAGCTCTGCCGGCAATGCGTCCCAGGTGAGCTGCTCGGCCAGCGTATAGGCTTTGGCGCGCGGCATGGTGCGGTAGTTGTCGATCGAACCCGTTGGGCACGGCGCGATGCAGTCGTTGCACCAGTTGCACTTTTCAGCGTCCACCACGTAGTTGCGCGAGTCGTGCGTGATGGCCTGCACCGGGCAGATGGCTTCGCAGGTGTTGCAGCGGATGCAAATTTCAGGATCGATCAGGTGTTGCTTGATCACAGCCAATTCAGCGGGCGCGTTCATGGAAGTCTCCGTGGTTTTTTGGCAGTGTAGTTCTGAGTTCGGTAGAAAGTTCGAAGGGGTGTTTTTGCGTTGACGTGGCAGCACGCGACACAGCGCAGCTCGCTGCGTTCGTGTCCCTCGCCGGCCTGCGGCCAGTTGCTCGTTAACCTCTCTGCGCCGTCCGCACCGCACCGCGCCTCGGGCAAAAGTGGCTCGGGCACAGACGCACCCCGGGCTGTGCCGGAGCGCCTGACCCATCCCGTGATGCCGCGGAACTGGCTTTGCCAGGCCGCAGGCATCGCCCCTTGGCGGGGGGTGGACACGCCCTCAGTCGGGGTGCGGGCGCGTCCACAGTCAGGCAAACCGGACGTACTCGAAGTCCACCGGCTGGCGGTTGATACCCATTACCGGGGGAGCGATCCAGTTGGCGAACTTGCCAGGATCGACCACGCGGCCCATCAGGCTGGCGACAAAAGCGCGGTCGCTTTCGCTGGGCAGCCATTGGTCGCGGTGGGCGTTCCATTCGGACTCAGAGATCACGCGACCCTCGGGCGACACTTTCACGCCCTTGAGCATGCCGATGTTGCGGTGGAATGCCTTGTGTGGCACCTTCAGGCGAAACGGGATGCCTGCTTTTTCGATCACCTTGTTCCAGCGCTCCACGCCACCGATGCTGTCTTTGATGTAATCGTCGCGCAGCACTTCGTTGAGCGCGTTGAGCATCGGCACTTCTTTTTCGACCAGTTGGCCGTTTTGCACGTTCAGCACCTTGTAGAACTGACCTTTGAGCACGTGGTCGTCGGTGCGCTTGCCCTCTTCGTAGCGGCCCTTGAGGCCGGTGCTGTAGAAGGTGGCGGCGTTGCTGGACTCGTCGGCGCCAAATAGGTCGATCGTGACCGAGAAGTGGAAGTTCAGGTAGCGCTGGATGGTCGGCAGGTCGATCACACCGGCGGCGCGCAGCTTGGCCGGGTCGTCGGTTTTGAGCTCGTTCATCACCTGGCAAGTGCGGTTGATGACGCGGCTCACACCGGACTCGCCCACGAACATGTGGTGCGCTTCTTCGGTCAGCATGAACTTGGTGGTGCGCGCCAACGGGTCGAAGCTGCTCTCGGCCAAGGCGCAGAGCTGGAACTTGCCGTCGCGGTCGGTGAAGTAGGTGAACATGAAGAAGCTCAGCCAGTCCGGCGTCTCTTCGTTGAAGGCTTCCAGAATGCGCGGGTTGTCGGCGCTGCCGCTGTTGCGCTCCAGCAGGGCTTCGCCTTCTTCACGGCCATCCTTGCCAAAATACTTGTGCAGCAGGTAAACCATGGCCCACAGGTGGCGCCCCTCTTCCACGTTCACCTGAAACAGGTTGCGCAGGTCGTACTGGCTCGGGCAGGTCAGGCCGAGGTGGCGCTGCTGCTCGACCGAGGCCGGCTCGGTATCGCCCTGGGTGACGATGATGCGGCGCAGGTTGGCGCGGTATTCGCCAGGCACGTCTTGCCAGGCGGCTTCGCCCATGTGGTCGCCGAAGTGGATTTTTCGGTCCTGCTCGGCGGGGTTGAGGAAAATTCCCCAGCGGTAATCGGGCATCTTCACGTGGCCAAACTGGGCCCAACCCTGGGGATCGACGCTCACCGCCGTGCGCAGGTACACGTCAAAGTTTTGCGAGCCGTCCGGGCCCATGCTGTCCCACCACTTGAGGTAGTTGGGTTGCCACTGCTCGAGCGCGCGCTGCAGGGTGCGGTCTTCGCTGAGGTTGACGTTGTTGGGAATTTTTTCGCTGTAATTGATGCTGCTCATGCTGATCTCCTTGTGGTGTCAAACCCTGTTCCAGTCGAACGCGGCGCGCTCGCCTTTGCCATAGACCTTCAATGCCCCTTTTTCGCCCACAGCGTTGGGGCGCTGAAAGACCCAGTTTTGCCAGGCGCTGAGGCGCCCAAAAATGCGGGTGGCCATGTTTTCATGCGGCCCAAAACGCAGATTGGCTTCAAGTCCGGTGAGGGCATCGGGCGACATGCTGGCGCGCTCTTCCAGCGCCAGGCGCAGTTCGTCGGCCCAGTCGATGTCGTCGGGGGCGGCGCTGATCAGGCCCAAGGCCTGGGCCGCGTGGGCGTCGAGCGCTTGGCCCAGCGCTTGGCGAGCTGCATCCATGGGGGCGGCTTCGTCGTAAAACCGGCGCTGCAGGCGCGTGCGCTCGGTGATCATGGGCAGGAAACCGAAGTTGAACTCGCTCAAGTGCAGCTTGGGTGCCCGCAGCGGGTCACCGGGCAAAGCCAGCATGTAGGCACGGTCGGCGCAGAAAGCCAGCTCGGCCAAACTGCCTGCAAAGCACGACCCGGTGTCGATCAAGGCAAACAGGCTGCGCGATGAGACATCGAGCCGAGCCAAGGTGCGGCGCAGCAAGCCGATGGTCTCACGCACCAGCCAGTGGCTTTGGTGCGCCTGCATCAGCGCGTCGTTGGCCAGCACCGCTGCCGCGTCGCCTTCGGTCTGGAGCAGCCAGGTGCCGATATCCAGTTCGTTGCTGCGCAAGTGCAGAATCGCGTCTTCCAGCTCGCGCCCCATTTGCAGCGGATACCAGGCAGCCCCCGCGGCCTCGATGCCAGCGGCTGTGCTGGGCTGCGCGCCGCTTGGGGCCTTGACGGTGATGCGGGCGCTGCGCTTGGCGCGATCGATGCGCACTTCAACGTGGCGGTATGTCAAACCCGCATCGCTGATGTGGCGCACCAGCGGCGTGAGCTGCACCCCTTGGGCGCCGGCGGGTCGGTCGCTTTGTTCGGCCAGTTGCAAGGCGCGCTCGCGCACCGTGGCGGCAAACTGCGCCGGTTTGACGATGGCGTCCACCAGACGCCAGTCCTTGGCTTTCTGGCCGCGCACGCCCTCGCTGGTGGTGCAAAAAATATCGGCCAAGTCGTGGCGCACATGGCGCTTGTCGGTCAGACGGGTCAGGCCGCCAGTGCCCGGTAACACGCCCAGCAGCGGCACTTCAGGCAGGCTGACGGCGCTGGAGCGGTCATCGACCAGAATGATTTCGTCGCACGCCATGGCCAGCTCGTAGCCGCCGCCAGCGCAGGCGCCGTTGATGGCAGCCAGAAACTTCAGCCCGCTGTGCCGGGACGCATCTTCCAGGCCATTGCGGGTTTCGTTGGTGAATTTGCAAAAATTCACTTTCCAGGCGTGGCTGGACAAACCAAGCATGTAAATATTGGCCCCGGAGCAAAACACCTTGTCTTGGGCGCTGGTGAGCACCACGGTGCGCACCTCGGGGTGCTCGAAGCGGATGCGATCGATGGCATCTTTGAGCTCAATGTCTACGCCCAGGTCGTAGCTGTTGAGCTTGAGCCGATAGCCCGGCCGGATGCCGCCGTCTTGATCGAAATCGGCGGTCAAGGTGGCCACCGGGCCATCAAAGTCCAGCTTCCAATGGCGGTATACGCCGGGGTGAGTCTGAAAATCTACCGAATCGGGCAGCACGGCAGAGGCGGGTTCGGGTGCGTTCATGGGGTCTCCTGATGGCAAGACCGTACACGGTACACGGCCTGCGTGTGAGCATTTTACTGCATGTTTTTCCGATGTCAAGCATTATTTTGCATGAACGCAGCATTCACGCCGGCAACAGCAACACCTGGCGCACCTGCGCGCGCAGCAAGGCAAAGGTTTGCTCCAGCGGCTGGGTGCTGGTATGGACTCGGCACAGGGCGCGGGCATACAGATCGGCGCGCCCGTCCAGAATGTTTTTCAGGTCTTGCATCGCCTCCGGGTTGGCGGCCATGGGGCGCAAGTCGCCTTGGGCGCGCACCCGGTCCATGTGGTCTTGGGGGTCGGCTTGCAACCAGACCGTGGTGCAATGCGCCAGCAGTAGGTTGAAGGTGGCGGCATCGGAAACGATGCCCCCGGGCGTAGCCAGCACCGCTTCCGGATAGAGCTGGATCGCCTCCTCGACCGCCCGGCGCTCATAGCGGCGGTAGGCGTTTTGTCCATACAGGGCCTGGATTTCCATGACGCTGCAGCCCGCAAACTTTTCGATCTCGCGGCTCAGCTCCAGAAACGGGTAGCCCAAGTCCTCGGCCAACATCTTGCCCAAGGTGGTCTTGCCCGCCCCGCGCAAGCCGATCAGGGCCACGCGCTGGCTGCGCGGGCCGTGGGAGGAGCCCGTACCCAGCAAATCGGCCAAGGCGGTGCGGGCGCGGCGCAGCGTGGCCTCGTTGCAGCCTGCGAGCAGCTCCCGGATCAGGAGCCACTCGGCCGACTGCGTGGTGACATCGCCCAGCAATTCAGCCAGCGAACATTGCAGGGCCTGCGACACCTGCAGCAGCAACAAAATCGAGACGTTGCCCTCGCCGTACTCGAGGTTGGCCAGATGCCGCTCCGACACCTCGGCCGATTGCGCCAGCGCCTTGCGCGTCATGCCGCGGCGCGCGCGCAAACTGCGCACCCGCTCGCCCAAGGCGAGCAGGAAGGGGTGCTTGTCTGCAACTTCGCGGGCACGGGAAAATACCTCGGCTTCATGCAATATATTGCTTGACACGATTTTTCTTTCTGTTAACCTAAAGTTTGTGCACGATAGTTCATATTGTGCCCAAGTTCCAACCACGATACCGAGGAGACACCATGAGCACCGAACTGCTGGCCAACCACGTGGCCAATCAATGGACATGCGGCAGCGGCACCCCCACACCTTTGTTTGACCCGGTGCTGGGCACCGAGCTGGTGCGGGTGGACGCGACCGGCCTGGACTTGGCCGCTGCTTTTCACTTTGCCCGCGAGCAAGGCGGGGCACAACTGCGCGCCCTGAGCTACCGCCAGCGTGCCGCGCTGCTGACTGCCGTCGGGCAGGTGCTGCAGGCCAACCGCGACGCCTATTACGACATCAGCACCGCCAACAGCGGCACCGTGCGCAACGACTCGGCCATTGACGTCGATGGCGGCATCTACACCCTGGGCTACTACGCCAAACTGGGCGAATCCTTGGGTGATCGCCATTTTTTGGTCGATGGCGAGGCCGCCCGCCTGGCCAAAGATCCGCTGTTTCAGTCGCAGCACATCCTGACTCCCACGCGCGGGGTGGCGCTGTGCATCAACGCCTTCAACTTCCCAAGCTGGGGCCTGTGGGAAAAGGCGGCGCCGGCGCTGCTCTCGGGCGTGCCGGTGATCATCAAGCCCGCCACCGCAACCGCCTGGCTAAGCCAGCGCATGGTGCGCGATGTGCTCAACGCGGGCATCCTGCCGCCCGGCGCCTTGTCGATCATCTGCGGCAGCTCGGCCGGGTTGCTCGATCAACTGCAAGCCTTCGACGTGGTCTCGTTCACCGGTTCGGCGCAAACCGCCGCCCTGATCCGCTCCCACCCGGCGGTGGTGCAGCGCTCGGTGCGCGTCAACATCGAGGCCGACAGCGTCAATGCCGCGCTGCTGCTGCCCTCGGCTGACAGCGCAGACAGCGCCACCGCACTGGGCCTATTGGCCAAGGAAGTGGCGCGCGAGATGACGGTCAAGGCGGGGCAAAAATGCACCGCCATACGCCGCGTGCTGGTGCCGGCGCACCTGTACGACGCGGCCGCACAGGCGATCGGCGCCCAATTGGCCAAAACCACCGTGGGCAACCCGCGCAACTCGGCGGTGCGCATGGGCTCGCTGGTGAGCCGGGCGCAAAAAAACACCGTCGAGCAGGGCTTGAGCCTGCTGCAAGCGCACACCGAGCTGCTGTGCGACTGCCGCGGCATGGCGCTGCTCGATGCCGACCCGGCCGTGGCCAGCATCGTGGCCCCGGTGCTGCTGGGAACGCGCGACCCCGATGCCAACGCCACGGTGCACGAAGTGGAGGTGTTTGGCCCGGTGGCCACCCTAATGCCCTGCCGCGACCTCGCCCACGCCCTCGAGCTCATCCGCCGCGGCCAGGGTTCCTTGGTCGCCTCGCTCTATGGCACCGATCCGGCTGCGCTGGCCCAGACCGCGCTGGAACTGGCCGACAGCCACGGGCGCGTCCACGTGGTTTCGCCCGATGTGGCCGCCCTGCACACCGGGCACGGCAATGTGATGCCGCAGTCGCTGCACGGCGGCCCGGGCCGGGCCGGTGGCGGTGAAGAGCTGGGCGGCGTGCGCGCGCTCAACTTCTACCACCGCCGCAGCGCGCTGCAAGCCAGCAGCGCCGTGCTGGCGCAGGCCATCCCGGCCACTTGAGACCCCAGCAGCCCAGACCCAGAGCCCGTGCAGGAACCCGCCCCCATGAGCACCAAACCAACAATTGCGCCCTTGGGCGCGACCTTCAACTTTACCCAGCATGTGCTGGAAATCAACGCTGCGCGGCCCGATGCGCTCGCCTTCATCGACGATCAAGGCAGCCTGAGCTACGGCCAACTGGCCCAACTGGTGTGTCAGAGCGCCAACGCCTTGCTGGCCAGCGGCTTGCGGCGCGAGGAGCGCGTGCTGCTATTGATGCACGACCAGCGGCACTGGCCGGTGGGTTTTTTGGGGGCCCTGTACGCGGGCCTGGTGCCGGTGCCGGTCAACACCTTGCTCACCGCCGACGACTACGCCCATATGCTGGAGCACTCGCGTGCGCAGGCGGTGCTGGTCTCGGGAGCCTTGTTGCCCACGCTGCGCGCTGCGCTGGGGCAGAGTCGGCATGAGGTGCGGCAGGTGGTGGTTTCACAGCCGCAGGGGCCCCTGCTAGAGGGTGAAGTCGAGTTCGACGATTTCCTGCGCCCACATTCCACCCGAGCCAGCCCAGCCGCCACCAGCCCCGATGACCCGGCTTTCTGGCTCTATTCCTCGGGCTCCACCGGCCGCCCCAAAGCGGCGCTGCACACCCACGCCAACCCTTACTGGACCGCCGAACTGTATGGCAAGCGCGTGCTGGGCCTTCGCGCGAACGACCTGTGTTTTTCGGCCGCCAAGCTGTTTTTTGCCTACGGCTTGGGCAACGCCTTGATCTTCCCGCTGGTTGCGGGTGCCACCACGCTGCTGATGGCCGAGCGGGCCACCCCCGAAGCGGTATTCCAACGCTGGATTGGCGCGGTGGGCGGCCTCCAACCCACGGTGTTTTACGGCGCCCCTACCGGCTTTGCCGCCATGCTGGCCCACCCTGCCCTGCCCAGCCGCGCAGCAGTAGCGCTGCGCCTGGTCTCATCGGCCGGCGAGGCCTTGCCGGCCCAGTTGGGCGAGCGCTTCCGGCTCCACTTCGGCATCGACATCATCGACGGCATCGGTTCGACCGAAATGCTGCACATCTACCTCTCCAACCGGCCCGATCGGGTGCGTTACGGCAGCAGCGGCTGGCCGGTGCCCGGCTACACCATCGAGTTGCGCGCCGAAGACGGCTTATCGGTCGTGCCGGAGGGCGAACTGGGCGATCTGTACATACAAGGCCCGTCGGCGGCCCTGCTGTACTGGGGCAACCGGGACAAATCCCGCGACACCTTTCAAGGCCACTGGGTCAAGAGCGGCGACAAGTACACCCAGCACAGCGACGGCAGCTACACCTATGGCGGGCGCAGCGACGACATGCTCAAGGTCAGCGGCATCTACGTCAGCCCGTTCGAGGTCGAGTCCACCCTGATGCAGCATCCGGCCGTGATGGAAGCGGCAGTGATCGGCGTCCACGACGCAGAGGGCCTCATCAAGAGCAAAGCCTATGTGGTGCTCAAAGCCGGCCAGCACACAGACGAGGCTGCCCTGAAGGCCTTTGTCAAAGACAAGCTCGCGCCCTACAAATACCCGCGCCAGATCGCCTTTGTGCACGAATTGCCCAAGACCGCCAGCGGCAAAATTCAGCGCTTCAAGCTGCGCCAACTGGATTCAGTCGACGCATGAACAGCGGGTCCAACGCAAGCGATTTTTGCCCGATCGAGTGGCGGGGCCATCGGCTGCAACTGGAGTACCAGTGGCTTGGGAGCGCGCCGCAGCAGGCACCGCTGCTGGTTTTTCTGCACGAGGGCTTGGGCTCGGTGGCCATGTGGCGCGACTTTCCCGCCCGGCTCTGCCACACCTTGGGCTGGCGTGGCTTGGTGTATTCGCGCCCCGGCTATGGCCGCTCCACCCCGCGTGCCGCAGACGAATGCTGGGGCCCCGACTACATGCACCGCCAGGCGCTCGAGGTGCTGCCGGCGCTGCTGCAAGCGCTGGGCATCGACACCCAGGCGCAGCCGCCCTGGTTGCTGGGTCACAGCGACGGCGGCTCGATCGCGCTCATCCATGCCGCCCAGTGGCCGCAGCGGGTGGCTGGGGCGATCGTGCTGGCACCGCACATTTTTGTCGAAGACATTGCACTGCGCAGCATAGCCCAGGCACGCACCGACTACACCCAGGGACCCTTGCGCGCCCGGCTGGCGCAGCACCACGACGACCCCGACTCGGCCTTCTGGGGCTGGAACGAGGCCTGGCTTGCGCCCGCCTTTCGCCACTGGACGCTGCTGCCAGAACTCGCGCGTCTGCGCTGCCCGCTGCTGGCGGTGCAAGGGCTAGACGACGCCTACGGCACGCTGGAGCAAATTCACGGCATCGCCCGCATCGCTAGGCAGACCCAACTGCTGGAATTGGCCCACTGCGGCCATGCACCGCACCGCGACCAACCCGACACGCTGCTGGCAGCGATACGCAGCTTTGTCGAACCCTGGGCAGGCAGGCAGCGGCCCTGAAAGCGCAGGCTGCATATCAGCCATGCCAAAACCGACATACCTGCGAGAAATTAAGGGTTAACACCAGCCCGAACGCCCCATCCAGCGCTGTCCGATCACCCTGCAGTGCGATACAGTGCCCTTGCGATCTTGCCCTTGCGATCTTGCCCGTGCAGCCCTGCCAGCCACACCCTTTGGCGGCCGGTCCCGGACCAGCCCATTCGTGCCACCTTCGAGCCAGAGGAGACCTCACCATGTTCCCCCGCACAAGCCTGCTTCAGGTCGAGGCAAGCAGATCAACATGATCCGGCTGACCCAGGCCCAAGAGTTTCGACGGCTGGCGTGGCTTCAACGGACAGAATTTGATTGCCAGCGCCAAGCGATTGATCAACAAACATAGCCGCGCTTGAATACAGCCGGCGCCACCAGGAGACTTGCATGAACCAAACCCAGACCCAACGCAGAAGGCTGTTGACCGCCGCCATCGCGGCGCCCGCCAGTTTTGGCTTGCTCAGCCCATGGGCGCACGCGCAAACCTGGCCCAGCCGGGCGGTGAGCCTGATCGTCGGCTTTCCTCCTGGTGGCATCGCCGACCTCACCACCCGATTGGTCGCCAACCACCTGACGCGAGCCCTGGGTCAACCCGTGCCCGTGGACAACCGGGCCGGCGCAGCAGGCAATATCGCGGGCCAGGCGGTGGCCTCGTCGGCGCCTGATGGCTACACCCTGCTATCTGCTCCCGCCAGCCTGCTAGCGATCAATCCGCACTTGCACCGCATGACCTTTGACCCCTTCACCGACTTGGTGCCGGTGGCCGCCACCGGTCGGGTCTTTGTGTATCTGATGGTTCGCGCCAATCTGGGCGTTCAAAATGTGCAGGATTTGCTGGCTATGCTGCGCGCCCGCCCCGGACAACTGACTTTTGGTTCGGCCGGCAACGGCACTTCCTCGCACATTGCAGGCGAGAAATTCACCAGCCAGGCCAATGTGACGGCCAGACACATTCCGTACCGAGGCGCCGCACCCGCACTCACGGCGCTGATCGGCGGCGAGATTGATTTCCTCTTTGATTCCGGCCCGGGCTTGCAAGCGGCTCAGGCAGGCCGGGTGCAGCTCTTGGCCGTCGGCAGCCGCACCCGCGTGCCCGCGCTGCCGGATTTGCCCACGCTGCATGAATCGGGCCTGACCGATTTTGACGTGGACACCGTCTTTGGCATTTACGCTCGCAGCGGCACACCGGCTGCCATCGTCGCGCGCCTGAGCACCGAGATCGGCCGAATCATGCAAAGCACCGAGGTGCGCGAGGGGCTGGTCGCCATTGGGGCAGGAACTGCCCTCGAGGGCTCACCCCAAGAACTCGCGGCACGGGTCAGAAACGATTCCGAGCGTTTTGGACGCATCATCCGAGAACGCAACATTCGACCCGACTAATCCCCATGCCCAACCGCAAAACTGCAGCCCCCCTTCAATCCGGCATCGAGCTGCACCTGCAAGACGAGGTCGCCCTGATCCGCTTGTCGCGCCCGGCCAAGCGCAACGCCCTCAACGACGGACTGATCCTCGCCTTGCGCGAGACTTTTCAAAACCTGCCCCCAGGCGTGCGCGCGGCCGTGATCCATGGCGAGGGCGAGCACTTCTGCGCCGGGCTCGATTTGTCGGAGCTGCAAGAGCGCGACGCCGGCCAAGGCATGCAGCACTCGCGCATGTGGCACGCCGCGCTCGATGGCGTGGAGCGCGGCCCGGTGCCCGTGGTGGCGGCGCTGCACGGGGCGGTGGTGGGCGGCGGCTTGGAACTGGCCAGCGCCTGCCACATCCGGGTTGCCGACGAGAGCACCTTCTTTGCCCTGCCCGAGGGCACGCGCGGCATTTTTGTGGGGGGCGGCGGTTCGGTGCGCATTTCCAAGCTGATCGGTGTGGCGCGCATGACCGACATGATGCTCACCGGCCGCGTTTACAGTGCCAGCGAGGGCGAGCGCGCCGGGCTGGCGCAGTATCTGGTGCCCACCGGCGGCGCGCTCGAACGCGCGCTGGCGCTGGCGCGCCAGATCGCCACCAACGCCCCGCTGACCAACTACGCCCTGATGCACGCGCTGCCACGCATAGCCGAGCAACCGGCCGATCACGGCTACTTTACCGAAGCCTTGATCTCGGGCATGGCCCAGGCCGCACCAGAGGCCAAGGAGCGCGTGCGCGCCTTTTTGCAAGGCAAGGCCGCCAAGGTGCAGAAAAAATAAAGCCCCAGACTCTCCCTGCGCGCCGCTGCATGGCCAAGCGCGCCCCCCACCTTTGCAGCCATGAACACCAGCCCGCCGTTTCGACCGCTGAAATTTGGCGTCACCCAAGCGCGATTGCGCGATGGCGCGCCGGGCACACGCTACCTGCGCGCCGCGCCCGATTTGCTGCCCTACCCCGAGCGCCTGACCGACCGCCTGCGCCACTGGGCCGAAACCGCCCCAGATCGCACCTGGATGGCGCGCCGCCAGCGCATCGTCGGCGCCGATGGCCAGGCTGCGCTGGGCGATTGGCAGCCCATCCGCTACGCCGACGCTTGGGCCACCGCGCGCCGCATCGCCCAAGGGCTGCTCGATCGCGGCCTGAGCGCCGAGCGCCCGGTGCTGATCTTGTCGGAAAACAGCCTGGAGCACGCCCTGCTGGCCTTGGGCTGCTTGGTGGCCGGCGTGCCGTATGTGCCCACCTCGCCAGCCTATTCGCTGCTCAGCACCGACTTCGACAAGCTGCGCCACGTGCTGCGCAGCACCACGCCCGGGCTGCTGTTTGCCAGCGATGCGGCCCGCTACGGCAAGGCCTTGCGCGCAGTGGCCGAAGCGGATATGGAAATCGTGCTTGCTGAGGGCGACCTAGAGGGCGCCTTGGATGGCCGCCGCAGCACCCGCTTTGCCGATCTGGCCGCCACCCCGGCCACGCCTGCGGTTGATGCCGCCATGGCCGCCACCGGGCCGCAAACGATCGCCAAATTCCTTTTTACCAGCGGTTCGACCAAGCTGCCCAAGCCGGTCATCAACACCCACGGCATGTGGTGTGCCAACCAGCAACAGATGGCCCAGTCCATGCCGGTGCTGGCCGAGCAGCCTTTGGTGCTGGTGGACTGGCTGCCCTGGAACCACACCTTCGGCGGCAACCACAATTTCGGCATGGTGCTGATGCACGGCGGCACGCTCTACCTCGACGACGGCAAACCCACCCCCGCGCTGATGCACGAAACCCTGCGCAACCTGCGCGAGATCGCGCCCACGGTCTATTTCAACGTGCCCACCGGCTTTGAGGCCATTGCCCACGCCATGCAGACCGACGCCCTGTTGCGCCAGACCCTGCTCTCGCGGGTGCAGATGTTTTTCTACGCCGGTGCGGCTCTGGCGCAACCGGTGTGGGACAGCTTGTTTGAGAGCGAAGCGCGCGAAATCGGCCAGCGCATCGTCATGGCCACCGGTTTGGGCATGACCGAATCCGGCCCCTTTGCCATCTTCATCACCCACCCGCACGTGCAATCGGGCGACTTGGGCCTGCCCGCCCCCGGGCTGGAACTCAAGCTGGTGCAGCAAGGCGACAAAACCGAGGTGCGCTACAAGGGCCCCAACATCAGCCCCGGCTATTGGCGCGCGCCCGCCGACAGCGCCGAGGCTTTTGATGAAGAAGGGTTTTTCAAAAGCGGCGATGCGGTGAAGTGGATCGACGAATCCAACCCCCACTTGGGCCTGAAATTCGACGGCCGCATTGCCGAGGATTTCAAGCTCGCCACCGGCACCTTTGTGAGCGTGGGGCCGCTGCGGGCCCAGCTCATTGCCGCTGGCGCCCCCTGCATCCAAGACGCGGTGCTCACCGGCATCAACCGCAAAGAAGTGGGCGCCATGGTCTTTCCCACGCCCAAGGTGCGCGCGCTCTCGGGCCTGCCCGATTCGGCCCCGATGAGCGCGGTGCTGGAGAGCGCCCCGGTGCAAGCCCATTTCCAAACCATGCTGAACCAACTGGCCCAGCGCGCCACCGGCAGCGCCAGCCGCATCGCCCGGCTGTGTCTGCTGGCCGAGCCACCCAGCATCGACCGGGGGGAGATCACCGACAAAGGCTCGATCAACCAGCGCGCCGTGCTGGCACAGCGGGCCGACACCGTGTTGGCTTTGCACGAAGATCGGCTGCCCCACATCCTCAAACCGCAACCCTGAGCCTGGCTGCACCAGGACATACGCATGCAACACAAAGGCTTTTTCAACGCGTTCGACGACGTCTGGTTGCTGGACGGCGTGCGCACCCCGATGGTGGATTACTGCGGTGCGCTGGGGTCGGTCTCGCCCACCGATCTGGGCATCAAAGCCGCGCGCGCGGTGCTGCAACGCGCGGGCGTGGCGGGCGCACACATCGGCTCGGTGATTGCGGGCAATATGGCACCGGGCGATTGTTACCAGTACATGCTGCCGCGCCACATCGGTCTGTATGCCGGCGTGCCGGTGGAGGTGCCCGCGCTGATGGTGCAACGCATCTGCGGCACCGGGCTGGAGCTGCTGCGTCAAGCGGGTGAACAACTGCAAGGCGGCCTGTGCGAGGCCGCCCTGGTGGTGGGCTGCGAGAGCATGACGCGCAACCCCATCGCCGCTTTCGAACACCGCAGCGGCTTCAGGCTCGGGGCACCGGTGGGCTTCCAAGACTATTTGTGGGAAGCGTTGATGGACCCGGCCCCCGGCATCAGCATGATCCAAACCGCAGAAAACCTGGCCCAGCAGTACGGCATCGGCCGCGCCGAGGTCGATGCCTTTGCCAGCCGCTCCTTTGCCCAGGCGGTGGCGGCCCAGGCAGCCGGCTTTTTCGAGGATGAGATCGTGGCCGTGGTGAGCGAGCGCTTCGAGCTGGCCGGCTACCAAACGCGCGGCATCAAATTGCCGTCCAAAACACCCGAACTGCGCACCGATACGCACCCGCGCCCCTCCCCCGTGGAGGTGCTGGCCCAACTCAAGCCGGTCTATGCAGGCGGGGTGCAAACCGGCGGCAACAGCTCGGCGCTGGTGGATGCGGCGGCGGCGGCGGTGGTAGCCACCGGCGCCTACGCCCAAAGCTGGGCCAAGGCCAGCGGCAAACAACCCTTGGCGCGCCTGGTGTCCAGCGCGGTGGTGGGGGTGGCGCCCGAGATCATGGGCATCGGGCCGGCACCCGCCATTCGCTTGCTGCTGGCGCGCTCCGGCCTGGCGCTGTCCGACATAGCCCGCATTGAAATCAACGAAGCCCAAGGCGCGCAGACGCTGGCGGTGGCGCGCGAGCTGGGGCTGGATATGGAGCGCCTGAACGTCAACGGCGGCGCCATCGCGCTCGGCCATCCGCTGGCCGCCACCGGGCTGCGTCTGGGCATTACACTGGCGCGCGAGCTGCGCCGCAGCCAGCAGCGCTGGGGCATCGCCAGCGCCTGCGTGGGCGGTGGCCAAGGCATGGCGTTGTTGATCGAAAACCCCAAGGCTGCGTGAGTGCTATGAGCAAATCGGTCGTTTTTGAAGTGGACGTGATGTTTGGCGACTGCGATCCGGCCGGCATCGTCTTTTTTCCCAATTTCAGCAAGTGGATGGACGCCTCCTCGCTGAACTTCTTTATGCAGTGCGGCGTACCGCCCTGGCGCGAACTGGTCAAGACCAGCGGCATCATCGGCACGCCGCTGCTGGAAATCCACACCAAGTTCATGCAACCCGCCACCTACGGCGAGCGCTTGCAAATCCACACCTGCATCGTCGAATGGCGCGACAAGGTTTTCATCCACGAGCACCGCGTCCAGCGCGGCAGCGATCTGCTCTGCGAGGGCCGCGAGACGCGCGCTTTTTGCATCCGGCACCCGCAGCACCCCGAGCGCATGAAGGCGATTGCCATCCCGGAGCACATCAAGGCCCTGTGCCAGTAAGGCCCCGGGGCGGACCCGCTGCGCCTCTCAATACTGGATGCGCGCAAAGTAGGTGCGCTGCGCCGCCCCCCGCGCCTGGCCCAGGGTGTGGATGCCTTTTTCGGCCAACAAGGGCAACAGGCGCACGAACACCTCGGCGGTGACCATGGCGTCGCCCAAGGCGGTGTGGCGGCCGATTACGGTGACGTTGAAGCGTTCGGCAATGGCTTCGAGCCGGTGCGAATCTTGTCCGGGGTGCACCACCGCCGACAGCAGCAGCGTGTCGAGCACTGGCTGCTCGAACGCCAGCCCGGTTTGCCGCTCCTTGAGTTGCAAAAAACGCATGTCGAAGGCGGCGTTGTGCGCCACCAGCACGGTGTCGGCGGCAAAGGCGTGCAAGGCGGGCAACACCTCCAGGATGCCGGGCTGGCCTTGCACCATCTCGGGCGTGATGCCGTGGATAGGGATCGACTCGGGCGGGATCTCGCGCTTGGGATCGACCAACTGGTCGAACACCTCTTGCCTGAGCAGCTTGCCGTTGAGCACGCGCACGGCGCCGATCTGGATGATCTCGTCGCCCTCGGCCGGATTGAGGCCGGTGGTTTCGGTGTCGAACACAGTGAAGGACAGATCGGCCAGCGGCACCTCGTCGAGCGCCTGGCTGCGCGGACTGACGCGAAACAGGTCGAAATCGTAATACTCCGGGCGGCTTGGGTGGTGCACGAAGGTGGCGTTGTCGAGCTGCTCTTGCGCGGTGGCGGCCGGCAGCAGGAAGCGAAACCAAGCCTGGTTGCTGGCCCGATCCCGCTCCAGCCAGAAGGCGCCGCCGTGGCGGTCCACCACCTCGCGCACCGTCAAGGCGCTGGCCTCGCTGCCGATGCGCATGGGGTCGATCTCCCAGCTCATCACGGTCTCGGTGCTGAGCGTGGCGCCGCTCCAGATCAGGTCCAGCTCGGCCTTGTCGACCCCTTGGCCCGAGGGGCGCAGGCGCAGGCTGACGTGGCGGATGGCGAATTCGTCGCGCAGGCGCGCACTCAAAAACAGCAGCGCCTGCAAAATCGAAAAGCTCTCGATGCGCAGCCACAGATTCGGGTCGGCCTCGCTCTGGTTGAGCGCCAGGCCCAGCGTTTCTTCGATGCGCCGCCCGGCGGCGCTGAGCAAGTCGGTGCCGAGCATGTCTTCCAGCGGCCAGCGGCTTTGAAACACCTCGGCGGCTTGGCTGCTGCTGCGCTGCACGCGCTCGCTTAAGGCCTGCACCTCGTCGCGCACCACGGCCAGAAAGCGCTCGCGCAGGGCCGGTTCGAGGTCGGGGTAGTCGAGCATCTCGATGGCGGCACGCATATTGGCCAGCGCCGCCCGGCTGCCTTCGGTCAGGCCCAGCACCAGGCGCTCGCGCACCGCCTCGGCCTCGAACTCGCGCGTGATGTTGTCGAGCATGAGCACGAAGCCGGCCAGTTGCAGGGGTGGGGCTTGGGTGGCGGGCTCCAAGGCCGCGCCCAAGACCGGCGCGGCATCGGGTTCGGCCACGCTGCGCACCGGCGTCATCTGCACGCGCAGCAACTGCCCGGCGCGGGTGCTGGTGACAAACTGCGCCGTGGGTTGCGCCACCCCGCGCTGCAGGCGCTGCTGCACGCTCTCGAGTGCGTGCGCCACCAGTTTGCGGTCGAACACGGTGTAGATCGAGCGCCCGAGTCCGATCAGCTCGGCCCCATCGGCCAAGCGCGGGCTTTGCGAGAGGGCGCGAAACTGCGTCCGGGCGCGGTTGTTGTAGAGCAGGATGCGGCCGTCGAGGTTGCACACCACCACGCTTTGGGTGAGCTCGGACATCAGCGCCGCCAGGCGCGATTTTTCTTGCTCGATGTCGCGCGCGGCGGCGCGCACCTTGTCTTGCATCTGGTGCCGCAGCTCCTCGCGCTGCGCCACCAACTGGTTGAACAGCTTGGCCAGCTCCTTGGTCTCGACGTTGCCTTTGGGGCGCAGCTCGCGCACCACGTCGGTGCGCAGCAGCACCTGCGCTTCCTCCGCCAGTTGCACCGAGGGCGTGACCCAGTGACCGAACCAGCGTTTCAGGCCCCAGGCAATCGCCCCCATGCCGGCACCCCAGGTTAAGCTCACCAGCAGCAGGCTGGGCCCCACCAAGGCCCAGACGGTGGCGCGATCGGGCGGCGTGAGCGTGGCGGCGATGAGCCAGAGCGTGAACAGCAGCCAGACGATGGAGACCAGCGCCGCCACGGCCAGCAGCCAGAGCAGCCGTTTGTCGGTGGGTTGGTGGCGGGCCATGATCAGCGATTGGACAGCAGCATCTGGCGCACTTTCTCCACCAGCTCCTTGGTCGAGAAAGGTTTGGTCATGTAGGCGTCGGCACCCAGCGCCAAGCCCTTGGCGACGTCGGTGTCGCGGCCCTTGGCGGTGAGCATGAGGATGCGGGTGGCTTTGAGCGCCTCGTCGGCGCGCACCTCCTGGCAGACCTCGAAGCCGGTTTTGCGCGGCATCATCACGTCGAGCAGCACCAAGTCCGGGCGCAGCGCGGCAATCGCTTCCAGGGCCTCTACCCCATCGCGTGCCAGATGCACCTGGTAGCCTTCGCGCTTCATCAGAAATTCGAGCGAGAGCAGGATGTTGGGTTCGTCATCGACGATCAGCAGGGTGGGGTTCATGGTTGCAGTCTCCTGGTTCTGGTGCCGATTGTGCCGTGCCCGCCGCCGCAGCCCCAGCCACACTCCCAGCGACCGCCCCGCACAGCGGCAGCTCGAAACCGAAGCAGGCCCCCTGCCCCGGCTCGCTCTGCAGCCACAGGCGGCCACCGAAATGCTCGATGATCTGGCGGCTGATCGGCAGCCCCAGGCCGGTGCCGCGCAGCCGCCCCTGGCCGTCGCTGCTTTGGCGAAAGCGCTCGAACACGCGCTGCTGGTCGGCCAGCGGCACGCCAGGGCCGTTGTCTTGCACCGTGACTCGCGCGCAGTCGCCGCGCCGCTGCAAGCGCAGCTCGATGCGCCCGCCCGGCGTGGGCACGAATTTGGCGGCGTTGGAGAGCAGGTTGAGCATCACCTGCGTCAGGCGGTCCGGGTCGGCGCGCACCCACAGCGGCGGCTGGCTCGGGTCGGGCAGCAGCAGGTGCAGCTCGGTGCCCTTGTCGCGCAGCAGCTCGGCCGTGGTCTGGCACGACTGGCGCAGCAGCTCGGCCAGGTCCAGCTCGCTGGGTTGCCAGTCGGCGTGGCCGGACTCGATCTTGGCCATGTCCAGCACCTGGTTCACCAAGCGGCTCAGGCGCTCGGTCTCGGCCACGATGATGCCCAAAAACTGCTGGCGCTGCGCGGCCTCGAGTTCGGGGTCGTCGCGCATGAGTTCGGAGAAAGCGCGGATCGCCGTCAGCGGGGTGCGCAGCTCGTGCGTGACGGCCGACATGAACTCGTCGCGGTGCCGGTCCAGGCTTTGCAACTGCACGTTGGCGGCGCGCAGCTCGGCAGTGGCGCGCTCCAGCGAATGGGATTTTTCTTCCAGTTCCTGCGAATGCAGGCGCAGGCGGTTCGATTCTTCCAGGATGCCGAGCACGTCGGCCACATCGAGCGCATCGGCCTGCACCACCGACGCCACCATGGCGTGTGCCGAGGCGCTGCCGATGGCCCCGGCGAGCAGGGTTTCCACGTGCTGCACCAGTTGCGCATCGGCCGGCAACTGCGCCACGCTGGCCACGCCGCGCTGGCGTGCGTAGTCGGCCAAGGCGGCCTGGGCGCGCTCGGGGCCGAGGATGCGCGGCACCAGCGGCAGCAGGTCGTCGAGCCGGGCCCGGCCGCGCCAGAACACCGGCTGCGTGGCGGCGGTGCGCTCGAACACATCGACGAACAGCACCGCCTGGCTGGCCTCTTGGGCCGAGGGGCTGCGCCAGAGCGAAACCAGCAGATAGGCCCCGACGTTGAAAAACATGGTCCAGAAAAAAGCGTGCGTGAGGTGATCGAGCCCCTGCAAGCCAAACAGCGCCTCGGGCTTGAGCCAGCCTATGCCCCAGGGGCCGTGCAGCAAGAAACCGTCGTCCAGCCAGCCCGACTTGGCCAGCGAGGGCAGCATCAGGGTGTAGCACCACAGCCCAAAGCCGAGCAGCAGGCCGCTGAGCGCACCGGCGCGGGTGCCGCCCTTCCAGTACATGCCGCCAAACAGCGCCGGGGCAAACTGCGCCACCGCAGCAAAGCTGATCAGCCCGATGCCCATCAGGGCGTAGGCGTCGCCCGCCAGGTAGTAGTAAAGATAGCCCAGCAGCATGATGAGCACGATGGCGGCGCGCCGGATTTGCAGCAGCCAGCGCTTGAAATCGAGCGGGCTGCGCAGCCAGCCTTGCAGCCGCAGCAGCAGCGGCGCGGCCAGGTTGTTGCTGATCATGGTCGAGACGGCGATGCCATCGACGATCACCATGCCGGTGGCGGCGGAAAAACCGCCGATGAAGGCCAGCAGCACCAGCCACAGCCAGCCCTCGGCCAGCGGCAGCGCCAGCACGAAGGTCTCGGGGTGGACCGTCAGGCCGGGCTGCGCGCCAAAGTACAGCATCCCGCCCAAGGCGATGGGCAGCACGAACAGGTTGATCAGCAACAGGTAGAGCGGAAAGACCCAGACCGCGCGCTTGAGGTGCCGCTCATCCACGTTTTCCACCACCATCACCTGAAACTGGCGTGGCAGCAGCAGCACCGAGAGCAGCGCCAGCACCGTGAGTGTGAACCACTGGGCGTAGGCAAAGCGGCTGTCGTCGCCGAGTTCGAGCAGACCGGCCATTTCGGGCACCGCCGCGGCGCGGGCAAAAATATCGCCCACGCCGTTGAACAGCACGAAGCTCACAAACACCCCCACCGCCACGAAAGCCAGCAGCTTGACCAGCGATTCGAGCGCAATCGCCGCCACCAGGCCCTCGTGGCGCTCGCTGCTGTCGAGCTGGCGCGCGCCAAAGACAATGGTGAAACCGGCCAGCGCCAGCGCGAGGTAAAAGGTGCTGTCCTGCCACCAACTGTGCGGGGCCGGAAAGGGCTGCCCGAGCGGCGTGGTGAGCACCGCGTAAGCCACCGCGATGCCCTTGAGCTGCAAGGCGATGTAGGGCACGATGCCCACCACCATGATCAGCGTCACCACACCCGCCAGCAGCGGGCTCTTGCCGTAGCGGCTGGAGATGAAATCGGCGATCGAGGTGATGCGGTAGGTCTTGGCGATGCGGATCATCTTGCGCACCACCATCCAGCCCAGGATCATGGCCAGCATGGGCCCGAGGTAGATCGGCAGGAACCAGAGCCCGTCGGTGGCGGCGCGCCCGATGCTGCCAAAGTAGGTCCAGGCGGTGCAATAGACCGCCATCGAGAGCGCATAGACCCAGGCGTTGCCGATCAGCGAGCGGCCTTGGGCGGCGCGCCGGTCGCCGTAAAAGGCCACGGCAAACAGCAGCAGCAGGTAGGCGGTGGCAACGGCGATGACCAGCAGCGGGGACATGGGGCTGGGTTTGGGCTGTGGTTTGGGTTTGTGGGCTGGGCGGCGGTTTTAGTCGGGCTGGCGCTCCATCAGCCAAGCCAGCAGCGCAATCAGCAAGGCCCAGAGCGTGAACATGGCCAGCGGAAAGAGCGGAATGCCCCACCACTTGATCTCGCTGTCCCACAAGGCGATGAGCGGAAAATTGAACAGCAAGACGGCAGCCGCGAACAGCGCCAGCAGGCGTTGCGACAGCAAGCTCTCGTTCATGGCGTGTCTCCGGTGGGCGTTCGTGTGCGTTCGGGGGCGGCATGGAGCGAACCGCTTGGGGGCCTCACAGGGGATCAGAGGCTCAGCCCGATTCTGATCGATTCTGATGGCTCTGACATTGTGCCTGCTTGGGGCTTACCCGGTGCTGACCGCTCTGGCAAGCCTTGGCGCAGCCCAAATATCACTATTCACCGCATTTTATGCGGTGAATACCTTGTGCATGCGGAGATTGCAGCCCATAATATCCGCATGAATAGCGGCGATTGCAAATACATCTGGCAGACCCCTGACTGGCCGAACTGGCGCTTCGACTGGGCGGCCTTGGCTGGCCCTATGGCCGAGGTCAGTCGCGCCCAAGGGCTCTTAATGGGGCGTCTGGCCGACGTGGGCATGGCGCTGCGCGATCAGGCGAGCCTGGCCGCGCTGACCGAGGACGTGGTCAAGACCAGCGAGATCGAGGGCGAGCAGCTCAACGTCGAGTCCGTGCGCTCGTCCATCGCGCGCAGGCTGGGCGTGGACATCGGAGCGCTTGCGCCGGTCGATCGGCATGTCGAGGGCGTGGTCGAGCTGGTGCTCGACGCCACGACCAACTGCCAGGCACTGGCAACACGGGAGCGTCTGTTCGGCTGGCATGCCGCACTGTTTCCCACCGGTTACTCCGGCCTTTCTAGGATCAAGGTCGGCGCCTGGCGCGACGATGCCAGCGGGCCGATGCAGGTGGTTTCGGGCCGCATCGGCCGCCAACGGGTGCATTTCGAAGCGCCGCCCGCCGATCGCCTCGAGACCGAAACCAGCCGCTTCTTCGACTGGGTGAATGGCGCGTCGAACGAGCCGCCACTGCTCAAAGCGGGCCTCGGCCACCTGTGGTTCGTCACCTTGCACCCGTTTGACGACGGCAATGGCCGTATCGCCCGGGCCATCGGTGATCTGCTGCTGGCACGCGCCGACGGCAGCCCGCAGCGCTTCTACAGTTTGTCCGCGCAGATTCAGCGCGAACGCAAGGCTTACTACGACATCTTGGAGCAGAGCCAGAAACGGTCGCTGGACGTCACCGCCTGGCTCGCCTGGTTCCTCGGCACGCTGCATCGCGCCGTCGATCAGGCGCAGCACACGCTTGACACCGTATTGGTCAAGGCGCGGTTCTGGCAGCGCTGGGCGAGCACACCACTCAATCAGCGGCAGGTGAAGTTGCTCAACCTGCTGCTCTACGGCTTCGCGGGCAAGCTCACCAGCAGCAAGTGGGCGGCGATCGCCAAGTGCTCGCCAGACACGGCTCTGCGCGATATCAACGATCTGCTTGCGCGGGGCGTGCTGCGCAAATCGGATGCGGGTGGGCGCAGCACCAGCTATCAGGCCGTTGACAACCCCCGCTCCCCTCCTCGCAACTGATTAATCGACTCCATAGAAACAGGAACCAAGCGAGGCAGGCAGAGCTTTCAGGGTCGGGAGGAGGGCAAGCGCAGTGAGTCTATACGATCGTCAGGGATGCGACACCTAAGCACCCGGTGTGGCGGGTGCCATCGCGGCGCGCAACAGGGCCGCGCTGCGCTGCGCTGCGCCCTGGCCTTGTTGCAGCAAGGCGGCACAGCCTTCGCGTGCGCGCTGCAAGGCGGCTGCGTCGTCGAGCCAATGCCGGGTGGCGGGCAGCGCGGCGGGCATATCGGGCAGGCGCCGCGCCGCGCCGCAGTGCAGGGCCTGCTCGGCGGCGTCGTGGAAGTTGTAGGTGTGCGGCCCCATGAGCACCGGGCAGCCGCAGGCCGCGGCCTCGATCAGGTTTTGCCCGCCCAGCGGCAAGAAGCTGCCGCCCAGCCAGGCCAGATCGGCCATGGCGTAGTAGGCGTGCATCTCGCCCAGCGAGTCGCCCAGCCAGACTTGGGCGCTGCGGGCGGCGGCTGGGGCGACGGCATCTAGACCCTCGGGCCACTGGCTGCGCCTGAACACGCTCAGGCCCGCCTGTTGCAGCAGCGCGGCCACGGCGTCGAAGCGCTGCGGGTGGCGCGGCACCAGCAGCCACAGCGGGGCCTCGGGGCCAAAGGGGCTGTCCTGCGCCTGGCGCAGCGCCTGCAACCAGAGCGCCTCCTCGCCCTCGCGGCTGCTGGCCAGCATCACCACGCGCCGCCCGCCCAGTGCCGCGCGCCAGCGCCGCCCGCGCTCGATCTGCGCCGGGTCGGCTTCGAGGTCGAACTTGAGGTTGCCCAGCACCTGCACCGGTTCGGCCCCAAGCTGGCGCAGGCGCGCCGCGTCGGCCTCGGTCTGGGCCAGCACGGCGCTTAAACCCGCGTAGGCCGGGCGCATCAGGCAGCGCAGGCGCTGCGCGGCGCGCAGCGATTTGGGGTTCAGGCGCGCATTCACCAGGTACAGCGGCACGCCGTGGGCGCGGCAGCCCTGCACCCAGTGCGGCCAGACTTCGGTTTCGAGCAACACCCCCAGCGCGGGCCGGAACTGCTGCAAAAAGCGCTGCACCGCCGCCGGCGTGTCCCACGGCTGCCAGACTTGCAGATCGCCCGGGCGCAGCAGCTTGGCCCCTTCGGCGCGGCCGGTGGCGGTGCCGTGGCTGAGCAGCAGGCGCAAGCCAGGCACCTGCTCGCGCAGTGCCGCCAGCAGCAAGGCGGCGGCGCGGGTTTCGCCCAGCGACACGGCATGCACCCAAACCCAGCCGCTGGAGGGCTCCAAGCCCGGGTAGTGGCCAAAGCGCTGCTCCATGTGCTGCAAATAGCCCGGTTCGGCGCGGCCCCGGCGCCGGTGCCGCCGGCGCACCCAGGGTTGCAGCAGCCGCATCAGCAGGCCATAAACGGCCAGCGCCATGCGCTCAAGCAGGCTCAAAGGTGGGACAAAAGCGTGGTTGCTCTTCACACTCATCGCACTGCCCCGCCCACCCCAGCCGCATCCAGCACCAGCTTTGTCCTTGGAGCGCGTTCAGGCCGCATCGAACAGGCTCTGATAGACGCGCCCGATCCCGGCCGCCTCTTGCGCCAGCGTGAAGGTGCTGTGCACCCGCTCGCGCGCCGCCTGCCCCAGCCGCAGCGCCGCCTGCGGGTCGCGCAGCACCTGCTGCACCGCCTGCGCTAGGCCAGCGGCGTCGCCGGTGTCCACCAGGTAGCCGTTTACGCCCGGCTGCACCAGTTCTTCGAACGCGCCGGTGCGCGAGCACACCAGCGCACAGCCGGTGGCGGCGGCCTCGAAAGGGGTGAGGCCAAAAGGCTCGTAGCGCGGGCAGGCCACGCACAGCAGGCAGCGCTGGTACCAGCGGTGCACCTCGCCGGCCGGTACCTCGCCCAGAAACACGATGCGCTGGCTCAGGCCGGCGGCGTCGATCTGGGCTTGCAGCGCGCGCTGGTAGGCCTGGTGCTGCGGCTGCGCCAGCCCGGCGATCACCGCCGTGACCTCGGGCAGGTGCGGCAGCGCCTGCAGCATGGCATCGACGAAGACGTCGGTGCCCTTGTCGGGCCGCACGCGGCCAAACACCCCGACGCCGTAGCGCCCCGGCAGGCCGGAGTCGGCCCAGGCGGTGAGCTTGTCGGGCGGCGGCGCAAAGCGCTGCAAGTCGATGCCGTGCGGCACCACGGCGGTGGTGTTGGGCACGAAGCTGGCCGCCTTGGGCGTGGTGGAAATGACCGCGTCCATGCGCGAGATCAGCCAGCGCGGGAACCAGCCGTGCCGGTGCTGCGCCGCCGAGGTAAAGACCAGCTTGATCGGCAGCCGCAGCACATCGCGCGCCCACAGGCCGGCCAGCATTTCGGGGTCGCGCCGCACGTGCCAGATGCGAAAGCGCCGCCCCGGCGCGGGTTGGCGCGAGAGCGCAATCGCCTGCTTGAGCGTGAGCCCCGGAACGCCGTTGGAGAGCGGGGTGCCGCAATAGGCCAGCGGCCACTGCTGCAATTGCAGCGGCACCAGCGCGTTCACGGTCGCCGAGACCCCGGTGTAGCGCTGCTTGAGGTTGAAGACGATGATCTCCGGGTTCGGGCTGGGGCTGACCATGGCAGAAGGGCCCTTCAGTGCGCCGCCGCGCCCACCGTCGCATCGGGCTTGACGCGCCGCAGCAGCGCCAGCAGCTCGGCTTCGATGCGCGCCAGCGCCGCCGCCGTCTGGCCCTCGAAGCGCAGCACCAGCACCGGGGTGGTGTTGGAGGCGCGAATCAGGCCAAAGCCGTCGGGCCAATCGACGCGCAAACCGTCGATGAGGTTGACCTGGGCCGGTGCGGCAAAGTCGGCCAGCGCCTGCAACTCGGCCACTAGGCGGTGCGGCTCGCCCTCGGCGCAGGCCACGTTGAGCTCGGGCGTGCTGTGGCTGCTGGGCAGCGCCTCCAGCACCGCCCCGGCGTTGGGCGAGCGGCTCAGGATTTCGAGCAGCCGCGCCCCGGCGTAGCTGCCGTCGTCGAAGCCAAACCAGCGCTCCTGGAAAAAAATGTGGCCGCTCATCTCGCCACCCAAGGGCGCGGCCACTTCCTTCATCTTGGCTTTGATGAGCGAGTGGCCGGTTTTGTACATCAGCGGCACGCCGCCGGCGGCGCGTATGGCGGGGGCCAGGCGCTGGCTGCATTTCACGTCATAGACAATGGTGCCGCCGGGCACGCGCGCCAGCACGTCTTGGGCAAAGAGCAGCATCTGCCGATCGGGGTAGATGTTTTGCCCGCTCGGGGTGACGATGCCGAGCCGGTCGCCGTCGCCGTCGAAGGCCAGCCCGAGTTCGGCCCCGCTGCGCTGCACGGCCGCGATCAGGTCGCGCAGGTTTTCGGGTTTGGAGGGGTCTGGGTGGTGGTTGGGGAAATCCCCGTCGACTTCGCTGTAGAGCTCGATCACCTCGCAGCCCAGGGCACGAAACAGGTCCGGCGCGCTGGCCCCGGCGACGCCGTTGCCGCTGTCGATCACGATTTTGAGCGGCCGCTGCAGCTGCACGTCGGCAACGATGCGAGCCACGTAGTCGGGCAGCACGTCGATGCGCTGCAGCGCGGCCATGGGGGCTGAATCAAGGGTGCTAGGGCTGGCCACCGCCGCCTCCTCCATCGCTTGGAGCAGCGCCTGGATGTCATCGCCGTAAATCGCGCGCCCGGCCAGCACCATCTTGAAGCCGTTGTGTTGCTTCGGGTTGTGGCTGCCCGTGACCTGGATGCCGCTGTGGCAGCGCGTGTGGGCGGCGTAGTAGAGCATGGGCGTGGTCGAGAGCCCAATGTCGAGCACCGCCACCCCGGCCTGGCGCAGGCCCTCGGTCAGCGCCGCCGCCAGCTCCGGGCTGCTGCGCCGGCCGTCGCGCCCGACCGCCACCGTGCCCTCGCCCAAGGCCAGCGCGCGCGCGCCAAAGGCACGCCCGAGTGCGCAAGCAAATGCCGGGTTGAGGGCATCGGGGACGACACCGCGGATGTCGTAGGCCTTGAAGGCGCTGGCCGGGAAAACAGGCATTTGAACCATGAGGCACCAAGTGTGTGAGGGTGCCCCGATTGTAGGAAACCGCAAAGCCGGTTTTCAGCCCGTTTTCAGCGCCCGCCGCCCCCGGTCAGCCGCATCAGCCCTCGCGGCTGGCGCGCTTGCGCTCGTGCTCTTTGAGGAAGCGCTTGCGCAGGCGGATGCTCTTGGGGGTGATCTCGACCAGCTCGTCGTCTTCGATGAACTCGACCCCGTACTCCAGCGTGAGCTCGATCGGGGGCGTGATCTTGATTGCGTCTTCCTTGCCGCTGACGCGAAAGTTGGTGAGCTGCTTGGTGCGCGTGGCGTTGACGATCAGGTCGTTGTCGCGGCTGTGGATGCCCACGATCATGCCTTCATAGACCGGGTCGTTGGGGCGCACGAACATGCGGCCGCGGTCGTCGAGCTTGCCCAGCGCGTAGGTGAAGATTTCGCCGTCGTCCATGCTGATGAGCACGCCGTTTTTGCGGCTGGCGATCTCGCCCTTGTGCGGCTCGTAGCCGTCGAAGATGTTGCTGATCAGGCCCGAGCCGCGCGTGAGGTTCAAAAATTCGTTGCTAAAGCCAATCAAGCCCCGCGCCGGGATGCGGTATTCGAGCCGCACGCGGCCACGGCCATCGGGCTCCATGTTCACCAAGTCGCCCTTGCGCTCGCCCAGCGCCTGCATCACGCCGCCCTGGTGCTGTTCCTCGATGTCGGCTGTCACCAGCTCGATCGGCTCGTGGCGCTCGCCGCCCACGTCGCGAAACACCACACGCGGCTTGCTCACCGCCAGCTCGTAGCCCTCGCGGCGCATGTTTTCCAGCAAAATGGTCAGGTGCAGCTCGCCACGGCCCGAGACTTCAAAAATCCCGTCCTCGCTGGTCTCGCGCACGCGCAGCGCCACGTTGCTTTGCAGCTCTTTTTGCAGCCGGTCCCAAATCTGGCGGCTGGTCACGAACTTGCCCTCGCGCCCGGCCAGCGGGCTGGTGTTGACGCAAAAGTTCATGGTCAAGGTGGGCTCATCGACCTTGAGCATGGGCAGCGGGCGCGGGTCGGCCGGGTCGGTCACGGTCACGCCGATGCCGAGGCTGTCGAGCCCGTTGACGAGCACGATGTGGCCCGGCCCGGCCTCGGCGGTCTGCACCCGGTCCAGCCCCTGGAAGGTCAGCACCTGGTTGACGCGGCCCTTGGCCGGCTTGCCCTCGGGGCCTTCATAGACCAGCACGTCCATGCCGGGGCGGATGCGGCCGGCGCTGATGCGCCCGACGCCAATGCGCCCGACAAAAGAGGAGTAATCGAGCGCTGAAATCTGCAACTGCAGCGGGGCCTCGGGGTCGCCTTGGTGTGCCGGCACGTGTTCCAGCACGGTGTCGAACAGCGCCGACATATCGGGGCCCCACTGCTGCCCCGCCTCGCCCTCGGTGAGCGCAGACCAGCCATTGATGCCCGAGGCATAGACGACGGGAAAGTCGAGCTGCTCGTCGTTGGCGCCGAGCTTGTCGAACAAATCGAAAGCGGCGTTGACGACCTTGTCGGGGTTGGCACCGGGCTTGTCAACCTTGTTGACGACCAAGATCGGGCGCAGGCCCAGCGCCAGCGCCTTTTTGGTGACGAAGCGGGTTTGCGGCATCGGGCCTTCTTGGGCGTCGATGAGCAGCAGCACGCCATCGACCATCGAGAGCGCGCGCTCGACTTCGCCGCCAAAGTCGGCGTGGCCGGGGGTGTCCACGATGTTGATGTGGGTGCCTTTCCAGCTCACGGCGCAGTTTTTGGCCAAGATGGTGATGCCGCGCTCGCGCTCGATGGCGTTGCTGTCCATCACGGTGTCAACCACTTTTTCGTGCTCGGCAAAGGTGCCGCTTTGGCGCAGCAGTTGATCGACCATGGTGGTTTTGCCGTGGTCAACGTGGGCGATGATGGCGATGTTGCGGATCGGAGTGCTCATGGCTGGTTTTGCAGTTGGATTTGTTGGATTTCGATCGGGCTCAACAAGCGCCCGGGTATGAGTTCGCCGCCCTGGATGTGGGCGCTGCCGAGCAGCGGGGCGGGTTGTGGGCCTTGGCCTAAAGCGTGCTGCGCGTCCTGTTCGGCATACACGGCCACGCGTTCGGCCTGCGGCCACGGTCCGCGCCGACGCAAACCGGTGAGGAAGCGCGCTGCATTATCGCCATCGAGCGTGACGCGCTCGTGTCCGTCCAGCAGCGCCTCCACGGGCAGCAGGGCCTGCAGACGCTCGCCCTCGGGCAAGGCTTCGAGCTGCTCCAGCGTCAGGCTGCGCTCCAGCACCAGGCCGCCGCTGCGCTCGCGCCGCAAGGCCGCCAGATGCGCGCCGCAACCCAGCGCGGCCCCGATGTCCTCGGCCAGGGTGCGGATGTAAGTGCCTTTGCTGCAGCGCACGCGCAGGCCCAGCGTGGGCTCGGGGCTGTGTAGGTGGAGCGCCAACAGCTCCAGCGCGTGGATGGTGACGCTGCGCGGCGCGCGCTCCACTTCCAGCCCGGCGCGGGCGTATTCGTACAGGGCCCGGCCTTGGTGCTTGAGCGCGCTGTGCATGGGCGGCACTTGGCTGATCGGCCCCAGGAAGCGCGCCAGCACCTGCTGCACCTGCCCGGGTGTGCAGGCCACGGGGCGGCGCTCCAGCACCTCGCCCTCGGCGTCGCCGCTGCTCGTGCGCACACCTAGACGCAGCGTGGCCGCATAGACCTTGTCGGCATCGAGCTGCAATTGGCTGAACTTGGTGGCCGCACCAAAGCACAGCGGCAGCAGGCCGCTGGCGAGCGGGTCCAGGGTGCCGGTGTGGCCGGCTTTGTCGGCACGCAACAGCCACTTGGCGCGCTGCAGCGCCTGGTTGCTGGACAGGCCCAGCGCTTTGTCCAGCAGCAGCACCCCGTGCACGGGGCGGCGCTGCAGCCGCGGCCGAGGGGTGCTGCGGCTGGGTGCAACAGGGGCGCCGCCGCCCTCCAAGGCAGCGTCGGCACCTTGGGGGGACCTGACGGCGCTCAATTTAGTCGCTTTCTTTGGAACGCGAGGCCACAGCCTGCGCGATCAGGGCGTTCATGTCGGCGGCGCGCTCGGGCGTGCGGTCGAACACAAAGTGCAGCGTCGGCACGGTGTGGATGTGCAGCCGCTTGAACAAGCCATTGCGCAAAAACCCGGCCGCTTGGTTGAGCCCTTCCAGCGCCTGCTGCGCATCGCCCGTGAGCACGCTGAAATACACATTGGCGTGCGCGTAATCGGGCGTGAGCTCGATTGCTTGCAGCGTGACCATGCCCACACGCGGGTCTTTCAACTCGCGTGCGATCAACTCGCTCAAGTCGCGCTGAATCTGGTCGGCGACCTTGAAGCTGCGGTTGGAGGGGGCTTTTTTGTTTGGCATGGCTTTGCGCTCGGCAATCAGAGTGTACGCGCCACTTCCTTGATTTCAAAGACCTCCAGCGTGTCGCCTTCTTTGATGTCGTTGTAGTTTTTGAGCTTGATGCCGCACTCGAAGCCTTCTTTGACCTCGCGCACATCGTCCTTCATGCGCTTCAAGGATTCGATCTCGCCGGTGTAGATCACCACGTTGTCGCGCAGCAGGCGGAAATGCGCGCTGCGTGTGATGTGGCCGTCGGTGACCATGGAGCCGGCGACGGTGCCGATTTTGGAGGCCACGAACACGGTGCGGATTTCGGCCGTGCCGATGATTTCCTCGCGCTTTTCCGGTGCCAACATGCCCGACATGGCGGCCTTGAGCTCATCGACCGCGTCGTAGATGATGTTGTAGTAGTGCAGATCGATGCCGGTGGCCTCGGCCTGCTTGCGCGCACCCACGTCGGCGCGCACGTTAAAGCCGATCACGATCGCTTTCGAGGCGATCGCTAGGTTGACGTCGGACTCGCTGATCGCGCCCACGCCCGCATACACCAGTTGCACCCGCACCTCGTCGGTCGAGAGCTTGAGCAGCGAAGTGGCCAGCGCCTCTTGCGAGCCCTGCACGTCGGACTTGATGATGATGGGCAGGGTCTGCACCTCGCCCGCCTGCATGTCGGCAAACATGTTTTCCAGCTTGGCCGCTTGCTGCTTGGCCAGCTTGGTGGAGCGAAACTTGCCGGCGCGGTAGGTGGCGATCTCGCGCGCCCGGCGCTCGTCGGCCAGCACCATGAAGCTGTCACCGGCGCGCGGCACCTCGGACAAGCCCTGAATTTCGACCGGGATCGAAGGCCCGGCTTCTTTGGTCGAGCGGCCGTTTTCGTCCAGCATGGCGCGCACCCGGCCCGAAGTCTGGCCGGCCAGCACCACGTCGCCGACCTTGAGCGTGCCCGATTGCACCAGCACCGTGGCCACGGCGCCGCGGCCCTTGTCGAGCCGGGCTTCGATCACCAGCCCCTTGGCGTTGGCAGCGACCGGGGCCTTGAGTTCGAGCACCTCGGCTTGCAGCAGCACCTGCTCCAGCAGCGCGTCGATGCCCATGCCAGTCTTGGACGACACCGCCACAAAGGGCGAATCGCCGCCGAATTCTTCGGGCACCACCTGCTCGGCCACCAGCCCGGCCTTGACGCGCTCCAGGTTGGCTTCGGGCTTGTCGGCCTTGGTCAGGGCCACCACGATTGGCACATTGGCCGCTTTGGCGTGCTTGATGGCTTCTTTGGTCTGCGGCATCACGCCGTCGTCGGCGGCGCAAACCAGAATCACCACGTCGGTGGCCTGGGCGCCGCGGGCCCGCATGGCCGTGAAGGCCTCGTGGCCGGGGGTGTCGAGGAAGGTCACCATGCCGCGCGGGGTTTCCACGTGGTAAGCGCCGATGTGCTGTGTGATGCCGCCCGCCTCGCCCGCCGCCACCTTGGTGCGCCGGATGTAGTCGAGCAGCGAAGTCTTGCCGTGGTCCACGTGGCCCATGACCGTGACCACCGGCGCGCGTGTCAGGCTTTCGGCCTGCTGTTGCGCGGTTTCTTCTTCGGTGAAGGCCTCTGGGTCGTCGAGCGCTGCCGCCACCGCCTGGTGCCCCAGTTCTTCGACCACGATCATGGCCGTGTCCTGGTCCAGCGACTGGTTGATGGTGACCATCTGGCCCAGCTTCATCAACTGCTTGATGACCTCGGACGACTTGAGCGCCATCTTGTGCGCCAGTTCGGCCACGGTGATGGTCTCGGGCACGTGCACCTCGATCACCTTGGCCTCGGACTGGGCCGAATCAAAGCCGTGTGAGCGCTCGTCGCGGCCACCGGAGCCGCGCCTTCCACCGCCCTTGCTGCTGGCGCGCCACGCGGTGCCGCTGGAACGCACCGCGCTGGTGTTGCCAGTACGCCCTTTGACTTCTTTTTTCTTGGCCGCTTCGTCCTTCCAAGTGGAGGACAGGGCTTCGGATTTGACTTCTTTTTTGCCCGCCCCCGCAGCCGCTGCACCTGGTGCGGCGGGTTTGGCCGCGCCCGGTTTGGCCGGTGCCGGCGTGCCGGCTGGCTTGTGCAGCGTGCCCTTGAGGCCAGGCTTGGCCTCGGCAGCCGGGGCTGGCTTGGGCTCTTCGGGTTTTTTGGCCAGCAGCACCTTCTTCGGGGCCGCCATCATGTCGCGGATCGCCTGCGCCTCGGCCAGCGCCTTTTGGCGGCGCTGATCGAGGTCGAGGGCGCGTTGTTCGTCCACCAGCCGCTGGGCAGCGGCCTTCTCCGTGGCCAACTCGGCGGCTTGCTTGCTCGCCAATTCGGCGGCTTGCTTGGCAGACAGCTCGGCGGCTTGCTGGGCGGCCAGTTCGGCGGCTGGCGCAGCGGCCGGCGCGGGCGGTGGCACCGTGGCAGGCTTGGCACCGCGTTGGCGGCTCTGTTGCACCTCTTGTTCGGCGCGCGCCCGCTGCAACGCCAATTGGCGCTGGCGTTCCAGCTCAAGGGCAGCCTGCTGCTCTTGGGCCTCGCGCTCCTGCTGCTGCTGCCGCTCCAGGCGCTGGCGCGCCAGCTCTTCTTCCTGGAGCCGAATTTGCTCGGCTTGATGGCGCGCTTGCTCTTCAAGCCGCTCCAGCTCGGCCTGCTGCGCTTGGTGCGAGATCGCCTCGGCTGCCTCGTCCACTTCGGTGGCCGGCTCCTCTGCCGCGCTCGGGCTGCCGACTGGCTCGTCGTCGCGGCGCACGAAGGTGCGCTTCTTGCGCACCTCGACCTGGATCGTGCGCGCCCGCCCCGATGCGTCGGCCTGCTTGATCTCGCTGGTCGATTTTTTGGTCAGGGTGATTTTTTTGCGCTCGGCACTGGCCGTGCCGTGGCTGGCCTGCAGGAATCCGAGCAAGCGCTGCTTGTCGGACTCTGAAATCGGGTCGGCACCGGACTGCTTGAGCACCCCGGCACTCCCCAACTGCTCCAGCAGCAAAGCCGTGGGTTGATTGAGTTCGGCGGCAAAGTCTGCGACGGTTTTACTGGTCATGTGTTCGGTTCTCCGTGTCGCTGGCCGTCTTAGGACTGCGAGCTTGGCGCTGGGTCCTGATCGGTGGTGAACCAGTGCTGGCGCGCGCGCATGATCAATGCGGTCGCCTCTTCGGCACCCAGTCCGGTGATTTCGATTAGCTCATCGGTCGCCAAATCGGCCAAGTCGTCGAGGTTGTGCACGCCCGCGGCGGCCAGTTGCGCCATCAGCTCGGGGTTTAGGCCCTCGAGGTCGCGCAAATCGCGCACCGCGTCTTCCACCCGCTCCTCTTTGGCGATTTCCAGCGTCAGCAAGGCGTTTTTGGCGCGTGCGCGCAGTTCGTGCACGGTTTCCTCGTCGAAGGACGCGATCTCCAGCATCTCTTGCAGCGGCACATAGGCCACTTCTTCGAGGCTGGCAAAGCCCTCGCCGATCAGGATGTCGGCCATCTCTTGGTCGACGTCGAGTTTGGCCATGAACAGGGCGCGGATCGCATCGGACTCCTGCGCCTGCTTGGCCGTTGATTCTTCGGCCGTCATGATGTTGATTTTCCAGCCGGTGAGGTCAGCGGCTAGGCGCACATTTTGGCCGCCACGGCCGATCGCAATCGCCAGGTTTTCCTCGTCCACCACCACGTCCATGGCGTGGCGCTCTTCATCGACGACGATCGACTGCACATTGGCCGGCGCCAGCGCACCGATCACGAACTGCGCCGGGTCTTCGCTCCAGAGCACGATATCGACCCGCTCGCCGGCGAGCTCATTGGTCACGGCATTGACGCGCGAGCCGCGCATGCCGACGCAGGTACCGATCGGGTCGATGCGTTTGTCGTAGGACTTGACGGCGATCTTGGCGCGCGAGCCGGGGTCGCGGGCGCAGGATTTGATCTCCAGCAGCCCTTGCTCGATCTCGGGCACCTCTTGGCGAAACAGCTCGATCATGAACTCGGGCGCGGAACGCGAGAGCAAAATCGGGGCCCCGCGCAGCGTCAGGTCCACCTCCATGATCATGGCGCGCACGCGGTCGGCGCTGCGCAGGTTTTCTTTGGGGATCATTTCGGAGCGCTTGAGCCGGCCTTCGACGCGCCCGCTCTCGACGATCACATCGCCCTTGTCGAGGCGCTTGACGGTGCCGACAAAAATCTTGTCGCCGCGGCTCATGAAGTCGTTGAGCAGCATTTCGCGCTCGGCGTCGCGAATGCGCTGCAAGATCACCTGCTTGGCCGCCATGGCACCGATGCGCCCCACCGGCACCGCTTCGATGGGCTGCTCGATGTACTCGCCCACCGCAATGCCGGACCGCTCTTCGGCCACGTCGGAGTAGAGCTCTTCGGCGTCCGGGTTTTGCAGGCCGGCCTCGTCGGGCACCACCAGCCAGCGGCGGAAGGCTTCGTAGGCGCCGGTGTCGGGGTTGACGCTGACGCGAATGTCCACCTCACCCTTGTACAGCTTCTTGGTGGCCGAGGCCAGGGCGGACTCGACCGCGCTCAACACCACGCTGCGCTCTACGTTTTTTTCGCGTGAAATGGCGTCGATCAGCATCAACATTTCGCGGTTCATTTTTTTTCTGCCTTTGCAATTTTGCTTCCACCTTCGTCGGCGGAGGGAGTGGCCGGCGCGCTTGCGCTGCGGCCCTTGAAGTTGACAATCGGTGCCAGCCGCGCCTCGCGCAGCTCATCGAGCGCAAAGCCCAGCACCTGCAAGGGCGCAGGCTGGGCTTTTTTGCTCACGGGCTGGCCCGGTTTGCGCACCGGCTCGTCGCGCCAGACGATCTGCCAGTGGCTGCCGGGTGCAGGCTGCGCGGCCTGCAAGCCCTCGGCGGTGCCGGTTGGGCCTGCGCCACCCTCGGCCACCGCCTCGGGTGCTGCGGCGCGCTCGAGCGTGCCCCGAAATTTTTTGCGGGTCGCCGCCACCGCCACCCCGCCTTGCGCCGCCGCCGCCCCGATGGGCTGCTTGAGCGTGAGATCGATCACCGAACCCAGGAAGCGCTCAAAATCGGCCGGGTGGCGCAGCGGCCGGTCGATGCCGGGCGAGCCCACTTCGAGCCGCTTGTACTCCACCGCCTCGACTTCGAGCAGCAGCTGCAACTGGCGCGTGACGCGTTCGCAGTCTTCCACGGTGATGGAGCGCTCCGCTGCGCCATCCGGCCCCACCCACGGCCAGTCGATGGTGACGCGCAGCAAGCCCCCGGCGGATCGTTCCAGATCCACCAGATCGAATCCCATCCCGGTGACGGTCTGTGCGACGGTGTGCTGCCAGCTCATGTGTGTGGTGTTGGGCCCTGATGCGTTTGGTGCCAAGCCAAAAAAAAAGGGCCGGTAAAAACCCGCCCAATTGGTCGTGAAGCCTTGCATTGTAGCACCCTGTAGGCGCTCAAGCAAATTTTTTTGCCCGACCGCCTCCAAGCGGTGCCTGCGGCGCATACAATATGCAGCTTAGTCGGAGCGTAGCGCAGCCTGGTAGCGCATCTGCTTTGGGAGCAGAGGGTCGCGAGTTCGAATCCCGCCGCTCCGACCATTCCCTCTTTAAAAGCCGCTTGGTGCATGCACTGGGCGGCTTTTTTCATGGGCTGGATTGGCGCTAAAAAATCAAAACCCCCGCACAGAAAACTGCCGGGGGTTGTGCGCATGTGCCGATGGTGGGTGATGCAGGGTTTGAACCTGCGACCCCTGCCGTGTGAAGGCAGTGCTCTACCACTGAGCTAATCACCCATCTAGCCCTGAATTATAGCCCGACTTTTCGCGGCCACGCGCGGGGGCGCCGCAGCGGCGCTGCAAAAATTTGCGCCCTCAGGCTGGCATGGGCTGCAGCTTGCGCCACAGGGTTTTGCCCTTGCTGGCTTGGTCGAGTTCGAGCAGCAGCGCTTCGTGGGCTTGCCGTTCTTGCGGGTTGGCTTGCAGCAGCGGGATGGCCAGATGCGACCAGTCGCTGGCCGATGCGCTTTGGCCTTGGCCTAGGCCTAGACTGGAGCCGTCGGAGTGGCCGCTGCCTGAGGGGCCGATGTCGAGCTCCATCAGCAGCGAATCCTGCCCGCGTGTGAGACAGATATAGACCTCGGCCAGCAGCTCGGCGTCGAGCAGCGCGCCGTGCCGGGTGCGGCTGGAGTTGTCGACCCCGAGCCGCTCGCACAGGGCGTCGAGTCCGTTGCGCTTGCCCGGGTACATTTCCTTGGCCATGAGCAGGGTGTCGATCACGCCGCCGGCCAGTTGGCGCGTGGGGCCGTGGCCCAGGCGCTGCCATTCGGCATCCAGAAAGCCGATATCGAAGGGGGCGTTGTGGATGATCAGCTCGGCCCCGGCCAGGTAGTCGAGCAAATCGGCGGCGACTTGGGCAAACTTGGGCTTGTCGGCCAAAAATTCGAGCGACAGGCCGTGTACGCGCTGCGCCTCGGCGTGGATTTCGCGCTCGGGGTTGAGGTAGTAGTGGCGGTTGTTGCCGCTGGGCTTGCGCCCGAGCAGTTCGATGCAGCCGATTTCGATGATGCGGTCGCCATTGGCGGGCGACAGGCCGGTGGTTTCGGTGTCGAGGACGATTTGGCGCATGGGGCGGCCCTTGGGCTGTCAGTGGTTTTCGCGCGCGTGGTTGATGGTGTAGCGCGGAATCTCGACCGTCAAATCCTGCCGAGCCAGCCGCACCTGGCAGCTCAGGCGCGACTGCGGCTTGACGCCCCAGGCTTTGTCGAGCAGGTCTTCTTCTTCTTCGCTGGCCGGCTCTAGGGTGGCAAAGCCCTGGCGCACGATCACGTGGCAGGTGGTGCAGGCGCAGCTCATGTCGCAGGCGTGCTCGATGGCCACGCCGTGGTCGAGCAGCGCCTCGCACAGGGTGCTGCCGCTGAGGCCCTCGAGCGTGCGCCCTTCGGGGCAGAGTTCGGGGTGGGGCAATACGGTGAGGGTTGGCATGGCGGCTTAAAACTGGTTGATATGTTGCCCGGCCAAGGCGGTGGCAATGCTGCGGTTCATGCGACGGGCGGCAAATTCTTCACAGCCCTCGGCCAGCGCCTCGGTGGCGGCGTCGAGCGCGGCGGCGTCGTCTTGCAGTTTAGCCTGCGCCTGCGCCTGCAGCAGCGCTTCGATGGCGGCGCGCTCCTCGGGGCGCAGCAGCTCGCCGTCGGCGGCCAGGGCGCTGCGGGTGGCGGCGGCCATGCGCTCGGCCTCGACCTGGGCTTCGCGCAAGGCGCGCGCGCGCATGTCTTGCGCGGCGCTGGCGTTGCCCTCTTGCAGCATGGCGGCGATTTGTTCGTCGCTCAGGCCGTAGGAGGGTTTGACCTCGATGTGCGCCTCGACCCCGCTGCCTTGCTCGCGCGCGCTCACGCTGAGCAGCCCGTCGGCATCGAGGTGGAAGGTGACGCGGATGCGCGCCGCCCCGGCCACCATGGGCGGGATGCCGCGCAGCTCGAAGCGCGCCAGGCTGCGGCAGTCTGGTACCAGGTCGCGCTCGCCTTGCAGCACGTGCAGCGCCAGCGCGGTCTGGCCGTCTTGGTAGGTGGTGAAGTCTTGTGCCAGCGCGGCCGGCAGCGGGGTGTTGCGCGGCACGATGCGCTCGACCAGCCCGCCCATGGTCTCCAGGCCGAGCGAGAGCGGCGTGACGTCGAGCAGCAGCCAGTCTTCGCCGTTGGCGGGGTGGCCGGCCAGTTGCTGCGCTTGCAGCGCCGCACCCAGGGCGACCACTTCGTCTGGGTTCAGGTCGGTGAGCGGGGGGCGGCCGAAAAACTCGGCCACCGCCTGGCGCAGCGCGGGCATGCGGGTGGCACCACCGACCAGCACCACGCCCTGCACGTCGGCCGCCGCCACGCGCGCATCGCGCAGCACGCGCCGTACGGCAGCCAGGGTTTGCGCGTTCAGGGTGGCGGTGGCGGCGTCGAAGTCGGCGCGGCTGATCTGCCACTGCTGCGCTTGTCCTTGCAGCGTGGCGACCAAAGGCAAGGTCTGCGCCGCATCGGGCAAGTCCGACAGCGCTTCTTTGACGCGCCGCACCTCGGCCAGCAAGGTGGCGCGCTCGGTCAGCGGCAGTTCGCTGGCGTGGCAAGCCAGCCCGGAGCGCGCCAGCAGCGCGTCGGCCAGGGCGCGGTCGTAGTCGTCGCCGCCCAGGGCCGAATCGCCGCCGGTGGCCAGCACCTCGAACACGCCCCGGCTCAGGCGCAGCAGCGAGACATCGAAGGTGCCGCCGCCGAGGTCGAACACCAGATACAGCCCTTCGGCGGCCTGGTCCAGCCCGTAGGCCAGCGCGGCGGCGGTGGGTTCGTTGAGCAGGCGCAGCACCTTGAGGCCGGCCAGCTGGGCCGCGTCTTTGGTGGCCTGGCGCTGGGCGTCGTCGAAATAGGCCGGTACGGTGATCACGGCGCCGTACAGGTCGGCGTCGAAGCTGTCTTCGGCGCGCTGGCGCAAGGCGGCCAAGATCTCGGCGCTCACTTCCACCGGGCTTTTGTCGCCGGCCACGGTGTGCAGCGCCGCCATGCCCACGCCATCGACCACGGTGTAGGGCAAGCGGCCCAGCACGCCGCTGGCGGCCAGGTCGGCGCGGGTGCGCCCCATCAGGCGCTTGACCGAGCTGATGGTGTTGGCCGGGTCTTGCGTCTGCGCCTGCAGCGCCTCCCAGCCGATCTGGCGGCCCGCGCCTTGGTGGGCGGCGGGCAGGTAGCGCACCACGCTGGGCAGCAACACCCTGCCCTGCGCGTCGGGCAGGCATTCGTTGTGGCCGTGGCGCAGCGCCGCCACCAGCGAGTGGGTGGTGCCCAGGTCGATGCCGACGGCAATGCGCCGCTGGTGCGGGTCCGGCGCCTGGCCGGGCTCGGAGATTTGCAATAAAGCCATAGGGGGTGCAGTTATAAACGGTCTAGGCGATCGTGCAATTGTTGCTCGAAGCGCTCGATGAACAAGAGCGCACGCACCTGCTGTGCGGCGGCGCGGGTGTCGCGTTGCGCGTCGATGGCGGTTTCGAGTGCGGCCAGCCGCTGCGCCCGCTCGGCGTCGAGTTCGGCTTGCAGCGGCAGCAGATCGGCCGCGTCAGTGGCCTCGGCCAGCGCCTCGCGCCACTGCATCTGTTGCATCAAAAATTCGGCCGGCATGGCGGTGTTGTCGTGCGCTCCCACGCTCTGGCCCTGCTGTTCGCACCAGTAGGCGCCGCGCTTGAGTGGGTCTTTGAGGCGCTGGTAGCCTTCGTTGATGCGCACCGACCACTGCAGCGCCACCCGCTGCGCCGCCGCGCCTTGGGTGGCGTGGCGGTCGGGGTGCGCCTGGCGCTGCAACTGCTTCCAGCGCTGCTCCAGCTCGGCGCAATCGAGCGCAAAGCCGGGCGGCAGGCCAAACAGGGCAAAGTCGTTGGCGCGCAAGTCGGGCGCCCTGATCAAATCAGGGCTGTGCTCGGCGCCGCCTATGGGGCTGGACGCTGGGCCCGGCGCGGCCCCGCCCAAGGCCTGCGGCGCCTCAGACCCGGAACGATTCACCACAGCCGCAGCGGTCGCGTTCGTTGGGGTTGCTGAACTTGAAGCCCTCATTGAGCCCTTCGCGCACGAAATCGAGCACGGTGCCGTCGAGGTAGGGCAGGCTTTTGGGTTCGATCAGCACCTGCACGCCCTGGCTCTCGTACACCACATCGTCGGGGGCGGCGGCGTCGGCGTATTCCAGCTTGTAGGCCAAGCCAGAGCAGCCGGTGGTTTTCACACCCAGCCGCACCCCCACCCCCTTGCCGCGTCGGGCCAGGTATTTGTGCACGTGCTTGGCAGCGGCTTCGGTTACCGTGACGCTCATGGACTCAAACCTTCAAAATCGGCACCGTTTTAGTGGGCCAGTTGGGCGGATGGGGCGGCAGCGGCAGATGGGGCCGCTTTGGCGTGCTTTTGCCGGTAGTCATCGACCGCCGCCTTGATGGCGTCTTCGGCCAAGATGGAGCAGTGGATTTTCACCGGCGGCAGCGCCAGTTCTTCGGCGATCTGGCTGTTTTTGATCTGCGTCGCTTGATCGAGCGACTTGCCCTTGACCCATTCGGTGATGAGCGAGCTCGACGCAATGGCCGAGCCGCAGCCGTAGGTTTTGAAGCGCGCGTCCTCGATCAGGCCGGTGGCCGGGTTGACCTTGATCTGCAGCTTCATCACGTCGCCGCAGGCCGGGGCCCCGACCATGCCGGTGCCGACCGTGTCGTCGCCCTTGTCAAAGCCGCCCACGTTGCGCGGGTGCTCGTAGTGGTCGATGACCTTGTCGCTGTATGCCATGTGGTTCTCCTGTCAAATTGCCGCGGGTGCTGTCAGTGCGCGGCCCACTGGATGGTGGACAAATCGATGCCGTCTTGGTACATCTCCCACAGCGGGGAGAGCTCGCGCAGCTTGGCCACGTTGTCGCGGATGGACTGCACGGCAAAGTCGATCTCGGCCTCGGTGGTCCAGCGCCCGATCGTCATGCGCAGGCTGCTGTGGGCCAGTTCGTCGCTGCGGCCCAGGGCGCGCAGCACGTAGCTGGGCTCGAGGCTGGCCGAGGTGCAGGCGGAACCGCTGGAAACCGCCAGGCCCTTGATGCCCATGATGAGCGACTCGCCCTCGACGTAGTTGAAGCTCATGTTCAGGTTGTGCGGCACGCGCTGGGTCGGGTGCCCGTTCACAAACACCTGCTCGATGCCCGACAGGCCATTGAACAGGCGCTGGTGCAAGGCGCGGATGCGCGGCAGCTCGGTCGCCATTTCGGCCTGCGCGATGGCGTAGGCCGCGCCCATGCCGACGATCTGGTGCGTGGGCAAGGTGCCCGAGCGCATGCCGCGCTCGTGGCCGCCGCCGTGCATCTGCGCCTCGATGCGCACGCGCGGTTTGCGCCGCACATAGAGCGCCCCAACGCCTTTGGGGCCGTAGGTTTTGTGGGCGGTCAGGCTCATCAGATCGACCGGCAACTGCTGCAGGTTCACTTCCACCCGGCCGGTGGCCTGCGCCGCATCCACGTGCAGCAGCACGCCGCGCTCGCGGCAAATGGCACCAATGGCGGCGATGTCCTGGATCACGCCGATTTCGTTGTTGACGAACATCACCGAGGCCAAAATGGTGTCGGGCCGCAGCGCGGCGGCGAAGGCCTCGAGGTCGAGCAGGCCATCGGGCTGCACATCCAGATAGGTGACTTCAAAGCCCTCGCGCTCGAGCTGGCGGCAGGTGTCAAGCACGGCCTTGTGCTCGGTCTTGAGCGTGACCAAGTGCCGCCCCTTGTCGCGGTAAAAATGCGCCGCGCCCTTGAGCGCCAGGTTGTTGGATTCGGTGGCGCCGCTGGTCCAGACGATTTCGCGCGGGTCGGCGCCTATCAGGGCCGCCACCTGCTCACGAGCCTGCTCGACCGCGCGCTCGGCCTCCCAGCCCCAGGCGTGGCTGCGCGAGGCCGGGTTGCCAAAGTGCTCGTAGAGCCACGGCACCATCAGATCGACCACGCGCGGGTCGCAGGGGTTGGTGGCGCTGTAATCGAGGTAGATGGGGAAGTGCGGAGTCATGTTTATTTTCCTGCTGCGGTGCCCAAGGCAAAAACCGAGTTGGGCGCGTTGACACGGATGGGTTTGAGCACCGGCGCGCTCGAAATGGCGCGCTTGAGCGAAGGCGTGGCTTCGATCACCATGCCCTTTGCCAGTTGCTCGTCGACCAGTTTTTGCAAGGTCACGGAATCAAGAAAATCGACCATTTTCGCATTCAGCGCGGTCCACAACTCGTGCGTCATGCAGCGCTCGCCCTCGCCGTGGCAGTTTTCCTTGCCGGCGCACTGGGTGGCGTCGATCGGTTCATCGACCGAGACGATGATGTCGGCCACCGTGATGTCGCCGGCCTTGCGCCCCAAGGTGTAGCCGCCGCCGGGGCCACGGGTGGATTCGACCAGGTTGTGGCGGCGCAGCTTGCCAAACAACTGCTCCAGGTAGGAGAGCGAAATGTGCTGGCGCTGGCTGATGGCCGCCAGCGTGACGGGGCCGCCGGCCTGGCGCAGCGCCAGATCGATCATGGCGGTGACGGCGAACCGTCCTTTGGTGGTGAGGCGCATGGTGCAATCCTTTTGATTTTGTTGAATACACCCTCTCGTGGCTGGCTGTCGGGCCCATGGGCACAAAATCCAGAAGCCCTCATGGGGTGCAGGAGTCTGAGCACCGGAATGCCCCGCCAACCGATCTTTGAATTCGAGTATACCCAATATCCGACTCTTTTGCTTGGTCTTGGAGCGCCTAGGGCTATTGGGCTGTTCACTTGATGGGCGGCGCCGTGTCCACCGCTTCTGGCGTGAGGGTGCGATGGATTGGAAAGGCAAATTCGACCCCGGTTCCTGGCTTGGCGTTGAAAAAGCGCAGCTCGGCCCCGAGCTTGCCGGCGCGCGCCCGCAAATTGCTCAATCCGCGCTGCTGCGGCTGCCTGGCCTGCTGGCGCTGCAAGCCCACGCCGTCGTCGGTCACGCTCAGGTAGACGTGCACTTCATCGTGGCGCGTGCGCACGCACACGCGGCGCGCCTGGGCGTGTTTGACCACATTGGCAAAAATCTCTTGCATGCAGCGAAACAGGTGCATCACTCCCTGGGCATCCAAGGTCGCCAGCACGGGAACGTCTTGCACCTGCCAGTCGAGCTCGATCCCGGCAGCTACCAAGGCGGGTTCGACACGCTGGCGGAAGGTGCCCAAGATGGTGGCGAGGTCGCCCTCCATCGGCTCCAGCGAATCGAGCATCAGGCGCAGCTCGTCGAGCGCGTGGTGAATCATGGATTCGACCGAGGCCGCATCCAGCGTATCCCTCTGGCTGCGCACCATGTTGAGGGTCTGCACCAGTTGGCTGCCTAGGCCGTCGTGCATGTCGCGCATCAGGCGCCGGCGCTCGCCCTCGATAGCGCGCTGCTGCTCGGAGGCGCGCAGTTGCTCGAAGGCCTGGCGCAACTCGGCCTCGCGCTTGGCCACCGTTCCAGCCAGCGACTGGTTGAGCCGGTACACCTCGCGCGTGGAGGCGGTGGCCCGCTGCGCCAACACCCAGCTCAGGGTAAAGAGCAAGGCTAGGCTGCCCAGCGAAGTCCAGCGCAAGTCGGCATCGCCCGGGAAATTGAGTTGCACCACCAAAAAATCGCGCACGCCGGTGGCCAGCGTAAACACCGCCACCAACAGCACCAAGATTTGATCGGCGTCGAAGGCGCCGCGCTGGCGCGCCTTGAACAGCAGCCACAGCAGCGAAATGGCTCCGCAGGCGGCCAAGGCTGCGGCCCAGATGCGATAAAAATCGTAGTTCTGTGTATACAAGGTCCAAGCCAGCCAGAACGGACCAAAGGCAATCAGAAACCAGGCCAGTCCGTGCACGAGCCGGTCGCGAAAGACCAGCAGTTCGGCCACGAACAGCAGGAAAAACCCCACGTACCAGGTAAAGGCAAGCCGGTGCAAATAAAAATACCAGCCATAGCTCAGCACCGGTTCGAGCGAGACCGAAAGGGCCAGCCGCACGGTATGCGCCAGCGCCGCCAGCGCCAACAGCAAAAACAGGCGCTCGCGCAAGGTGCGCCACAGGTGCAGCGAGAGCAGGCCCATCAGCAACGAGCTGATGAGCATCATCCACGTGCCCTTGACTTGCCAAACTTCGAGCACCTGGTGGCGCTCGAACAAGGCGCTGTGGTAGCCGATTTGCAAGGGCCACAAACCGCTGCGCTCGAGCAACTGGCCCTGAACTTGGATGTGTATCGTGTTGTGTTGCGGGTCGGGGTGCAGCAGCCCCGGTGGCAAGTTGACCAGATAGGGGAACCAGGCGCTCAGGATGTTGCGCTCGGGCGCGGCGTACCAGCCGACCTGGTAGATTTCTTGCCCATTGAGCAGCACCCGAAAGCGCGTGCCCACGCGCGGCAGCAACAGCGCCAGCCGGGTTTGGGCGGGGTCGTCGTAGTGCAGTTCGCGCGGCCAGTCGAGCTGGTAGTCCACTTGGCCCCACCAGGCAGCCGGTTGGTCGTCCAGAATGTGCGGCAAAGCCACCCGCTGCGGCGGCTCCTGCGGCTGCTGCGGCAGGCTGGCCAGCGCCTGGCGCAAGGTCACGGCGCCTTCGGGGGCAGACGGCCGCGAGACGCTGTGCAGCGCCCACAGCAAACCCAGCAGCAGCAGCGCCACCCAGACGTAATGCGGAACCCGCCCAGCGGTGTGCTCGGGCAGTGGCGGCACCGGTGGCAAGCCCCTCACAACAGGCCCCGCTCCTGCGCCGCCCGCACCACCTGCACCCGGGTGTGCACCGCCAGCTTGCGGTACAGGTTTTTGATGTGCGTGCTCACGGTGGCGGTGCCGATGCCGAGCTTGGAGGCGATCTCTTTGTTCACATAGCCTTGCGCCACCAGCTTGAGCACCTCGGTTTCGCGCTCCGACAGCGCCGGTATGGCTCCATTGATGTCGGCCGCCTGCGCCGGGGCGTTGTTGCGCAATTGCTTGAGCAACAACCGCGCCAGCAGCGGCGAAATCGGCGCCCCACCCTCGCAAATCTGCTCGATGGCCTCGATCAGCTCGGTGGCGTTGCAGCCCTTGAGCACATAGCCGGTGGCCCCGGATTGCAGGGCGTTGATGAGGCGCGACTCGTCGCCAAAGACGGTGAACACCAGCAGCTCGGCCTCGGGCTTGGTCAGGGCCAGCAGGCGCAGCATGTCTTCGCCGCGGCCATCGGGCAGGCCCAGATCGACCAAATACACATCGGCCAGGCTGTTGGGGGCCATGATGCGGGCATGGGCAAAGGTCTCGGAATGCCCGACCAGGCGCCAATCGGGCCGCAGCGCCAGCGCGTGCTGCACAAATTGCAACACGGTGCGGTCGTCTTCGATCAGGTAGATGCGCGTGATGCTGGGCATGCTGCGATTGTGGGCCACGCCAGCCCTGGCCGGGCTCCCCGAAACGGGTGAGGGGCTACAGTGGCGTGTGCGCCCCCAGCACCCGATCTTTGAGTTGCGTCAAGCGGTCGCGCGCCTGGGCGGCCTGCTCGAATTCGAGCTTGCGCGCGTGCTCGAACATCAGCTTTTCCAGCCGCTTGATCTCTTTGGACAGGTCTTTCTCGCTCATGTCCTGGATTTCGGCCTGCTGCACCCGGGCCAGCTCCTGGCGCTGCGCCTGCTCGCTGGCTTTGTCGCTCTGCACGCCGTCGATCAAATCTTTGATGCGCTTGACCACCCCGACGGGCGTGATGCCGTGTTCGGCGTTGAAGGCCAGTTGCTTGGTGCGGCGGCGCTCGGTCTCGCCGATGGCGCGCCGCATCGAGTCGGTGACGCGATCCGCATACAAAATCGCCATGCCGTTGAGGTGGCGCGCCGCGCGGCCGATGGTCTGGATCAGGCTGCGCTCGGAGCGCAAAAAGCCTTCTTTGTCGGCGTCCAAAATCGCCACCAAGCTGACTTCGGGTATATCCAGCCCTTCGCGCAGCAAGTTGATGCCCACCAGCACATCAAAAACACCCAGGCGCAGGTCGCGGATGATCTCGACCCGCTCCACGGTGTCGATGTCGGAGTGCAGGTAGCGCACGCGCACGCCGTTTTCGTTCAGGTACTCGGTCAACTGCTCGGCCATGCGCTTGGTCAGCACGGTGATGAGCACGCGCTCGCTGCGCTGCACGCGCAGGCGGATTTCTTGCAGCGCGTCATCGACCTGGTGCGTGGCCGGGCGCACTTCGAGCAGCGGGTCCACCAGCCCGGTCGGGCGCACCACCTGCTCCACCACCTGGCCGGCGTGCTGGCGCTCGAACTCGGCCGGGGTGGCCGAGACGAAAATGCACTGGCGCATGCGCGCCTGGAACTCCTCGAACTTGAGCGGCCGGTTGTCGAGCGCGCTCGGCAGCCGAAAGCCGTACTCGACCAGCGTGGCCTTGCGCGAGCGGTCGCCGTGGTACATGCCGCCGAGCTGGCCGATCATGACGTGGCTCTCATCCAAGAACATGAGCGCATCGGGCGGCAGGTAGTCGCACAGGGTGGCCGGCGGCTCGCCCGGGGCCGCACCCGAGAGGTGGCGCGAGTAGTTCTCGATCCCCTTGCAGTGGCCAACCTCGACCAGCATCTCGAGGTCGAAGCGCGTGCGCTGCTCCAGCCGCTGGGCCTCGACCAGCTTGCCCGCCGCCACCAGCTCGGGCAGGCGCTGCGCCAGCTCGAGCTTAATGGCCTCGACCGCCGCCAACACCTGCTCGCGCGGCGTCACGTAGTGGCTGCTGGGGTAAACCGTAAAGCGCGGGATGCGCTGGCGGATGCGCCCGGTGAGCGGGTCAAACAGTTGCAGCGCTTCGACTTCGTCGTCAAACAACTCGATGCGCAGCGCCAGCTCCGAGTGCTCGGCCGGAAAGACGTCGATGGTGTCGCCGCGCACCCGAAACAGGCCGCGAGCAAAATCCTGCTCGTTACGCTCATACTGCATGCGCACCAGCTGCGCGATGGCGTCGCGCTGGCCCAAGCGGTCGCCCACGCGCAGCGTCATGATCATGCGGTGGTAGCTCTCGGGCTGGCCGATGCCGTAGATCGCCGAGACGCTGGCCACGATCAGCACATCGCGCCGCTCCAGCAGGCTTTTGGTGCACGAGAGCCGCATCTGCTCGATGTGCTCGTTGATGGCGCTGTCTTTTTCGATGAACAGATCGCGCTGCGGCACGTAGGCCTCGGGCTGGTAGTAGTCGTAGTAGCTGACGAAGTATTCGACTGCGTTGTTGGGGAAGAACTCGCGAAACTCGCTGTACAACTGCGCCGCCAGCGTTTTGTTGGGCGCAAAGACGATCGCCGGCCGGCCCAGCCGGGCGATCACGTGCGCCATGGTGTAGGTCTTGCCGGAGCCGGTCACGCCCAGCAGGGTCTGGTAGAGCTCGCCGTTTTGCACCCCTTGCACCAGCAGCTCGATCGCCGCCGGCTGGTCGCCCGCGGGCTCGAAGGGCTGGTGCAGCTCGAACGGCGAGCCGGGGAAGCGCAGGCCCTCGACCGAGGCCGAGGCAACGGCGGCGGGCGGGCCAAGCGCTGGCTCCGGCTCTGCGCCGAGGGGTCTGGGTGCGGTCATGAGCGGAAGTTTAACTGGCCGCGCTGGGCCGGTCGGCTCCGTTTGCTGGCCTTGCAGGCCCAATCAAGCTGGAAAAACACGGACTTGATGTCGAGAGGATGTAGGCTCAGCAAATAAAAAAGCCACAAAACTTGATGCTTTGTGGCTTTTTTCAACGTGCGATTGGTAGGCGCGATTGGACTCGAACCAACGACCCCCACCATGTCAAGGTGGTGCTCTAACCAGCTGAGCTACGCGCCTAAAGGTCGGTTGCAAGCCTGCGATTGTAGCAGGCTTTAGCGCCGGCGCACGCTGCGCACCCCGGCCACGTCTTGCATGGCGGCCATGACGCGCTGCACCCGGCTGGCGTCGGTGACTTCGACCGTGAAGGTCATCCAGGCCACCCCTTTCACGCTTTGCGTCTGCACGCCGATGACGTTGATTTTCTGGCTGGCAAAGGCGTCGGATATGTCGCGCAACAGGCCTTGGCGGTCCTGCGCCTCGATCGCCACATCGACGGCGTAGTGGGTGGCCGCATCGCCTTTGGCGCCGATACCGTTCCACTGCACCTCGATCACCCGGCCCGGGTGCCGCTGTGCCAGCATGGCGTAGTCGGGGCAGTCGGCGCGGTGCACGCCCACCCCCTTGCCGCGCGTGATGTAGCCACGGATGTCGTCTGGCGGGGCCGGTTTGCAGCAGCGCGCCAGTTGCGTCAGCAGCGAATCCATGCCCACCACCAGCACGCTGCCTTGCGGGGCGCGGGCCGGGCTGTGGCGCGCTTTGCGCAATTGCACCTCATCCGGGGCTTGCATCGCTTGGGTGGGGTGGAGCAGTTGCTCGACCGTGCGCAGCGTGATTTCGTCCTTGCCCAAGGCCTCGCACAGGCTGGCGGCGTCGTCGTAGCCGATGCGGCTGGCCAGATCGTCGAGGTTGAGGGCGGTCTTGCCTTCGCGCTGCAACCACTTGTCGAGCAGCTCGCGGCCGCGCTGGATGGTGCTGTGCACCGCCTGGGCGTTGAACCAGGCCCGCACCTTGCTCTTGGCGCGGTGGCTCACCAGGTAGCCCTGCTCGGGATTGAGCCAGTCGCGCGAGGGGCCGCCGTCTTTGCTGGCGATGATCTCCACCGTTTGGCCGTTTTGCAGCGGCGTGTTGAGCGCAACCATGGCCCCATCGACGCGCGCACCACGGCAGCGGTGCCCCAGATCGGTGTGCACGGTGTAGGCAAAATCGAGCGCGGTGGCCCCCTTGGGCAGCTCGACGATGGCCGCGTGCGGCGTCAGCACGTAAATGGCGTCGTCAAACAGCGGCTGCGTTGCCGCCTGGCGGCGCTCGCTCTCCACATCGCTCTGCCAGGCCAGCAACTGGCGCAGCACGGCGATTTTGGCGTCGTAATCGGAATCGGCGTGCACGCCTTGGTAGCCCTTGCTGCCGGCTTCCTTGTAGGCCCAGTGCGCCGCCACGCCGTGCTCGGCGTGCTCGTGCATGCCTTGGGTGCGGATCTGCAGCTCGAAGGCGCGCCCCTGCGCGTCGCGGATCACGGTGTGCAGCGACTGGTAGCCGTTGGGCTTGGGTTTGCCGATGTAGTCGTCGAACTCCTCGGGCAGCGGGCTGTAGTGGGCGTGCGCGTAGGCCAGCACGCGGTAGCAGTCTTCGATCTGCGGCACCACCACGCGCAGGGCGCGCAGGTCGAACACGTGGTCGAAATCGAGCGCCTTGCCGCGCATTTTTTTGACGATGCTGTAGATGTGCTTGGGCCGCCCCTGCACCTCGGCCTGGATGCCTTGCGCGCGCAGCGCCTGCTGCAACTGCTGGCGCACCTGCTCCACATGGCTCTCGCGCTCGATGCGTTTTTCGTCGAGCTGGCGCGCGATGTCTTTGTAGGTTTGGGGCTCCAGGAAGCGAAAGGCCAGGTCTTCAATTTCCCACTTGATCGGCCAGATGCCCAGCCGGTTGGCCAGCGGTGCAAACACGTGCAGCGATTCGCTGGCCAGCGCCGGGTCGGGCTCGATTTTTGCCGCCGCAATGTAGCGCAGCGTTTGCAGCCGCGAGGCCAGCCGCAGCAGCACCACGCGCAAATCGCGCGAGAAGGCCAGCAGCATCTTGCGGATGTTTTCGTGCTGACTGGCTTCGAGCTCAGTTGGGGTGGCCCGCATGCCGCTGCTGCTGCCAGAATCGGCCCCGCTGGCGCGCTCTAGGCGCACCTGGGCTGCCTTGACCCGGGTTTGGCGCTGCAACTGCACCAGCTTGGTGGTTTCCAGCGCCACGGCGGCCAAATCGGCGCCAAAGGCTTTGGTGATGAGCTCGCGCGGGCGGTTCAGGTGCTCGCAGGCATAGACCAGATAGGTGCAGACTTTGAGTTCGGCACCACCACCGATCAGATCCAGCACGGCAACCACGCCGTCGGCGTGCGCCAGCGTGTTTTCGCTGGTATCGAGCGTTTCGGCGGCCAGCAGCGGCTCGGCAAAGGCACGCGCGCGCAACACAGCAGCCTGCTCGTCGGCGGCGCGGGCCTGCGACGGTCCCCCGGCTGCAGGGGCTGCTGTGGCTGCGGAAAAATCCGGTGGCGGAGGGGCCGATCTCATGGAGCCAACAGAAAATCGCATACCTGCGCCACCTGCTCGGGCGCCACCAGCGTGGGCGCATGGCCCACGCCCGCAAATTCAAGCAGGCGCGCACGCGGCCCGCGCTGCGTCATGGCCAAGGCGGTGGCGTGGCTGAGCAGGTCGGATTCGGCCCCGCGCAGCAGCAGCACCTCGGCCGTGATGGCCTCGTACATTTGCCATAGCAAAGCCTCGCCAGCGTGGATGGCTGCGCCGGGGTCTGCGCCCACCGCCTGCCCTGCCGCCTGCCCTGCCGCCTGCATGGCGCGCAGCGGCTGCGCGATGGCCGGGTCGTAGTGCAGCATCCAGCCGCCCTGCACCGGGCGCAACATCGGGCGCGACAAGGCCAGCCACTGCTCGGGGCTGTGCGGGCCGAAACCCCGGTGCAGTTGCGCCAGCGCCTGCACCGCCTCTTGCTCGCTGGCATAGACGGCCTGATTGCCGACGTAGGTGGCAATGCGGCGCAGCGCCGCGGCCTCGATCACCGGCCCCACATCGTTGAGCACCAGGCGGCGCAAACCCAGCCCGGGTTGCGCTGCCAGCGCCATGCCGATCAGGCCGCCCATGCTGGTGCCCACCCAGTCGATGAACAGTTCGGTGGGCTCGGCGCTGCCGGTGGCCGCCGCGTGGCGCGCACGCAGGTGCGCCAGCAACAGCGCCAAGTCGGCGGCGTAGGTGGGCACCGCATACGCGGATGGGTCGGCCAACCAGTCGCTGTGGCCGCGCCCGGCCACATCGACGCACACCACCTGCACCGCAGCCCGCTGCAACAGCGCCTGCGCCAGCACGTCGAAATCGCGCGCCTGGCGTGTTAGGCCGTGTACGCACACCACCACCTGCGCCGGGGCGTCGGGCGCACCAGTTGGCCCCCACTCCCACCAGGCGATGCGGCGGGGTTCGCCGTGCGTGGCCAGCGGGCCGGGTACGGCCAAGTGGTGCAGAGTAGGTTCCATATCGGTCTTGAAAGTTTTGTCTCCAGCCAGCGCTGGTGCTGTCCGCGATAATTCAGAAAACAGTAGCTTGTCCTGCCTATCGTAAATCAAACGGAGATGTTTTCATGCTCGCAAACAAGACGGCCCTGGTGACGGGCTCTACCAGCGGCATTGGCCTAGGGATCGCCAAGGCGCTGGCGCAACAAGGCGCGCACCTGGTGCTCAATGGCTTTGGCGACGCGCAAGCCGCTTGCGCCGAAGTGGCCGCCGTGGCCGCACCGGGGGCCCGGGTCAGCTACCAGGGGGCCGACATGAGCCAACCGCAGCAGATCGAGGCCATGCTGCGCGCCGCGGCGGCGGAGTTTGGCCGCATCGATGTGTTGGTCAACAACGCCGGCATCCAGCACGTGGCCCCGATCGAGGACTTTGCGCCCGAGCGCTGGGACGCGGTGCTGGCCATCAACCTGAGCAGCGCCTTTCATACCACGCGGCTGGCGCTGCCGGCCATGAAGGCGGCCAACTGGGGCCGCATCATCAACGTGGCCTCGGTGCACGGGCTGGTGGCATCGGCCTACAAAGCGGCCTACGTGGCTTCCAAGCACGCGCTGGTGGGCCTGACCAAGGTGGTGGCCCTCGAAACCGCCACCACCGGCGTGACCTGCAACGCCATCTGCCCCGGCTGGGTGCTGACGCCGCTGGTGCAAAAACAGGTCGATGAGCGCGCCGCCGCGCTGGGCTTGAGCAACGCCGAAGCCACCAAACACCTGCTGTGCGAGAAGGAACCCTCGCTGCAGTTCACCACGCCCGAGGAACTGGGCGCGCTGGCGGTGTTTTTCTGCTCGGCGGCGGCCGCCAATGTGCGCGGCGCGGCCTGGAACATGGACGGCGGCTGGGCGGCGCAGTGAGCGCCCCGGCTACTGCAATTGCACCGTGCCCGTCACCGTGACCTGCACCTGCGCCGTGCCGGGTTCGGCGGGCAGGGCGGCCTCGGCACCGTCCAGGCGGGCTTGGGCGGCCATCATCAGGCGCGGCCGGGGCGAAAAATCCTGCTCGCCATCGCTGATGGCGATTTCGCGCAATCTGTAATCGGTAAAACCAAAGTCGCGCGCCACCTGCTGCGCGCTGGCGCGAAAGCGCTCGATGGCGGCGCTGCGCACGCTGGCCTCGACCTGCTGGCGCGCCTGCGGGCTGAGTGTAAACGCCATCTGCGCCACGTTCAGGCCGCGCACCTGCGCCGCTGCCGTGGCCAGCCCTGCCACGTCGCGCCCTTGCAGCAGCAGCTCGGCGCTGCCGATCCAGCCCACGATCTGGCCCTCGGGGTCGTGGCGCGGCTGCAGGCTGAAATGGCCCGTGCCCAATTCGAACTCGCCCGCACGCACCTGCGGCCGCAACTGGCGCAACGCCGCCTCCACGCTTTGGCTGAGCTGGCGCTGCAAGGCCGCCGGGTCGGCACCCTGCACGCGCTGCGCCAGCGTTAGGGTGAGCCAGTCTTGGCGCACCGGCTGTTGTGCCGTGGCGCTCAGCTGCACCACGTTGTGCGGCAGTGGCTGCAGCGCAGCCGGGTTGACCGAAACCTGCGCCGCAGCAGCACCAGCGCCCAGCAGGCCGAGGCCCAGCGCCAAGCCCGCCAGCCCATAACGCAACTGCGCGGAGAGAAAAATAGGACGAAAAATCATTGGATTGCTCCTGTAATACCGGACCCATGCAAAGTGCGTGGCGCGCTTTTCCTTGCGCGGTGCACCCCCAGTGTGCCACCAGCAGCCCCGACCGATGGCGATTGGGGCTGCAGCCACGCGCAACAACTGTAACGGCGCGTTTCTCAGGCCTATATGACCCACCCCCTTGGGGCCGCCCAGTGTCACAATCGTTGTCACTGTTTTAGCTCTGACGCCAACCCCATGCCCCACCCCACCCCGGAACCGCCGCCGCACCGCACCGACCGCATCGTGGTCGTGGACGACGACGCCCGCATCCGCGACCTGCTCAACCGCTACCTGAGCCAGCAGGGCTTCGAGGTGCTGCTGGCGGCCGATGCGCGCGCGCTCGACAAGCTGCTGCAGCGCGAGACTTTCGACCTGATCGTGCTCGATCTGATGTTGCCGGGCGAGGATGGCTTGAGCATCTGCCGCCGCCTGCGCGCCGGGCGGCTGCGCACCCCCATCATCATGCTCACCGCCAAGGGCGAAGACGTGGACCGCATCGTCGGGCTGGAAATCGGGGCCGACGATTATTTGGGCAAACCCTTCAACCCACGCGAGTTGCTGGCGCGCATCCACGCCGTGTTGCGCCGCCGCCCGCCCCCCGAAGTCCCCGGCGCCCCTTCGACCGAACACGAGGTGGTGCAGTTTGGCCCCTTCGTGCTCGACCTTGGGCAGCGCACCCTGCAAAAAGACGGCATCGACATTGGCCTGACCAGTGGCGAGTTTTCCATGCTCAAAGCCTTGGTGCGGCACCCGCGCCAGCCGCTGTCGCGCGACAAGCTGGCGCAACTGGCGCGAGGGCGCGAGTTCGAGCCCTTCGACCGCAGCCTCGATGTGCAGGTCTCGCGCCTGCGCAAACTCATCGAAGCCGACCCAAGCGCGCCGCGCTACCTGCAAACGGTCTGGGGCGTGGGCTATGTGTTTATCCCCGATGGCAGCAGCTGATCTGCCAGCCGGTGCAGAACCGCGCCGCAACAAAGGGGGCATGGGAATCAGCCTGTTTGCTCGCACGTTTTTGCTGCTCGCGGCTTTGCTGCTGGGCTCGGTGCTGGCCTGGTTTCAAACCCTGCGCACGCTTGAAGAAGAGCCGCGTGCGGTGCAAAGCGCCCAACAACTGGCCACACTGGTCAACCTCACGCGCGCGGCACTGGCACACGCCGACCCGATCGCCCGCATTTCGCTGGTCACCACCTTGCTGCAGCAAGAGAATCTGCGCATCGCGGTGCGTGAGGTCGCCGACACCCACCTGGCCTACGACTACGATCCCTTGAGCCGGCGCATCAGCGCCGAACTGGCGCTCATGCTCGGGCCGCAGACGGTGGTGGCGCGCCAAGTCAACGGCTTTGACGGCCTGTGGATCGGCTTTGATATCGACGGCGACCGCTTCTGGCTGCTGGCCGATCCGGCCCGGGTGGGGCAAGTCGGAGGCGCCACCTGGTTGGTTTGGCTCGGCATTGCGGCGGCCTTGTCCCTGCTCGGAGCGGCCCTGTTTGCACGCCTGATCAACCAGCCGCTGCTGCAGCTCAGCGCCGCCACGGCGCGCGTGCGCTCGGGCGACTTCAGCGGGCCGCGACTCGATGAAACCGAGGCCACGCACGAGATTCGCGCTGTCAACATCGGCTTTAACCGCATGGCCGAGCAACTGGCCAAGGCCGAGGCCGACCGCACCTTGATGCTGGCCGGCATTTCGCATGATCTGCGCACCCCGCTGGCGCGGCTGCGGCTGGAAATCGAGCTCAGCGTGCCCGACGAGACCACGCGCCAACTCATGGCGGCCGACATCGACCAGGTGGCGGCCATCATCGACAAGTTTCTCGACTACGCCCGCGTCGATCAGGTGCAGCAATTGCAAGCCGTCGATCTGGCCGAGCTGACGGCCACCGCGCTGCTGCCCTACCAAGGCGCACCCGACTGCGCGGTGACCCTGGATGTGCCGCCCGGCCTGTGCGTGCTGGCCGACCCGGTGGAGCTGCGCCGTGTGCTCGACAACCTGCTGCAAAACGCCTCGCGCTACGGCCGCAGCCCCGATGGCTTGCTACGGCTGCAGATCAGCGCCCCACCCAGCCCGTCCGGCACGCTGACGCTGCAACTGGCCGACCAAGGCCCGGGCGTGCCGCCACCGCTGCTGCCGCGCCTGACCGAGCCCTTCTTTCGCGCCGACAGCGCCCGCACCGCCGCCAACGGCAGCGGCTTGGGGCTGGCGATCGCCGACAAAACCCTGCAACTCATGGGCGGCGCGCTGGAACTGCGCAACGGCGTGGCGGGCGGCCTGCTGGCGCGGCTGCGTTTGCCGAAGGCACCCGCCGAGCCTTGAGGACTGTTGCAGCGCCTCAAGCCACCCGCTGCAACAGCGCCACCGCGCGGCATTCGATCGCCAAACCCTGCCCCACCGGCCCGAGTTTTTCGGCCGTTTTGGCTTTCACATTGACTTGGCCCGGCTGCAGGCCCAGCACCTCAGCGATGCGCGCTTGCATGGCCGCTTTGTAGGGGGCCAGCTTGGGGGCTTGGGCGATCACGGTGGTATCGAGGTTGATCAGGGCGTAACCGTGTTCGGCTACGCGCTGCATGGCCTGCGCCAGCAACTGGGCCGAATCGGCCCCAGCGAAGCGCGCGTCGGTGTCGGGGAACAGTGTGCCGATGTCGCCCAGCGCGGCCGCGCCCAGCAGCGCGTCGGTGATGGCGTGCAGCAGCGCGTCGGCGTCGGAGTGCCCGAGCAGGCCGCTGGGGTGCGGGATGTGGATGCCGCCCAAAATCAGCGGCCGCCCCGGCACCAGCGCGTGAATGTCCCAGCCTTCGCCGATGCGCAGGCCGGCCAGGGGATTGGGGGCGGGGGTGGCCGGTGCGGGGCTGGCTGGGTTCATGGGGGCTGTTGTGGGAGTGGCGGCTGTGGCGGAATCGGGGAGCGCCAGGCGCTGCGTCTGCCGCTGCGCCAGCAGCGCCTCGGCCAGCGCGAAGTCGGCCGGGTAGGTGATTTTGAAGTTGCTGGCACTGCCCGGCACCAGCAGCGGCTGGGCCCCGCTGCGCTCGATGGCGCTGGCTTCGTCGGTGATGCCGGCATAGCCGCTGCCCTGGTGCGCCGCCAGCGCCGCGCGCAGGGCCCCGAGCCTGAACATCTGCGGCGTTTGCGCCAGCCATTTGTGGTCGCGCTCCAGCGTGGCCGCCACCCGGGGCATGGCGGCTGTAGCGGCTGTGGCGGCTGTGGCGGACTTGAGCGTATCGGGCAGCGGCAGCGCCAGCAGGCCGCCGACCGGGTCGTCCCAGCAGGCCGCGAGCAGGCGCTCGATCTGCGCGGGTTCGATCAGGCAGCGCGCGGCGTCGTGCACCAGCACCCAATCGCTGTCGCGGGCCCCGGCGGCGGCCAGTTGCTGCAAGCCGTTGTGCACGGTTTGGGCGCGCACCGCGCCGCCCACCGGCCAGACGCGCACCCGTGCGTCGCTGCTCTGGTAGGCGTCGTCGCCGGGTGCCACCACCACCGCCACCCCGGCCCAGTGCGGCAGCGCCAGAAAGGCCGCCAGCGTGTGCTCGATCACGCGCTGGCCGGCCAGCCGTTGGTACTGCTTGGGCGCGGCCGGATCGGCGGGGCGCACGGCCCGGCTGCCGTTGCCCGCGCTGGTGATGAGGGCGTAGCAGCGCGCCGGGGCCCCGTCGGCCACGCAGCCCCAAGGGGCGGGGATTGCAGGTATTTTGTTTGCAGTGGGATGGGTCACGGTGTGTGATTTTAGAATCAGCCGCTGGGCTATTGCCCTGCCGCTTTTTTTGCGCCTTTTGCGCCCCCCTTTTTGAACCCCTTGCGGGCCCCCCCTACCCAACCCGCCCGCCCACCATGCACCTGCCCCCCCTGAGCCCCGGCAAGCGCTTGCAGTTGCCGCGCCCCATAGGCAGCGCCGACGCCTTGCTGCTGGCGCAACTGGCCGAGCGCGAGCGCCGCGCTGGCCGGCTCACCGCCGTGGTCTGCGCCGACGCCGCCGACGCCCAGCGCCTGCTCGACGAAATCCCCTTCTTCGCGCCCGGCCTGCGCTGCGCCCTGTTCCCGGACTGGGAAACCCTGCCCTACGACAGCTTCTCGCCACACCAGGACTTGATCTCGGAGCGCCTGGCCACGCTCTGGCGCATCGTGCAGCGCGACCGCGCACTCGGGGCCGACGTGGTGCTCATCCCCGCCACCACCGCGCTCTACCGGCTCGCGCCACCGGCCTTTCTGGCCGCCTACAGTTTCGAATTCAAGCTGCAACAACAGCTCGACGCGGCCCGCCTCAAAGCCCAGCTCACGCTGGCTGGCTACCAGCACGTGAGCCAGGTCGTCGGCCCGGGCGAATACGCGGTGCGCGGCAGCCTGATCGACCTGTTTCCGATGGGCTCTGCGCTGCCCTACCGCATCGACCTGTTCGACGACGAGATCGACTCCATCCGCACCTTCGACCCCGACACCCAGCGCAGCCTGCACCCGGTGCCCGAGGTGCGGCTGCTGCCGGGGCGCGAGTTTCCGCTCGACGAAGCCGCACGCAGCCAGTTTCGTGCGCGCTGGCGCGAACTGCTCGAAGGCGACCCGAGCCGCAGCCGCCTCTACAAAGACATGGGCAACGGCGTGGCCAGCGCCGGCATCGAGTACTACCTGCCGCTGTTTTTCGACGCCACCGCCACCGTGTTCGATTACCTCGGCAGCGCCACCACGCTGGTGCTGCACGGCGAGCTCGAACCCGCCTTCCAGCGCTTTGCGCTCGACACGCGCGAGCGCTACCGCCTCGCCCTTGGCGACCCGGAGCGCCCACCGCTGCCGCCCGAACTGCTGTTCCTCGACGCCGAAGGCTTTTATGTGGCGGCCAAGGCGCTGGCGCAACTGGCGCTGCGACCGGCCAAGGAATCTGAGCAGCCAGACCCGAGCAGCGCCTGGGCGCAGACCCTGCCCGACCTCGCGGCCCAGCGCGCCGCCACCGACCCGCTGGAGCGCCTCAAGGCCCATCTGGCAGCCTGTCGGACTTGGGGCGTCGAGAGCGAAAATCGGCCCCAGCGAGAACAGTTTGCGCCGGGTTCGCCGCCCCATAGCCCGGCTATGGGGCCAGAAGACGGTGCAAAATGGGCCGCTGCGGTCGATTTGCAGCCGACTATCCCTAGGTCCGACAGGCTGCTAAAGCACAGCCCCCGGCGCGCCCTGCTGCTGGCCGAGAGCGAGGGCCGGCGCGCCAGCCTGCTCGACTTCCTGCGCGCCAGCGGCCTGAATCCGCCGCTGTTCGACTCGCTGGCCGCCTTCCAAACCAGCCCGGCCCCCGTCGGCCTGGCCACCGCCGCGCTGGCCAGCGGCTTTGCCTGGCTACCCACCGGCATCGACTTCGTCACCGAGACCGAGCTCTTTGCCACCGCACCCGGCACGCGGCGGCGCAAAAAACAGGAGCAGGTCAGCGACGTCGAAGCGCTGATCAAAGACCTGAGCGAACTCCAACTCGGCGACCCCGTGGTGCACAGCCAGCACGGCATCGGCCGCTACCGGGGCCTGGTCAACCTCGATCTGGGCGAAAAAACGGCCGACGGCAGCCCCGCGCTGCAAGAGTTTTTGCACCTCGAATACGCCAGCGCAGCGGTGCTCTACGTGCCGGTGAGCCAGTTGCAGCTCATCAGCCGCTACACCGGCGTGAGCGCCGACGAAGCGCCGCTGCACCGCTTGGGTTCCGGCCAGTGGGACAAGGCCCGGCGCAAGGCCGCCGAACAGGTGCGCGACGCCGCCGCCGAGCTGCTCAACCTCTACGCCCGCCGCGCCGCGCGCGAGGGCCACGCCTTTCGCTTTCCGGCGCAAGACTACGAGGCCTTCGCCAACGACTTTGGCTTCGAAGAAACGCCCGACCAAAAAGCCGCCATCCACGCCGTCATCCAGGACCTCATCAGCCCGCGCCCGATGGACCGGCTGGTCTGCGGCGACGTCGGCTTTGGCAAGACCGAAGTCGCCCTGCGCGCCGCCTTCGTGGCCGTCAGCGGCGGCAAACAAGTCGCCTTTTTGGCCCCCACCACCCTGCTGGCCGAGCAGCACTACCAAACGCTGCAAGACCGCTTTTCCAACTGGCCGGTAAAAATCGCCGAAATGAGCCGCTTTCGCAGCGCGCGCGAAATCAGCGCCGCCCTGCAAGGCATCCGCGCCGGCACGGTGGACATCGTGGTCGGCACGCACAAGCTCTTGAGCGAAAAAACCCAGTTCAAAAACCTCGGCCTGCTCATCATCGACGAGGAACACCGCTTCGGCGTGCGCCACAAAGAGGCCATGAAAGCGCTGCGCGCCGAAGTCGATGTGCTCACCCTCACCGCCACCCCGATCCCGCGCACCCTCGGGCTGGCGCTGGAAGGGCTGCGCGACCTGAGCGTGATCGCCACCGCGCCGCAGCGCCGCCTGTCCATCAAAACCTTTGTGCGAAACGAGGGCAAGGGCGTGATCCGCGAAGCGGTGCTGCGCGAGCTGATGCGCGGCGGGCAGGTCTATTTTTTGCACAACGAAGTCGAAACCATCGAAAACCGCCGCAGCCAACTGGCCGAGCTGCTGCCCGAGGCGCGCATCGCCATCGCCCACGGCCAGATGCCCGAACGCGAACTCGAGCGCGTGATGCGCGACTTCGTGGCCCAGCGCCACAACCTGCTGCTGTGCTCGACCATCATCGAAACCGGCATCGACGTGCCCAGCGCCAACACCATCCTCATCAGCCGCGCCGACAAGTTTGGGCTGGCGCAGTTGCACCAGTTGCGCGGCCGCGTCGGGCGCAGCCACCACCAAGCCTACGCCTACCTGATGGTGCCCGAGATCGACAGCTTAAGCAAAGCGGCGCAGCAGCGGCTGGAAGCCATCGGGCAGATGGAGGCGCTGGGCAGCGGTTTTTACCTCGCCATGCACGACCTCGAAATCCGTGGCGCGGGCGAGGTGCTGGGCGAAAACCAGAGCGGCAACATGCTCGAAGTCGGTTTTCAGCTCTACCACGAGATGCTGGCCGAAGCCGTCGATGCGCTCAAGGCCGGGCGCGAACCCGACCTGCTCAGCCCCCTGGGCGCCACCACCGACATCAACCTGCACGCCCCGGCCCTGCTGCCCAACGACTACTGCGGCGACGTGCACCTGCGCCTGAGCCTGTACAAAAAGCTCGCCAGCGCCAAGACCAGCGCGCAGATCGACACCCTGCTCGAAGAAATCGTGGACCGCTTCGGCAAGCTGCCCGCGCCCACCCAGACCCTGATCGACGTGCACCGCCTGCGCGTGCTCGCCGCCCCCTACGGCGTGCAAAAAGTCGATGCCACACCGGGCCTGATCCTGATCAGTTTCAAGCCCAACCCGCCCATCGAGCCGCAGCGCATCATCGAACTGGTGCAAAAAAACCGCCACATCAAACTGGCCGGCAACGACAAGCTGCGCATCGAACGCGCCCTGCCCGAAGCCAAAGACCGGGCGCAACTGGTGCGCGACGTGCTGCGCGCGCTCGGGCCGCCGCTGGCCGTGTCTCAGACCCCTAGCGTATAAGTGGCCAACACTTATAATTTCGACCATGGTTTTTTGATTCGGAGTGCAGCATGGCCCAAGTCACCATTTACCTAGAAGACCAAGCCCTGCAAGCGGCGCGCGCGGCGGCGGCGCGCCAGCAACTCTCGCTCAGTCAATGGTTCGCCCAGTTTGCGGCCGCCGAAAAGCGCCGCCAACACAACGACTGGGCCGCCTTCTACGCCGAGCTCGACGCCCTCGGCACCGAGGGCGACGACGACTTCCCCACGCTCGAAGCCCTGCGCGCCAGCCAAGTGCCCGACCTGCCCCGACAAAGCTGGTGAACACGCACCATGCCCTACCTGCTCGACACCAACATCCTGATTTATTTTTTCAAAGACCAGGGTGCCGTGCGCCAGCACATGGCGCAACAACGCGATACCGACATCCGCCTGTGCACCCCCGTGCTCTGGGAACTGCTCAGCGGTGCCTACAAATCGGCCCACCCCAACACCCAACTGCTCAAGCTGGAGGCCGTGCAAAACCGCTTCCAATCTCACCCCTTTGACGCCCAAAGCGCCGAACAGGCCGCCCGCACCCGCGCCCAGCTCGAAACCCAAGGCAGCCCCATCGGCCCCATCGACACCCTCATCGCTGGCATCGCCTTGGCGCATGGCCTCACCCTGGTCACGCGCAACACGCGCGAATTCGGGCGTGTGCCGGGCTTGCAGGTGGCCAACTGGTTTGATGCGTGACATTCCCTTCGATTCGATTCACAATCATTCATCCATGACCGCCCCCACCGAATTCGCCCCCGGCCTTGTCGTCCAAGGTTTTGCCCCGCCGCTGCGCCTGCGCGATTTCGAACTGATCGCCTTCGACATGGACTCGACGCTGATCAACATCGAGTGCGTGGACGAGATCGCCGACGCCGTGGGCCGCAAGGCCGAGGTGGCGGCCATCACCGAAGCCGCCATGCGCGGCGAGATCACCGACTTCAAACACAGCCTGCGCCGGCGCGTGGCGCTGCTCGAGGGCGTGACCGTGGCCGATATGGAGCGCGTCTATACCGAGCGGCTGCGCCTCAACCCCGGTGCCGCCGAGCTCGTGGCCGCCTGCCGCGCCGCCGGGCTCAAAACGCTGCTGGTCTCGGGGGGCTTCACTTTTTTTGCCGAGCGCGTGCGCGCCGAGTTGGGCATCGACTTCGTGCGCGCCAACGTGCTCGAACTGCGCAGCGGCCCGCACTGCGGCGCCCTCACCGGGCGCTTGCTGCCCCAGTGCTGGGGCGACATCTGCGACGGCGCCGAAAAGCGCCGCACCCTGCTCGAGGTCGCCAGCCTGCTGGGCTTGGAGCCGGCGCAGTGCATCGCCGTGGGCGACGGCGCCAACGACCTGCCCATGATGGCCGCCGCCGGGCTATCGGTGGCTTTTCAGGCCAAGCCGGTGGTGCGCACGCAGGCGCACGTGGCGATCAACCAGGGCGGGCTCGAGCGCCTGCTCGAAGTCGTGCGGCCCTAAACCTTAAACCCCAGTCCCGGGTACGCTGGGCAACCCGGCCAGCGCCAAGGCGAGCTCCTGCTCGTCGTAGGCTTCGTCCTTGAGCTCGCCGGCAAAGTACTTCTGGTACGAGGCCATGTCGAAGTGGCCGTGGCCGCACAGGCCAAACAAAATCGTCTCGCTGCGGCCCTCGCGCTTGCAGCGCAGCGCCTCCTCGATCGCGCCCTTGACGGCGTGGTTGGCCTCGGGCGCGGGCACGATGCCTTCGGCACGCGCAAACGCCACCCCGGCGGCAAAGCACTCGCCTTGGGTGTAGGCCACGGCTTCGAGCAAACCCAGCTCTTTGCAGTGGCTCACCAGCGGCGCCATGCCGTGGTAGCGCAAGCCCCCGGCATGAAAACCGGGCGGCGTGAAGGTGCTGCCCAAGGTGTGCATCTTGGTCAGGGGCGTCAGGTGCCCGGTGTCGCCAAAGTCGTAGGCGTAGCGGCCGCGCGTGAGCGACGGGCAGGCCGCCGGCTCCACCGCCACGATGCGCGCCTTGCGGCCGCCGCGCAGCGCGTCGCCCATGAACGGAAAAGCGAGGCCAGCAAAGTTCGAGCCGCCCCCGGTGCAGCCCACCACCACATCGGGCCAGGCGTCGGCCATCTGCAACTGCTGCATCGCTTCCAGCCCGATCACGGTCTGGTGCAGCAGCACGTGGTTGAGCACCGAGCCGAGCGCGTACTTGGTGTCCTCGCGTTGCACCGCCAGTTCCACCGCTTCGGAAATCGCAATCCCGAGGCTGCCGGGGTGATCGGGGCGCTGCGCCAGCACGCTGCGGCCATAGACGGTCTCGGCCGAGGGCGAAGCCACGCAGCGTGCGCCGTAGGTCTCCATCACGGCGCGGCGATAGGGTTTTTGCTCGTAGGACACGCGCACCTGGAACACCAGCACTTCCAAATCAAACAGGCTGCCGGCAAAGGCCAGCGACGTGCCCCACTGGCCGGCGCCAGTCTCGGTCGTTAGGCGCTTGACGCCGGCCTGCTGGTTGTAAAACGCCTGCGGGATGGCGGTGTTGGGCTTGTGGCTGCCGGCGGGGCTCACGCCCTCGTATTTGTAGAAGATCTTGGCCGGGGTGCCCAGCGCGCGCTCCAGCCGGTGCGCCCGGTACAGCGGGGCCGGGCGCCAGAGGCGGTAGATGTCGCGCACCGGCTCGGGGATTTCGATCTCGCGCTCGGTGCTCACCTCTTGCTTGATCAACTCCAGCGGAAACAGCGGCGCCAGATCGTCCGGCCCGATCGGCTGCAAGGTGCCCGGGTGCAGCACCGCGGGCGCGGGCTGCGGCAGATCGGCCTGGATGTTGTACCAGGCGCGCGGCAGCTGGCTTTCGTCGAGCAGGTATTTGGTCGGTGCGGTCAAGGCGTAACTCCTTTTATTGGTGAATGCCACGCGTGCTGATGGCAGAGCTTTTTCAGGTATTCACAAGCGCTCAGTTTTGTCGCCAAGGCAAGCCATGCTGGCGCCAGCCGCCTTTGCGCCCGCGCTGCGCCTGGGCATCCAAATCGCCCTCAAAGCCTTCGAGGATATTGTAGGCCGTCAGTCCCAGCTCGGTGGCGCGCTGGGCCGCGACGATGGAGCGCACCCCACTGCGGCACAGCAGCACCAGCTTGTGCCCCCCGGCGGCGGCCTGCCGGATGGCGGCGTCAAACTGCGGGTTTGGGGCCATGCCGGGCCACTGTTTCCATGCCACGGGCTGGGCGCCGGGCACAAAACCCACCCACTCGCGCTCGGCATCGGTGCGCACGTCCACCAGCACCGCCTCCCCGGCCTGCACCCATTGCCAAGCCAGTTGGGGCGACACATCGCCGGCGTAAGTGCCCAAGTGGGCTGGAGCGGGCGGACGCGCTTGCATCAGCAGCGCGCCATCGGCATCTTGCCGGATGCCGGAGTTCAGGTTGGCCGGCACCGCTTCGTCGATGCGCCGGGGCTTGGGCAGGTTCAGACCCTCCATGATGGCCACGAACTCGGCCTCGGTCTTGCCCGCCACCCGTGCATTGCCCGTCTTTTCTTGGGCGATGGTGGAATGGCTGCGGCCTTGGTAATCGTGCCCCGGCCAGACCGTGGTGCCGTCGGGCAGCGCAAACAGCACCTGGGTCAGGCTGTGGTAGAGGGCGTTGGCGCTGCCGGACTGGAAATCGGTGCGGCCGCAACCGTTGATGAGCAAGGTGTCTCCGGTGAACACGTGTTCGCGCCAGACATAGCTCATGCTGCCTGCGGTATGCCCCGGCGTGTGCAAAGCCAGCAGGGTTTCGGCACCGAAACGCAGCACGTCGCCGTGCGCCAACTGCGTGCCTGCGGTCCCGATGCCACAACCTGCCGGCGCCGCCATGCGGGCACCGGCCAGCTCGGCCAACTGGCCCGCGCTGGTGATGTGGTCGGCATGCGCATGGGTCTCGACGGCCCAGATCAGATTGAGGCCGTAGTCATGCAGGGTGGCCAGATCGCGCTCGATCTGTTCTTGCACCGGATCAATGATCAGCGCCGCGCGCGAGGCAGGGTCAAACAACACGTAGGTGTAGGTGCAGGAAGCGGGGTCGAAGAGCTGGATCGGCTTCATGGCACGGCCTTGCATTGTGTGTGTGTGGGGGGAGTAGTCGAGCAACAAAAGTATATCGTCTCCGCCGTAGGGTGGCTTGCACCCCCTAGGGGTATCATTGCAGGCTTGAATCACCCCCAACCGTGCCGTGTCCGATCCCCAAACCCCACCCTCCAAACCCACTTGGCGCTCGCGCTGGCGCTCGCACCTGTTCACCGTGGCGCTGCTGCTGGCGGTGTTTTTTGGTGTGCAAGCCTGGCAGACGCGCGCGGTGCCGGCCCAGCTCGACCTGCAGCAGCCGGTGCAATGGCTGCTGCCCACGGGCCAAACCCAAAACGGCAGCTTGCAGCAGGCGCTGGATGTGCTGCGGCTGCACCACCCGGGGCAACCGGTGGCGCTCTACGTCTGGGCCGAGTGGTGCCCGATTTGCCGCACCATGGAAGGCAGCGTGACGCGCCTAGGGCAAGACTGGCCGCTGCTCACGGTCGCCATGCAATCGGGCCCCGCCGCGCAGGTGCAGCGTTACCAGCAGCAACGCGGCCTGCCTTGGCACAGCGTGATCGACGCACGCGGCGAACTGGCGCAGGCGCTGGGCCAGCGCTCGGTGCCGGCCTTCATGGTGATCGACGCCCAAGGCCGTGTGCACCACCCCACCGTGGGCTTCACCACCGGCACAGGGATGCGGCTGCGGCTGTGGGCGGTGCGGGTGTTCTAGCGCCTCAGAGCGCCCGCGCCAGCCGCGCCACCCCTTCGCGGATGCGCTCCACGCCCACGGTGGCAAAGCTCAGGCGCAGCGTGGCCGGGTCGGGTGCGCTGGCGTAAAAGGGCCGCCCCGGCACAAAAGCCACGCCCTGGGCGATGGCGCGCTGCGCCAGTTCGTGGCCGTCGGCCAGTGCCGTGCCGGCCCCGCTGCGGCCCACGCCGGTCAGGCGCGCCCAAATAAACAAGCCGCCTTGCGGCGGCACAAAACCAAGCGCCGCCCCCAGCTCGCTGCGCAAGGCAGCCCCCATGGCTTGCGCGCGTTCGGCATACACCTGGCGCACCCGCTCCAGCGTGGCACCCAAGCGGCCGCCTTGCAGGTACTGCGCCGCCGTGGCCTGGGCGAAGGTGCTGGTGTGGGCGTCGCTGAACTGCTTGCACATCACCGCCTTGGCCAGCAGCTCGGGCGGTGCCACCAGCCAGCCGATGCGCAGCCCCGGGCTGAGCACCTTGCTCAGCGAGCCGCAGTGCACCAGGCAGTCGCGGCTGCCCGGCAGCTCCGCGCTCAAGGCCAGCAGGCTCGGCGGTGGAGCGGCGTCAAAATACAGGTCGCCGTAGGGGTCGTCTTCTACGATCAGGGTCTGGGTGCGCAGCGCCAGCTCCAGCACGCGGCGGCGCCGCTCCAGGCTCAGCAGCGCGCCGCTGGGGTTGCCAAAGGTGGGCACCAGATAGACGAATTTGGGCCGGTGTTGGGCGATCAACGCCTCCAGCCGCTGCACGTCCACCCCGTCGCCGTCGATCGGGGCCGAAATCAGCTCCGCGCCATAGAGGCGAAAGCACTGGATCGTGGCCAGAAAAGTCGGCCCTTCGACGATCACCTTGTCGCCGGGCGAGATCAGCGTCTTGCCGATCAGGTCCAGCGCCTGCTGGCTGCCGGTGGTGACGATGAGTTGCTCGGGTGCCAGCCCCGCCACCCCCTTGCCCGCCATCAGCGCGGCCAGTTGCTCGCGCAGCGGCGGGTAGCCCTCGGTGGCCCCGTACTGCAAGGCGGCGGCCGGGTCGTGCTGCAAGGCGCGTTCGCTGGCGGCGCGGATGCCCTCGACGTCGAACAGCGCCGCGTCGGGGAAGCCTCCGGCAAAGCTGATGATGCCCGGCTGCCCGAGCAGTTTGAACAGTTCGCGGATGGCCGATGTCTCGACGTTTGAGAGCCGATCGGCAAAACGAATCGCAGTGGGAGCGCTCATGGGTGAAAATCCCTAGCCATGAAACCAGAACACATCGAGCCGTTCTTTGCCGCACTGGCGGCGGCCAAGCCCGAGCCCAAAACCGAGCTGGAGTATAAGAGCGACTTCGAGCTGCTGTGCGCGGTGCTGCTGAGCGCGCAGGCCACCGACGTGAGCGTAAACCGCGCCACCCGCACCCTGTTTGCCGTCGCCGCCACCCCGGCGCAGATGCTGGCGCTGGGGCTCGAAGGGCTGCAAGCGCACATCCAGTCGATTGGGCTGTACCGCAGCAAGGCGCGGCACCTGCTGCAAAGCTGCCAGATGCTGATCGAGCGCCACGGCGGGCAGGTGCCGCGCACCCGCGCCGAACTCGAAGCCCTGCCCGGCGTCGGGCGCAAAACCGCCAACGTGGTGCTCAACGAGGCGTTTGGCGAACCCACGCTGGCGGTGGATACGCACGTGTTCCGGCTCGCCAACCGCACCGGGCTGGCACCGGGGCGCACGCCCTTGCAAGTGGAGCAGGGTTTGCTGGCGCGCATTCCGCCGGCGTATTTGCGCCACGCGCACCACTGGCTGATCTTGCATGGGCGCTATGTTTGCAAAGCTCGCCAGCCGCTGTGTGACCAGTGCCGCGTGGCGGCTTGGTGCGATACTTGGGCCGAGCGCGGGGCCGAGCGCGGGGCCAAGCCCGACACCAAACCCAGCGCAAACCCATGAGCCACCCGCCCGGCCCGCGCCCCGCCCTGCCCTGGCTGCAACCCGGCCAGCCTTTTCCGCCCGTGGAGCAAGCTTGGGGCGCGGGCGACCCCATTCCCGGCCTGCTCGCCGCCGGGGGCGCGCTCGATTGCGCCAGCCTAGAGCGCGCCTACGCCAGCGGCATCTTTCCCTGGTTCAGCGGCGAGCAACCCATACTCTGGTGGAGCCCGGACCCGCGCATGGTGCTGCGCCCGGCTGATTTTCGGCTGCACCCCTCGCTGCGCAAAGAGCTGCGGCGCGGGCTGCGCCAGGGCCGCATCGAAATCCGCATCGACAGCGCCTTCGAGCACGTGCTGCGCGCCTGTGCCGGGGTGCCACGAGCGGGCCAGCGCGGCAGTTGGATCGTCCCACCCATGATCGAGGCCTACCTGGCCTGGCACCGGGCTGGCGCGGTGCACAGCGTCGAAACCTGGTGGGATGGCGAACTCGCCGGCGCCCTGTACTGCGTCAACCTGGGACGCATGGTGTTTGGCGAATCCATGTTCAGCCGCCGCCCCAACGCCTCCAAAATCGCGCTGGCGGCGCTGGTGGCCTGTGCCCGCGCCTGGCAGGTGCCGCTGATCGACTGCCAGCAAGACACCGCGCACCTAGCCTCGCTCGGCGCCCGCACCCTGCCGCGCAGCGAATTTTTGCAGCTCGTGCAGCCGGCCCTTGCTGCGCCCGCCCCACCGTGGCAGTTTGATCCCCTACACTGGCAGGCCCTGTTCGAGCCCAGCCCCAGCAGCCACCCACCGCCATGACGCACCCGCAAGAACTCCCCTTGCAAGCCGTGCAGTTCTATGCCACGGCGGCCTACCCGTGCAGCTACCTCAACGAGCGCACGGCGCGCTCCCTGGTGGCCTCGCCCAGCCACCTGGTACGGGGCGACACCTACGCGCAACTGGTGGCCCAAGGGTTTAGGCGCAGCGGCCTGTTCACCTACCGGCCGCATTGCGACGGCTGCCAGGCCTGCATCCCGCTGCGCGTCGATGCGCAGGCCTTTGTGCCCAGCCGCAGCCAGCGCCGCGCCTGGAAGCGCCACGCCCATTTGCAGGCGCACGTGCTCACGCTGGGCTTCAGGCCCGCGCATTACGAGCTGTATTTGCGCTACCAGCGCCAGCGCCACCCGGGCGGCGGCATGGACCAAGACGACCTCGAGCAGTACCGGCAGTTCCTGCTGCAAAGCCGGGCCGATTCGCGCCTGGTAGAGTTCACCGAACCCGCTCCAGCGGGCGGCGGCGCCGAGGTGTTGCGCATGGTCTCGATCTTGGACGCGATCGAAGACGGGCTCTCGGCCGTTTACACCTTCTACGACCCCGAACCCAGCGCCGCTTATGGCGTCTACAGCGTGCTGTGGCAGATCGAGCAGGCGCGTCTGCTGGGCCTGCGCTACCTCTACCTGGGCTACTGGATCGAGTCCAGCCCCAAGATGAGCTACAAAAACCGCTTTCAACCGCACCAGCTTTTGCTCGACGGGCACTGGCAGCCCGCAGAGCGCAGCGGCGAATAAATTTCACCAGATAAAATAGCGCAGCAAGGCAATCGCCCAAAGGCCCTATTTTATGAACCGCATCCCGCTCCAAGCGCCGCTCCCCATCGCCCCACCCAAGCCCAGCGTGCAGGTGCTCGAACGCATGTTTGATTTGCTGGAGGTGTTGGCCCAGCACGAAGAGCCGGTCGCGCTCAAGGACATCAGTGAGCGCACCGGCTTGCACCCGTCCACCGCGCACCGCATCCTCAACGATCTGGCGCTGGGGCGCTTTGTCGAACGGCCCGCACCCGGGGCCTACCGGCTCGGCATGCGCCTGCTCGAACTCGGCAACCTGGTCAAGGGGCGCCTGAGCGTGCGCGACGCCGCGCTGCTGCCCATGCGCGAGCTGCACAAACAAATCCAGCAACCGGTCAACCTGAGCGTGCGCCAAGGCGACGAGATCATCTACGTGGAGCGCGCTTTCAGCGAACGCTCCGGCATGCAGGTGGTGCGCGCCATTGGCGGCCGTGCGCCATTGCACCTGACCTCGGTCGGCAAGCTGTTCCTAGCCGCCGACGAGCCGCAGCGCCTGCGCGCCTACGCCAGCCGCACCGGCCTGATGGGCCAAACCCGCAACAGCATCACCCAGTTGGCGGCGCTCGAGCGCGAACTGGCGCTGTGCCGCCGCCACGGCGTGGCGCGCGACAACGAGGAACTGGAAATTGGCGTGCGCTGCATGGCCGCCGGCATTTACGACGACCAAGGCCGCTTGGTGGCTGGCTTGTCGATCTCGGCCCCGGCCGACCGGCTAGAGGAAAGCTGGCTGCCCAAATTGCGCAACACCGCCGAACAGATCAGCCTGGCGCTGGGCTGGAGCGCAGAGCTTGGCCCGGCCTAAAGCACCCTGAGGCCTTTGCGCGCTCAACCCGGCTGCCGCAGCGCCTCGCGGCTGCGCTCGCCGGCCGATACGGCGTCGGTGGGCCGTGGGCCCGCCGAAAACAAGCTGCGCAAGGCCCACCGGCGCAAGCGCTCGGCATCGGCCGCGCGTGCGTGGCTGCCGCTGGCACCCAGCAGCACCACGATCAGGGAGCGCCCCGACACATCGGCTTGCATCACCAGCGTGCGCCCGGCCTCGCGGATGAAGCCGGTTTTTTGCAGATTGATCTCCCAGTCGCCTTCGCGCACCAGCATGTTGCTGTTGCGGTAGGTGAGCACGCGCCGCCCCAGCGCCAACTGGTACTGCGGCGAGACCGACAGCTCGCGCACCAGCGGGCGGTGCGAGCTGGCGGCGGTGAGCATGGCCAGATCGCGCGCGCTGGAACGGTTGCCGCCCGACAAACCGGTGGGGTCGGCAAAGTGGGTGTCGTGCATGCCCAGCTCGACGGCCTTGAGGTTCATCTGGCGCACAAATTGCGGCACCCCACCGGGGAAGGTGCGCGCCAGCGCGTGGGCAGCGCGGTTCTCGCTCGACATCAGCGACAGGTGCAAGGCCTGCCCGCGTGTGAGCTGCGCCCCCACCGGCAAGCGCGAGCTGCTGCCGCGCAGCCGGTCCACGTCGGCCTGCGTGATGGTGATGATTTGGTTGAGGTCCAGCCCCGCATCCACCACCAAAATGGCGGTCATGAGCTTGGTGATGGAGGCGATCGGCAGCACCACGGTGTCGTTTTTGCCGAGCAAAATTTCGCCTGTGTTGGCATCCACCAGCAGCGCCACGCCGGAGTCGAGCTCGAGCGGATCGTCCGGCACGCGCAATCCCAAGCGCTCGGCCTGCATGGTGGCCGAACGCATCCCGGGCGCTTGCGCTTGCAGCACCGGTGCTGCAGCGGGTGCGGGTGCAGCAGCCGGTGCGGCGGCCAGCACGGCGCGCGGCGCGGCTTCACGGGCCTGGCGCTGGCGCGCTTGTTCGAGCATGGCGTCAGAGGCCACTTGCACCTTGGCCGCAAAGCGCAGGCCCGGCTCGGGCGCGCTGGCGCGCTGGGGCTGGGCGTCGGCCAAGGGCAAGCGCGCTGCCGCCGTGGGGGGCTGGCGCACCCCTTGCACCCCTTGCACCCCCACCCCCGGCGCCGCCACGCGTTGCTTGGCCGCAAAACTGCCTTGGGCGTGCAGGGGCACCCACAGCACCGACCCGGCCAGCAGCAGCGCCGCCGCCAAGCCAGAACGCGGCGCCCCCAACAAGCGGTTTCGATTCATGATGGGTCCTTCTAGAAACTGGCGAACAAGGTCGCGAGTATAGAAGGAAAAATCAAAATACCGAAACCCCTCATGGGCTTGTGCTTCTTTTTTAAGCCAATATCACATAACTTGGTAAACGCAACCAGGGTAAACCCTTGACCTCCAACCCGCCCCCCACGCACCCATCAGACCGGCCAGCCCTGCGCCGCCACCCGCTCCGACTTGCTGTGCAGCTTGGTCAGCGCGCTCAGGTAGGCCTTGGCCGATGCCACCACGATGTCCGGGTCGGAGCCCACGCCGTTGACCACCCGGCCGCCATGCTGCAGCCGCACCGTGACCTCGCCCTGGCTCTCGGTCGAGCCGCTGGTGATGGCGTTGACAGAATACAGTTGCAACTCGGCCCCGCTTTTCACGTGGCTCTCGATCGCTTTGAGCGAGGCATCCACCGGGCCATTGCCATCGGCCTGCGTGCTGTACTCTTTGCCGCCCACCGTGAACACCACCCGCGCATGGGGCCGCTCGCCGGTTTCGCTGTGTTGCGCCAGCGAGACTAGGCCATAGTGCTCGCGCATGGGCGTCACGCTCTCGTCGCTCACCAGCGCCAGTATGTCTTCGTCAAAAATTTCGGATTTGCGGTCGGCCAGCTCTTTGAACTTGGCAAAGGCGGCGTTGAGCTCGCCTTCGCTTTCCAAGTCGATGCCCAAATCATCCAGCCGCTGCTTGAAGGCATTGCGCCCGCTCAGCTTGCCCAGCACGATCTTGTTGGCGGCCCAGCCCACGTCTTCGGCGCGCATGATCTCGTAGGTGTCGCGCGCCTTGAGCACGCCGTCTTGGTGGATGCCGCTGGCGTGGGCAAAGGCGTTGGCCCCCACCACCGCCTTGTTGGGCTGCACCACGAAGCCGGTGGTCTGGCTCACCATGCGGCTGGCCGGCACGATCTGGGTGGTGTCGATGCCCACCTCCAGCCCAAAGTAGTCGCGCCGGGTTTTCACCGCCATCACGATTTCTTCCAGCGAACAGTTGCCGGCGCGCTCACCCAAGCCGTTGATGGTGCACTCGACTTGGCGCGCACCACCAATCTTGACCCCGGCGAGCGAATTGGCCACCGCCATGCCCAGATCGTTGTGGCAATGCACGCTCCAGATCGCCTGGTCCGAATTGGGCACGCGCTCGCGCAGCGTTTTGATGAAGTTGCCGTACAGCTCGGGCACCGCGTAGCCCACCGTGTCGGGGATGTTGATGGTGCGCGCGCCTTCGGCGATCACCGCTTCGATCACCCGGCACAGGAAGTCCGGGTCGCTGCGGTAGCCGTCTTCGGGGCTGAACTCGACGTCAGGGCAGAGCTTGCGCGCCAGCCGCACCGCCATGCGCGCCTGCTCCAGCACCTGCTCGCGCGTCATGCGCAGCTTTTTCTCCATGTGCAGCTCGCTGGTGGCGATGAAGGTGTGGATGCGGGCGCTGTTGGCCCCCTTGAGCGCCTCGGCCGAGCGCTCGATGTCGCGCTCGTTGGCGCGCGCCAGCGAACAGACGGTGGAATCTTTGATGTGGTCGGCAATCGACTTGACGGCCTCGAAATCACCGTTGGAGCTGGCGGCAAAGCCGGCCTCGATCACATCGACGCGCAGCCGCTCGAGCTGGCGCGCGATGCGCAGCTTTTCGTCCTTGGTCATGGAGGCCCCGGGCGACTGCTCGCCGTCGCGCAAGGTGGTGTCGAATATGATGAGTTTGTCGGTCATGTGAGTGCTCCAAGCGGGTTTTTGCCGCAATCTAAGGTTGCCCGCAGCCCCCAAAAACACCAACGGCCCGCTGCGGGTGCATACGGGCCGTTGTGCAAAAAGGCGTGCGTTAGCCAGCCGACCCGTGGTAACCGGGGCCTAGTAGCAGGTAAGCGCAGACGTTTTGCATGAACCGCAATATAGCACCGTTGGCGTCAGCGCGTGCTTGCACCCCAGAATAGGCCCAAGAGCGGCGCGGTGCGGGCGCGCAGCGATTGGTTCATGAGTGGACGGGGGAAGCAGAAAGCTTCACACCCAGCGCATGAAGCAGCTTGAGCATGGTGTCGTAGCGTGGCTTGGCGCCTGGCGCAAGGGCTTCGTAAAGGCTCTCGCGGCCAAGGCCCGCATCCTTGGCAAGTTGTGCCATGCCACGGGCGCGAGCCACATCACGCACCGCAGTTAAAAACACTTCGGGATTGGGATCTTCCAGCGCAGCACTGATGTATAGCGCAATGGTTTCCTCATCGTCGAGGTAGTCGGCCGCATCAAAAGTGGCAAATTTGGCCATGGGTTACTCCTCATCCAAGCCCCGCGCCATCTCGATGGCACGCTTTATGTCACGCTTCTGCGAGGCCTTGTCGCCCCCCACAAGAAGCAAATAAGTCCGCTCTGCACGCCGTGTGAAATAGGCCCGGTAGCCCGGCCCAACGTGGACGCGCATTTCGGAAACACCGCCACCAACCGGCTCACAGTCGCCGAAATTTCCGTGCTCGGCAGACCGAATGCGCAGGGCGATCCGGGCGCGGCCCAATTTGTCCTTCAGACCTAAGAGCCAAGCATCAAACTGCTCTGAGCGCTCAAAGGTGTTCATGTGCCGCAGTGTATCCAATCGGATGCAAACACGCACCCCATCCGGGGTTAGTGGTGCAGGTCTTTTTCGTCCGGGTCGTGCGTGCTGGTGCTCACCACGCTGGTGGGCTGGCCACGCGCCTTGCGCCAGCCATACACCGCATAGCCCGAAAAGGCGTAGCCCGCGATCAGGCCAAACAACACCAGCGGCGGGTGGATGTTGACCACCGCAATGCCCAGCGCCACCAGCACGATCACGGCAAAGGGCACGCTGCGCTTGATGTTCAGGTCTTTGAAGCTGTAAAAGGGCACGTTCGAGACCATGGTCAACCCGGCGTAGAGCATCAGGGCAAACATGGGCCAAGCCAGCGTCTGCGGGTCGAGCTCGAACTCGGTCGCCAGCCAGATAAAGCCCGCCACCAGCGCCGCCGCCGCCGGTGAGGGCAGGCCCTGGAAGTAGCGCCTATCCACCACGGCGGTGTTCACGTTGAAGCGCGCCAGCCGCAGCGCCGCGCAGGCGCAATACACAAAGGCCGCAATCCAGCCCCAGCGCCCCAGATCGTAGAGCGCCCATTCGTAAGCCACCAGCGCCGGCGCGGCCCCAAACGAGACCATATCGGCCAGCGAATCCATCTGCTCGCCAAAGGCGCTTTGGCTGCGCGTCAGGCGCGCCACCCGGCCATCTAGGCTGTCGAGCACCATGGCGGCAAAAATGCCCAGCGTGGCCAGGTCGAAGCGGCCATTCATGGCCATCACCACGGCATAAAAGCCGCCAAACAGCCCCGCCAGCGTGATCAGGTTGGGCAACACGTAAATGCCCTTGTGGCGCCGTGGCAGCGCCGCCGCGCCACTGGTCGCCGCCACGGGCGCGGGTTGGGGGGCGGGTGGGGGGCTGGCGTCGTCTTGCATGGCTGGGAGTGTAAGCCAGCCGGGCAGTAGGCCGGTGGCTCTGCGGCCGGAGCGCATCGATCAAGGGCGGGTCTGGGCGCCAATCTGATAGGGAAAACCCCATGAGCCGTGTTGATGGATGCAGCCGTTGTTCAGCAACAAGCTGGTCACCAACTGCTCACTTACCTCGAACTGCTCGGCGGCCTCCGCGCGGGCATAAGACGAGAAGTCGCCGTTCAAAAAGGACTTCAATGCATCAAACGGGCACAGGAACTCGGCCGCAAAGGCGCGCTGGTATTTCTGAGGAGCGGTACCAAGGTCGGTCGACACAAGCCAGCGCTCCTTGTCGGCCACAGGGCGCATGTACTCACCCAGAAAGCGCGCCAGCTCGAACCGCCGTCCGACCACATTGCGTTTGCGTGGGACAAACTTCAGGCGATGACCTTGTATCGGCATCGCCACCGCAACAGGTGAGCGCTCCTCGGGTGCAGACCAATTGTCAAGGTCTGCGTGCCTCAGTCCGAGGACCTCGTGCAGATCCCGGTTGGAGATTGGAGCGCTGACATTGCCCAGAACCCGGCGCAGGGCGTGTGCGTCATGCACCGCCCGCTCCCATGGGGCGCCTTGGTCTCGGTGCTCAATGCTGCCAGGCGAAACGGCAGGAGCCCCGACAATTCCACTGGCACTGGCAAATTGCCCCAAAATTGCCAGCTCAGGGCTGTACCCCGACGCTGCAATCGCAGGGGCCAGCTCTGACAGTGCAGCCGCTCCGACCAGACCCTCCCATTGCAATGCCGCGTTCAGCGCGTGCTCGGGGCATTCCTCGGGATCGAAGCCCAGTTCGGCCTCCAGCTTCCTGCGGCGAACCGACTCGGGATCCGCCAGATCTTCTTGCAATACGGCCCAAAGCTGTCCCAAGTTTGTACCAGCAAGTTGCTTGGCATTTAGTCGGGCGAGTACGCACTGCACGAAGCGCTGGACGCCCAGCTGAAAACCGTCCAACGGAATCAGTCCAGGCTCCTCCAGCGCTTGCAGGTACTGCACCGACTGGTCAGGCTTCATCGCAGCCTCGGCCCAGACAAAGATCGCTTCACCATCCGGGACAAAGACGACGCGCGGCCACACGAAGCCATGATTGGCCGCGCCGAGTTCATGCACCATACGCCAGTCATGGCTAGGCGGCTGCGTCGGCAAAGGCTCGTGGCTTAAGCGCCACCACGAGGCCACAAACCACATCGCAAGGGGATAGGCCGACGCGAAAACGTTGTCGCGCACGGTCTCGGCCCAAGTGTCCTGGTTCCGCGTCAAGCAGAGCTTGTCGACGCAGATATCGAGCAAGGCTGCAGTGGCGCTGACTTCAGGCCTGCCTGAAGCTGCCGCCATCCACTTCGCGTTGATGCGCAGTTCAGCCATTGCGCAGCGCCCAACGACGCAGCACTTCATGAGACAACGGGTCGGTCTCTGGCATGGGGTAGCCGTGGTAAACCCCTAACTCAGGGTTCTCAAGCTGCGCCTCCAGAGCATCGCCATAGTCGGTGACCGACCAGACGTTTTTTGGCCACTCGCCCTCCATCCGGTCGCTCACCAAGCCACTGCGCAGCCCTGCTTGCAGCAGTTTGACTGCTTCGTCGCGCCGAAAAATCTGGGCGGCATCGCACAGCGATTTGCCTTGCCTCGGATCGGATGGCGGTGTGAGCCCAAAATCGCCGGGGTTTTTCTTGTGCTCGGGGTTTCCGCCATAGCGCACACGATCGGCCAACCGACCAAGCTCGTCCGCGCGAGCTTGGGCCTGAGCAGGCGTGAGCAGCTTGCGCTTAGGATTGTACTGACTATAGCGAGGTTTCATGGTACGAGCTTGAGCTTGGAGTTTAGCCGTTAGCGCCTGCAGCCGCAAACGCTGCTGTGCAAGCGTGCAAGCTGCACCGCGATGCACAACCCGCCCCACCCGGGTGAATTCATCACCGAAATCTACCTTGAGCCCAACGCGATCAGTGGCCGCGAACTGGCGCAAAATCTGGACGTGGCCCCCTCAACTCTGAACCGCCTGCTCAGAGGCACCAGCCGGGTCACACCGGAGATGGCGCTGCGCCTGTCCAAGGCGGTAGGCCGCTCTGCGGAAAGTTGGCTGGCCATGCAAGACGCGCACTATCTTTGGATAGCTCGCCAGCGCATCGACTTGCAGCGGGTAGGCAAGCTCAATCTGGCCGCAGCCTAAGCTGCGCTGCAACTTGGGCGCGCTGTGTGGCGCGCCACGGCAACCGGCGGCGTCGCGCTGGGCCGGGTCGCAGACCACGCATAAATCCGGCTCCACTTGGCTGGGCACAGCTTCACTTCGGTTCAGAAGCACGGCTGGGCGAGCATCAAGAACGGGAAATTACTTGTCGCATCCCGGACGATGGGATGGACTTTTGACACTCCACACCCTCGTGCTTCGGCGACGCTACCCGGCTGCTGGCCTGCTGCTTTGTCTTCGTGGAAAGGCTCAGGCCCCCGGCGGCCACCCAAAGTGCTCCACGGTATGCCCACCAACCGCCACACCGCCCTTGCTTTCCTGCAAAACCCCAGCCATAATCTCGGGCAGCGCCTCAGCGTTCCAAGGCCGCAACAAACCTGATCATGAAAACTTTTACCGCCATAGTAGAAAAGTGCATGGAAACAGGGCTTTACGTTGGTTATGTCCCCGGATTTCCGGGCGCGCATACCCAAGGCACCTCACTGGATGAGTTGCAGCAAAATCTCCAAGAGGTTGTCTCCATGCTCTTGGAAGATGGCGAGCCGGTGCTTGATGCACAGTTTGTGGGCACCCAGCAGCTTGCCATCGCGTAATGGGCAGCCTGCCCGTTTTGAAGCCGCAGGAAGTTGTTCGCCATCTCGAACGTCTGGGTTTCGCTGAGTCTAGGCAGAAGGGTTCGCACAAGCAGTTCCGACACCCCGACGGTCGAGCAACAACCGTCCCGTTTCACAAGGGCCAAGATATTTCACCCGTCTTGCTTCGCAAAATTGCGCAAGACATCAACGTATTGGTCGAAGAGTTGCTGGGCCGGCAGTAGGGCGCCCAAAGCGCACCGTGCGACGCCAAAACGTATCCCATGTGATACACTGCCAGAATGATCGAAGTCCGCCAGACCCTTGCTTACGCCGAGTGGTATGGCGGCCTGCGTGATCGGCAGGCCAAGGCGCGCATCGACATCCGCATTCGCCGCTTGTCTCTTGGAAATCCGGGAGATGTGAAACCTGTGGGCGAGGGCGTCTCGGAACTGCGCATCGATCATGGTCCGGGCTATCGGGTCTATTTTGTTCAGCAAGGCGCTGTGCTGATCGTACTCCTCGCAGGAGGCGACAAGTCGTCGCAAGACCTAGACATCCGGCTGGCCAAGACCCTGGCCAAGCAACTTTAGGAGACGAACATGTCCAAGACCATCACCAAACCGTGGGATCCGGCTGAGTATCTCAACACCCAAGAAGACATGGCCGCTTACCTCGAAGCAGCGCTCGAAGCGGGCGACCCGGCCCTTGTCGCCGCCGCACTCGGAGACATCGCAAAGGCCAAAGGCATGAGTCAGATCGCACGCGATGCCGGCCTGGGGCGCGAAAGCCTCTACAAGGCACTGGCACCCAGTGGCAACCCAGAGTTCGCCACGGTCATGAAGGTCGTGTCTGCCTTGGGGCTGCAGCTTCACGCTTCCCCGGCCGGCACCAGAGCGGGCACCCTGCCACACAGCGCCTAAGCTGCGGTTCAACTCGGATGTGCGTTGCAGCCCGCCGGTTAGCCTCAACGATATAGACCCGGCAGGGCTGGCCGTGCAGCGCGGTGGCAATCTGGCGCTAAACCTCCCCCAGCACCCCTTGGTGCTTGCGCCCCGGTGCCGGTGCCATGGCGTAGGGCAGACCCTCGATCCATTCAAAGCGCTCATCCCCCGCCCACTGGCGGTAGTCGGCGCAGGTGAAGCGGGGCGGGGCGGGGCGTTGCTCGGGCCCCATGAACGGCTTTCGGATGCATGGCGCAGCGGCTGGGCTACTCTGCGGCCATTCCAGCCCCGGCAAGCGCTGCCGTGCCAGCCCGAATTTGATCCACCGCACATCAAATTTTGAGGTGAAATTTTGAGGTGCCGGCCCGCCTGCAGCGCCCCGCAACCCCTTGCCTGTGCTGCACGGCCCCTGTGCCGCCTAGGGCAGACCAGCGCTTGCCAGCCCCTGGCACGCGGTTTGCTTGTATGCCACCGACCGCAAACCCTTTGCGGCCCCTTATCAACCCGCATTGGAGAATTTTTATGAAACGCGTTCAACAAGGCTTCACCCTGATCGAACTGATGATCGTGGTGGCCATCATCGGCATTTTGGCGGCGATTGCGCTGCCGGCTTTCCAGAACTACACCGCGCGCTCGCAAGCCACAGCAGGTTTGGCCGATATTCGCGGCGGTGTGACGGCTTTTGAGGAAGGGATTCAGCGTGGGGATCGCACGGGTAATGCAAACTTGACAGACATTGGCTTAGCAGCAACTACAACGCGTTGCGCCATTACTTTGCCGACCGCTGGCTGGACATTAGCCAGTGGACAACAGATCCAATGCATCATCAATGGCAACCCTAGCGTTCGGGGTGACTACATTCGACTCACACGCGCCACCGATGGTCAGTGGGCATGCACCACCAACGTGGACGAAGTACATCGCCCAGTCGGCTGCACCGCATCCTAATTCGCAAACTTCTGTGGCGGGCCTGTTTGCAACGGGAACCTCGCAACAGCTATAAATTTGCATGACGACCAAGCCCGCTCCTCACCGAGCGGGCTTTTTTGTCAACACGTTTTCGGCTCTCCAATTTGCTACCGCCCGACTTGGCAATACGATACCCAAAAGCCGTACCCCAGCCACATCCCCTGCAGACTGCACCTACCGAAGGCACCCCCATGAACCGCTCGCAACAAGGCTTCACCCTGATCGAGCTGCTGACCGTGGTGACCATCATCGGCATTCTGGCAGCCATCGCCTTGCCCCTGTATCAAAATTTCAGCGCCCGCTCCCAAGTAACGGCCGGCTTGGCCGACATACGCAGCGGGGTCACGGCTTTTGAGAGCGGCATCCATTCCGAGCTCACCGGCAGCCCAGACGCTGTGGCTTTGGGCCTGCCAGCCAGCACCCTGCGCTGCGGCAGCATCGCCGTGTCCGGTGCCTGGTCCGACGCCAGCGGGCAGCGCATTGCCTGCACCTTGAACGGCAGCCCGCAGGTGGTGGGGCGTTTTGTGCGCTTCACGCGCAACGGCACCGGCCAGTGGGTGTGCGAGAGCAGCGTGGCCGCCCCACTGCTGCCCGTCGGCTGCGCCTTGGGCAGCTAGTCGGCCCCACTGCCGCAGCCACATTCCTGCCGGCCTGCACGCCACCCCCCTCTGGCGGCACAGGCAGCCCAAGCCACCCCACCCGCACATGCCCCACCCGAGCCTCATCCGCCCGCACCTAGGCACCCTGCTCGCGGCCTGGCTGCTGCTGGCGCTCGCGGCCAGCATGCCCTTGCTGCAACTGCAGCCCCCGCTGGCCTGGCACGACCAGCAGCGCCTGGTGCAGGTGGCCCTGCTGGCGCTGGCACCGCTGTTGCTGCTCAGCCCCTACACCGCACCTTGGTCGGCACGCCCGCTCAGCGTGGGCCTGCTGGCGGCGGTGCTGGGGCTGGGGCTGGCCTCGGCCTGGGCGGCGGCGCACCCGGCTTGGGCGCTGCTGGAAATCAGCCTGCTGCTGGGCTGCCTGGGGCTGGCGCTGGCCGTGCGCGGGCTGCGCCTGCAGGCGCCGGGGCTGGATGGGGCGCTGCTGCTGGCCGCCTTCATGCTCTGCGCGGGCATAGGCTTGCAATTTTTGGTGGCCTACGCCAGCGCCTTGGCGCAGCCCGAATTGGGCCTGCACGTGCTGGCCATGCTGGGCGGTTTTTCCAACCCGCGTTTTTTTGGCCAAGTGGCCACGCTGCTGCTGCCGCTGTTGCTGCTGGGCTGGGCCTTTGCCCCGGCGCAGTGGCCGCACCGCTGGGCTTGGCTGCTGGGCGCGCTGGCGGTGCTCACGTGGGCGGTGGTGCTCAGCACCGGCACCCGTGGCACGGTGCTGGCGCTGGGCACCAGCGCCGTGCTGCTGGCTTGCCTGGGGCCGCTGGGCCGGCGCGTGGCGCTCGGCCTGCTGCTCACCGGCCTGCTCGGGGCTGGGCTTAGCGGGCTGCTGTTCACCGTGCTGCCCCCGCTGCTGTTGGCCGACCCCACCACGTTCCACCACCCGGCCAGCCGCCTGACCTTCTCGCTGTCGGGGCGCGAGGTGATCTGGTCGCTGGCCTGGGACATGATCCGCCAGCAGCCGCTGCTGGGTGTGGGGCCGATGCACTTTGCCGCCCACCCCAACCCCATTGCCGCGCACCCGCACAACGCGCCGCTGCAAGGGGCGGCCGAATGGGGCCTGCCGGCGGCCCTGCTGTTGCTGGCTTGGCTGGGCCGCGCGTACTGGCAGTTGTTGCGCCGCTGCCACGGGGCGGCCCTGCCGCTGGCCGGCGACACCCACCCTGCCCTGCGCATGGCGCTGCTGGCCAGCCTCACCGGGGCGGCCACGCAAAGCCTGGTGGATGGGGTGCTGGTCATGCCCACCACGCTGGTCTGGCTGTGCCTGCTGGCGGGCTGGGCGTGGGCGCTGTGTGAGTGCGATGCCCCCTTGCAGCCGGCAAGCTGGCGCGCACGGCTATGGCTGGCGCTGCCCTTTTTGCTCGCCAGCCTCTACCTGGTCTGGGTCGTGGCGCAGCAACTGCCCTATCTGCACTGGCCCGAGCACAGCGGCTGGCGCCCAATCGGGCTCGGGCTATCGCCCTTCCCGCGCTTTTGGAGCCATGGCATGATTGAACCAAGCCCTTGACGCAGACCCAAGCGCATCATTCGCAGTGCTACCCCATGCACAGCACACGCACGGTGCGTTCCGGCTGGAGCACTTCATAGGCGAGCCGGTGCCGCCCTGCTTGATGGACTCACGCTTGGCGTCACAGCACCGCTTCCAGCCCTTTGCGCTCGATGAGGTTGAGGAGTTTGAGGGACGGGCCACTCGGCTTCTTGTCACCTGCCTCCCACTTTTGCACCGTGGACACACTGGTGTTGAGCACCGCGGCAAACACCGACTGGCTCAGGTGCGCTTGTTCGCGCAGCGCTCTGATTTGCTGCGGCACCAGCTCGTGGACGCCGAGATGGCACAGGGCATCAAACTCGCCCATGCGACGCTTGCTGATGAGCCCTGCGCCATGCAGCCCGCGTGCGGTTTCATGCACCTCATCTAGGATGCGGCTTTTGCGTTTGGTCGTTGTCATGGCGTACCTCTTCAATTTCACCCACCGCCAGCGCAATGCGCTTTTTCACTAGATGGCCACCCAAGTCGGCGTCCACGAGTCCCTGAACCATCTCGCTCACCGCAGCGTGCAGGCCCGCGTCAGTCAGGCCCGCCTTGCGCATCCAGCGGGTGAATGTTCGGGTACGGAAAACGCTGTCCATCTGCCGAGTCATACCACTGGGTGCGATAGATTGCCAGTCGATGAAGGCCAGCCGCTCGTTCTCTGACAGAAATGATGAACCGTGGCACCGGCACCGTTCAACAGCGATGGGTCAGGCAGCGCTGCGCGAAACCAGTGGAAAGCGTTCTGGCTTGCGGATGGACTCGATAGACAGGTCCACGTCGAGCTGCGGCCAGTAAAGGTGGTCAACAGTTGGGCGCTGAACGTTAGATATCTGCTCAATCGTTGCCTGCTTGAACCACGGGAAGTCGGAGAACGGCACGGCAAGCTCTTCGTCTCCGAGCAACAGCCAGAAGCAGTGCATCGAGATGTTGGTGACTTCAGCCTCCAAAGTGACTGTTCCAAGCATTTTGGATCTCCTGAATGTGAGCTTCAACGATTTCCTGTGCCTGTCGAAGCTGGACGTTTGACAGACCAACGTTCGTGGCCACATGCACCGATGGCGTCAGCCAGAACTTTGCCTCGCCTTCTGGGTGCGCCACGTGAACGTGAATCCGCGGCTCCTCGCGCGAGAAGAAGAACAGCCGGAACTGGCCGTCGCGGACAACGGTGGGTGCCATGCCTGTGACTGTACCGGAAAACCGCAAGCGAGCAACCGGGTAGCGCAGCCACTGCCCTAGGCGCATCATTCGTAATGCGACCACATGCGCAGCACACGCACGGTGCGTTCCTGCTTGAGCACCTCGTAAACTAGGCGGTGCTGGATGTTGATTCGGCGCGAGTAGGCCCCTTCGAGATCGCCCACCAGCTTTTCGTCGGCGGGCGGGTTTTGAAAGGGATCGGTGGCCAAGATTTCGAGCAGCGCTTGCGCCTTTTCCTTCAGCCCGGCGGCCGAGATTTTTTGGGCATCCTTCAGTGCCTGCCTGGCATAGACAACGGCCCACTTCACCAGTCAACCGCCTTGGCACTCTGGCCTAGGGGCTCGGCCATGCCCTGCAAGATGGACTCGCGCATGCCCGGCACCGACAGCAGGTAGAGCGTCTCTTGTATGGCTTGCCAGTCAGCGGCCGAAACCAAGACCGCGCTGCTGCGCTTGCCAGAAATCAAGATCGGCTGATGCGATTGAGCCGCCTGATCGATCAGGCGGTACAGATCGGCACGCGCTGCGCTTGCGGTGATGGGGGTCAGCATGGTATGCTCCTTTGACCCTTAGCGTACGTTAAAACGTACTTTGTGTCAAGCGCAATTTGCGCCACACTAGACTCCCATCTTGTCCATGTGGGCAGCAGCGGCAAGCCAGCTCCCCCGCCGCACCGCGCCTCGGATGGCAGCAAGGAAGATGACGGCCTGCTCTACCAGTTACTGGGCATCAGCAGGCTCGACGCTGGTGCCAGCGCCGACGCGCAACGATCTCTAGTGAGTTCTAAGCATGTATAAGCATGTATAAGTTGTTTGCGATAGACTATGATGTCAATGCTTAGACTTCTACCGGAGCAGGAATCATGGACGCCGTGAGGAACCCTTTCGCCCCGGGCGCCGGGAGCAGACCACCGGAGCTGGCTGGCCGGGACACCATTGTTCAAGACGCACAGACAGCGATTCAGCGGGCTCTACTGGGCAAGCCCAGCCGTTCGCAGATGTTGCTGGGTTTGCGTGGCGTCGGCAAGACGGTGCTGCTGAACAAAATTGAAGATATGGCCCAAGCAGCAGGGCACGTGACATCGGCTATCGAGGCACCGGAGGGAAGGGCGCTCAGTGAACTCCTTGCACCGAAGATCAACCAAGCCCTGCGCAAGCTTTCGGCATCGGAGAAGGCCAAGGCCAAAGCTCATCAGGCGCTTCGGGCTCTGCGCTCATTCGCCTCGGCCTTCAAGCTCTCGTACGGTGATGCTTCCATTTCGGTTGACCCGGAAGTGGGAGTAGCCGATAGCGGCGACATGGAGGCCGACCTCCCTGAATTGTTCGTTCGGGTAGGCGAGGCAGCGAAGGCCGCGGGCAAGGCCTGGACGCTCCTGATTGACGAAGTGCAATACCTCCGCTCCGAGGACTTGGCAGCGTTAATCGTTGCGCTGCACAAGGTCAACCAGAAGGACCTGCCAGTTCTGTTCTTTGGTGCTGGTCTGCCGCAGGTTGCAGCGCTTTCAGGCGATGCGAAATCCTACGCGGAGCGGCTCTTTCACTACCCTGCCGTTGGCGCTCTTGAGGAGGCGGATGCGAAGACAGCCATCAGGCAACCGATCGAAGGTGAGGGAGAGCGCATTGATGGCGAGGCGCTCGATGAGATCCTAGCAAGGACCAAAGGCTATCCCTACTTTTTGCAGGAGTGGGGCTATCAGTGCTGGAACATCGCCGCTGGACCAGGCATTGGGCTAGAAGACGCATCCAAGGCTGCAGGTGAAGCCACGAGGCGACTGGACGATGGCTTCTTTAAGGTTCGCTTTGATCGGCTAACTCTGAAGGAACGAGAGTACGTTATCGCGATGGCTAAACTTGGCGCCGGTCCGTATAGGTCATCAGACGTTGCGGCCGCACTCAATGAGACCCACCAAAGCCTGGGTCCACGGCGTGCACAGATCATCAGAAAAGGAATGATCTATAGCCCGTCCCACGGTGACATTGCCTTCACGGTTCCTATGTTCGACGAGTACCTGCTCCGCAACTACGTGAAGAAGTCAAGTAAAGGGTAGTCTGCGCGCAAGGGCATGGTGTTTACAGTCATCATCTTGGCTTGGCAATGGAAGAAATGATGAACCGCGGCACCGGCACCGTTCAAGCGCATTTTGCGCCACACTAGCGCCCATGCCCACCCCCCGCCACTGCCCCAGCCCGCACCACGGCCCGCGCCCACCGGGGGCGCGCATCACGCTGCTGGTGCTGCACTCCATCAGCCTGCCGCCGGGGCAGTATGGCGGGGCGCAGGTGGAGCAGTTGTTTGCCGGCACGCTCGATTGGGACGCGCACCCCTACTTTCAGTCCATCCGCGGGCTGCAGGTGTCGGCGCACTACTTCATCCGCCGCGGCGGCGAGCTGCTGCAGTTTGTAGATTGCGAGCGCCGCGCTTGGCACGCCGGGGCCTCGCAGTGGCAGGGCCAGCCCAATTGCAACGATTACTCGATCGGCATCGAGCTCGAAGGGCTGGAGGGCGGCCCTTTCGAAGCGGAGCAGTACCACACCCTGGCCGCGCTGTGCCACGAGCTGGCGGCGCGCTACCCGCTGGAGCACGTGGCCGGGCACGAGCACATCGCCCCCGGCCGCAAGGCCGACCCCGGCCCCGGTTTCGACTGGGCGCTGCTGCAGCGCCTAACCGGCTGGCCCAGCGAGCGCTTGGTTGGGCTGTGGCGCGAGGTGCCGCATTGACCGAGCAATGGGATTGCATTACCATGCAAGGCATCCACCCCCCCCTTTTGACCGGAGAGCACCATGGCGGCCACCCTTGAAGTCGAATCCACCCTGACCGACCGCTACCAGACCACGGTGCCGGAAACCGTGCGCCGCGCCCTTCGTCTGGGCAAGCGCGACAAAATCCACTACACCATACGCCCCGGCGGCGAGGTCGTGCTGTCGCGCGCCGAGCCCGCACAGGAAGACGACCCGGTGCTGGGATCTTTCCTTGGCTTGTTGGCCCGCGACATCGCCAACCATCCCGAGCGCCTGCAGGCCATTGATGCCGGTTTCGTGCAGCGCCTCCAGTGGCTGACTGGCGGCATCAAAGTCGATCTTGACGCGGCCCTGTCGGCAGACGATGAATGAGCGCGGGCAAACCTGCCGCACTGGTCGTACACGGCTGGACGGTTTTTGCCCACCCGCTGTTCCTTGCCCAGTTGGAAGTGCTGGCTCAGCAGGTTGAAGCCTTGAAGCAGAAGGACCCGGTCGGGTACATGAATAAAAACGCCGCCAAGCGACTGGCGGCGGTCACTAGGCTGGCGTTCGACGTGATCCCGCAAGATCCGACACGACCAGAGTACCGGCAAGGCAACACCCTTGGCGACGACCACAAGCACTGGTTGCGGGCCAAGTTTTTTCAGCAGCACCGGCTGTTCTTCCGCTACCACGCAACAGCCAAGGCGATCGTGCTCGCTTGGGTCAACGACGAGGACACCAAGCGCGCCTACGAGAGCAGTGACGACGTCTACCGGGTGTTTCGCAAGATGCTTGAAAGCGGCCATCCGCCCAGCGACTGGAAGCAATTGCTGGCCGAGGCACACGCCGCCCACACATTTCGCACCCTCCCCCCTTGAAAAGCGGCCGCTGCGCCCTTATCATTAGCACTCGTTGGGGTTGAGTGCTAGCAAGCGCTGGCTGCCCCACGTTGTAGCAACCCACCGTTTTTTTCACAGGAGAACCCATGAAACTTCGTCCCCTCGCCGATCGCGTGATCGTCAAGCGCTTGGAACAGGAAACCAAAACCGCTTCGGGCATCGTGATCCCCGACAACGCCGCCGAAAAGCCTGACCAGGGTGAAGTGCTGGCCGTCGGCCCGGGCAAGACGAACGACAAGGGCGAAACCAAAGCCCTGAGCGTGCAAGTCGGTGACCGCGTGCTGTTTGGCAAGTACAGCGGCCAGACCGTCAAGATCGATGGCGACGAGCTGCTGGTCATGAAAGAAGACGACCTGTTCGCCGTCGTGGCGCGCTGATCCAGCGCCCGCATCCGCTTCGATTCGTATCCCATCTCCCTTAGGAATTTTAAAAATGGCAGCAAAAGACGTAGTTTTCGGCGGCGAAGCCCGCGCTCGCATGGTCGAGGGTGTGAACATCCTGGCCAACGCCGTGAAAGTGACGCTGGGCCCCAAAGGCCGCAACGTGGTGCTCGAGCGCAGCTTCGGCGCCCCCACCGTGACCAAAGACGGCGTGTCGGTGGCCAAAGAGATCGAGCTCAAAGACAAGCTGCAAAACATGGGCGCGCAGATGGTCAAGGAAGTCGCTTCCAAGACCAGCGACAACGCCGGTGACGGCACCACCACCGCCACCGTGCTGGCCCAAGCCATCGTGCGCGAAGGCATGAAGTACGTGGCCGCGGGCATGAACCCGATGGACCTCAAGCGTGGCATCGACCGCGCCGTGACCGCCCTGGTCGAAGAGCTGAAACGCTCCTCCAAGCCCACCACCACCAGCAAGGAAGTGGCGCAAGTGGGTGCGATTTCGGCCAACGCCGACGCCAGCATTGGCGACATCATCGCCAAAGCCATGGACAAAGTGGGCAAAGAAGGCGTGATCACGGTTGAAGACGGCAAGAGCCTGGACAACGAGCTCGACATCGTCGAAGGCATGCAGTTTGACCGCGGCTACCTGTCGCCCTACTTCATCAACAACCCCGAAAAACAAGCGGCCCTGCTCGACAACCCGTTCGTGCTGCTGTTTGACAAGAAAATCAGCAACATCCGCGACCTGCTGCCGACGCTCGAAGCGGTGGCCAAGGCCGGCCGTCCGCTGCTGATCGTGGCCGAAGACGTGGAAGGCGAGGCGCTGGCCACGCTGGTGGTCAACACCATCCGCGGCATCCTGAAAGTGGTGGCGGTGAAAGCCCCGGGCTTTGGCGACCGCCGCAAAGCCATGCTGGAAGACATCGCCATCCTGACCGGTGGCAAAGTGATCGCCGAAGAAGTGGGCCTGACGCTGGAGAAGGTCACGTTGGCCGATCTGGGCCAAGCCAAGCGCATCGAAGTGGCCAAGGAAAACACCATCATCATCGACGGTGCCGGCTCCGAAGACGACATCCAGGCGCGTGTCAAGCAAATCCGCATCCAGATCGAGGAAGCCACCTCGGACTACGACAAAGAGAAGCTGCAAGAGCGCGTGGCCAAGCTGGCCGGTGGCGTGGCGGTGATCAAGGTCGGCGCAGCCACCGAAGTCGAGATGAAAGAGAAGAAAGCCCGCGTCGAAGACGCGCTGCACGCGACCCGTGCGGCTGTGGAAGAAGGCATCGTGGCCGGCGGCGGCGTGGCGCTGCTGCGTGCGCGCCAGGCCATCAGCTCGATCAAGGGCGACAACGCCGACCAAGAAGCCGGCATCAAGATCGTGCTGCGCGCGGTCGAAGAGCCGATTCGCATCATCGTGTCCAACGCCGGTGGCGAGCCGAGCGTGGTGGTGAATGCGGTGCTGGCCGGCAAGGGCAACTACGGCTTCAACGCCGCCAACGACAGCTACGGCGACATGATCGAGATGGGCATTCTGGACCCGACCAAGGTGACGCGCATGGCGCTGCAAAACGCCGCCTCGGTGGCCTCGCTGATGCTCACCACCGAAGCCATGGTGGCCGAGGCCCCCAAAGACGACGCCCCAGCAATGCCGGGCGGCGGCATGGGCGGCATGGGTGGTATGGGCGGCATGGATATGTGATGCCGCTCTGGGTGTAAGCGCTGGGCCCCTTCGGGGGTGTGGCGCTGGCACTTCCAGACCCAGAGCCGGGGGGTGCAAGCCTCCCGGCTTTTTTTGCGCCTTGCGCGGGCGTTGTCGTTGCTGGGCTCAGGCCCGCCAAAACCCGGCATCCAACACCAGCCGCTCGTTGTCGCGCCGCCACACAACGGCGTGTTGCTGCACCGCCAGCCACCAGGTCTGCATGATGGGGTCGGGCTTGGGCGAGGCAAATGCTGCAGGGTCCAGCACCGCGACGCACCACCCCGGCTCTGGGTCGCGGACCGAGTGGTAGAGTATGCCCCCAATGTGGGCTTGCCGTGCAACGCCAGCAATCGATTGCGTGCTGCTGTAGTCAGATGGGTGCATCCAGGCGCGGTGGTCGATGGCAAAGGGCGGCTCGCGCAGATCGACCACTGGGGTGGCGAGTTCGACCCTAAAGGCGGTGTGCGCCACGGGCTCGATGCGCTTCAGATCAACGGCGTCATGGAGAAATTTCCAACGCCAGTAGCCCAGTTCTGCGCACGCCGTGCGCACACTACCGGCACCGTAGTACACCCCGGGATCGGTGCTCGCCCTGAAGCGAGAGCCGCCACGCAAGGGGTCGTAGCGAAACGGTGTGGCCAGCAAATAGTCCAGGTGGTCGGTGCCGCGCGGCAGAGGCGGCTTGCTGCTTTCGAGCAAGGCTTCCAGCACATCCTGCTCGGCCGCGTCATCGACGATCTTCATGGTCGAGGCCACGTGCTGGGCTTCGACCATGCGCCAGGCTGACGCTGCCCAAGCGCGGGCCTCAGACGCGAGCGCGTGAGGCGTCCAGGTAGTGCACGACACGAACCAGCCCTTCTGTGCTGCGGATGAGCTCAAGCGGGCAACCGTTGAGCCCGATGTTGTGGCTGCCCAGCCAGGCGCGCGCGCTGCCCTGCTCGCCGACGATGGAGTCGAGCGAGCGAAACAAGCGCACGAACAACAGGGCGAACTCCCACTCTTTGCGCTGTGGCTCAAGCTGGTACTGGCCGGCATAGAGCCGCGTAACCGTCGATGGGCTGAGCCCGAGCACCCTGGCCAGCAGGGCGCGCGAAACGTCGAGGTGCTCCGCAGCGCGGGCGACCGCCTTGGACAGCACGGCTGCCGCGTTGACGGTCTGGGCGGGAGCGTTGGCATTTGCAGACATGGCACAAACCTTTTCTGAGGAAATTTTAATTTATTTTTATTTCTTCAGAAAGTTTTCAGGCAATAAACTGAAACAACGACAACCGCTGCACCTGCCCATACGACTGCAACGCCGCTTGCAGGCCGAGCTGGCGGTTTTGAAATTCGGAAATGGCGCGCACCATGTCGAGGTCGGTGAGCTCCGAGAGCGCCTGCTGGCCGGCCACCGAGCGGTCTTGCAGCAAGCTGCCGAGGCTGTCGGCGCGGTTGAGCAGCTCGCCCAAGCGCCCGCGCACCAGCAGCAGCCGGTCTTGGCCGGTTTGCAGGTCGGCGTTGGCGTGGGCGAGCGCCTGCGTGCGGTCACCCACGCTCAAGATGGGGCTTTCGAGTGCATCGATGGCGCGCTGCATGACGGCAAACAGGTCGGTGCTGCCCACCACTGCCGGATCCACCGAAGCGAGGTTGCGCAGCGCAAAATCGCCATCGACGCGGTTGGGCAAGCCCACTTCGGTGGCCGCCGCCTGGCCGGGCAACAGGTGCGACAGCACGGCAGCGGGTGGGCCGGTTTCTTGGAACGGGCGCCCGTTGGGGTGCGTCACGCCCAAACCGCCCAGCAGGGCGTTGCCATCGGCGTCTTGGGTGTTGGCCAGGTTGAGCACTTGCTCGCGCAGGCCGCGCATTTCCAGTGTGATGCTGCGCCGATCACTGGGCAGCAGGGTGCTGTTGCCGCCTTGCACCAGCAGTTCGCCAAAGCGCCCCAACAAATCGCTCATCTGACCCACGGCACCTTCAGCCAATTGCAGGTTGGCGCGCGAGCGCTCGAGCGCCCGCAGATCGGCTTCGGTGCGCAGCAAGCGGTTGCTTTCGCGCTCGGCCAAGGTGGCCGCCACCGGGTCGTCGCTGGCGCGCAGCACGCGTTTGCCGGCGGCCAGCTTTTCTTGCAGGTCGTTGATTTCGGCACCGCGCTGGGTGATGCGCGCCATGGTGGCTTCGTAGCTGTGTGCGGTGGCGACGCGGATCAGGCTCATGGCGTGGCTCCTTAGCGGCCGAAGGTGGCCAGCAAGGTTTCAAAAATCGACTGGATGCTTTGCAGGTAGCGCGCCGAAGCCTGGTAGGCTTGCTGAAACTGCATCAGGCGGGCGGCTTCTTCGTCTAGGTTGACGCCAGACTGGTTGGCGCGCACGGCCTCGGCTTGCGCGGCCACGCGGGTGGCGAAATCGGATTCGGCCTGGGCCACCTGAATGCTGCTCGAGACCGATGCGAAAACCGGAATGTAGCCATCCGACAGGGTGTAGCCGTCGAGCGCGTCGAGGTCGCGCAGGGCCAGCAGGGCTTGCGCATTGCCCGCATTTTGGCGCATATCTAGCCCGGCGGCGTCGCTCACGGTGAAGCTGTCGCCCACAGCCGGCGAGCCGCGCAAGGTGAGGCTAAAACCGTTGGCCACAATCGGCTGCCCCGACACAAAAGGCTGCACCGCACCGCCGTTGAGGGTGTAGCCACCTGCCACGAAGGCGATCGTGGCGGGCAAGGTGAAGGGCGGGCTCTGCCCAGCCGGCCGATGCAGCGCTTCGACCTGCACATTGCCCGAGTTGCCCGCCGTGGCAGCCACCACCACCGGGCTGGCCAAGGCCAATTGAGAGGGCGCGCTCAGGTTCACGGCCATCGCTGCAGCGGCACCGCGAAACGGCCGCACCAGCACCTCGGTATTGGGCGCGCCGGTGTTCAATCCTGCAAAGCGCAAGCCGTCCAGCGTGAGGTCGGTGGCGGGGGGGGTGAAAGCCACGCTGTGGCCGTCGCTGACGCGGGTGATCGACCCAGTGCCAGCTGCGGTGAATGAAATTCGGTAGTCGGAGGCTTGAAAGCTGGCGGGCGCGGCGGCTGCGCTGTCGATGCTCCAGCTCACCCCCGGTGGCGCCACCGAACCACTCACCACCGACACCGAGGCCGTAAAGTAAGAGGCTGGCAAGGCGCGGAAAAAATCGACGCCTTGGTTGCCATTGAGGTCCAAGCCGGCCCGGTGTTGGCGGTTCGTCAGCTCCAGGGTCGAGAGCGCCAAGCGCCCGAGCTGGGTGGCCACGGCGGCCACGTCGTCGTTGTAGAAAGCCAGCACACCGCGCAGTTGCCCACCGGCCAGCAGGTCTTCGTTGATGATGGCCCCGGCGCTGCCAAAGCCTATGGTGTAGCGCCCTTCGGCACTGACCGACTCCGAGCCCACCAAGGGCGTGGCGCGCACCCCCAGCACCAAGGGCACGCTGCCGCCCACGAACACCGTGAGCGAGCGGTCGTCGGCCTCTAGCGTGTTGACCTGGACGATTTTGTTCAGGTCGGCCACCAGCCGGTCGCGCTGGTCGAGCAGATCGTTGGGTGCGGTGCCACCGGCGTAGGCATCGACGATGCGCTGGTTGAGCTGCGCGATGCTGGCCCCGAGCCGGTTGGCCTGCTCGATACCGGCCTCGATCTGCACCCGCGTGGTGGCGCGCAGCTCTTCGAGCTGGCTGGCGGTCTGGTTGAGCCGGTTGCTAAATTCCTCGGCGCGCGACAGCACCACGGAGCGCGCGGTCTGGTTGGTGGGCGAGGCCACGGTGTCGGCCCAGGCATTTAAAAAGCCGTTGAGCTGGTGCCCGACGCCCGCCTCGCCCATGGGGAACAACTGCTCCAGCGTTTGCAGCCGCTGGAAGCGAATGTTGGCCGATTCGGCGGCGGCGGCGCTGAGGTTGGCTTCGCGGGTCAGAAATTGGTTGAAGGCGCGATCGACCGACGCCACCTGCACACCCTTGCCAAAATATCCCGTACCAAATTTTTGCCCCGGCACCTGCTGCAAATCGACGTGCTGGCGCGAAAAGCCGGGCGTGTTGACATTGGCGATGTTGTGCCCGACCACCTGCAGGGCCGCCATATTGGCTCTGAGCGCCGTGACGCCGACGTTGAATCCCATGGCGGCTTAGCCCAAGGCCCGTTTGACGTTGACCGTGGCGTTGATCATGCGCTCGAGCTTTTCGGCGTAGCGCGGATCGGTGGCGAAGCCGGCCTGTTGCACCTCTTGCGCAAAGGCGCGTGGCGAGTGCAGGTTTTGCATCACTTCGGCGTAGCGCGGGCTGCGCCCGATCAGGCGGGCGTAGTCGCGAAAGGCCTCGAGCGGGCTGTCGTAGGCGCGAAAGCGCTGCACCATGCGCTGCGGCGCGCCGTTGACGTATTCGGTGGTGGTGATCTCGGTCACGCGGCCGCGCCAACCTGATGTGGCTTTGATGCCAAAGAGGTTGAAGCTGTCAGAGCCATCGGCGTTGCGGATCGGGCTGCGGCCCCAGCCGGTTTCGTGCGCGGCCTTGCCGATCATGAAGCTGGCCGGAATGCCGCTCTCGCGCTCGACCTGCTGCGCCACCTGGCGGTGCTGCGAGACAAAGGCGGCTTGGGTTGCGCTGGGCTGGGCCACCGGGCCGCGCACCGCAGCCGAAGCGGGGGGCAAGGCCAGCGCAGCTGCGGGCGCCGCACCCGCCGCTGCGCCCGCTGCGCCGGGCTGGGTTTGCAGCAGCAACTGGCGCTCGATCATTTCACCCAGACCGCGTGGCAGCCCGGTCATCTTGAGCGCCCATTGTTCGTCGAGCATTTGGGTGCCCAAGCCGGCCGATTCGTCGCCCATCAGGCCGCTGCTGTCGGTGGCTTCGCGCATGCTCTTGAGCAGCTCGCGCATGAACAGGGCCTCGAACTGGCGCGCGGTTTCGCGCACGGCGGCGCGGCTGTCGCGGCCCGCGAGGTGGTTGAGCTGATCAAGCGAGGTGGAATCGACCGCCAGCCCGCGCTGCAGCGCCAGCGGCATGGCCGAGGCGGCCGGCAGGCTCAGGCTGGTGGTGGGGGTCATTCAGATCACCTCCAGCTCGGCACGCAAGGAGCCGGCGGCACGCAAGGCTTGCAGGATCGAGACCAAATCCATCGGCGTAGCGCCCATGGCGTTGAGGGCGCGCACCACTTCGCTTAGCTGGGTGCTGGCGGGCATTTGAATGAGCGCCCCACCCTCTTGCCCGATCTGCACTTCGGCCTGCTCCACCACCACCGGCCGCGTACCCGGCGGAGAAAAAGGCGCTGGCATGGCCACTTGGGGCGTGACGCGGATGGTCACGGTCAGGTTGCCGTGTGCCACCGCCGCCGGCGCCAGCGTGACGGTCTGGTTCATGACCACCGAGCCGGTGCGCGAGTTGATCACCACCCGGGCCATTGGGGGTGCGAGCTGCAGCGGCAAGTCTTCGATGTCGGCCATGAAGGCCACCCGCGCATGGGGGTCGGCGGGCGCGCGCAAGCGCACCAAGCGGCCATCGAGTGCCTGCGCCGTGCCCTCGCCTTTGGCCTGGTTGATCGACTGCGCGACCCGGCGCGCGGTCTGAAAATCGGCCGCGTTGAGGTTGAGGTCGATGGTTGACCCGAGCAAAAACGGGGTGGCCACGGCGCGCTCGACCTGGCCGCCGTTTGGAATGCGCCCCACACCGAGGTGGTTGATCACGACTTGCGTTCCAGCCGCCCCCGCACCCGCCCCACCGACCAGCAAGTTACCCTGGGCGAGCGCGTAAATCTGGCCATCGACCCCGCGCAGCGGGGTGGTGATGAGGGTGCCGCCGCGCAGCGAGCGCGCATTGCCCACCGACGAAACCGTGATATCGATGGCCTGCCCAGGCTGGGCAAAGGCCGGCAGTTGCGCCGTCACCAGCACCGCCGCCACATTGCGCGGCTGGAAGTTGGCCCCTGGCGGCAGGCTCAGGCCGTGTTGCTCGAGGTAGTTGCGCAGTGACTGAGCGGTAAAGGGCATCTGCGCGGCCTGGTCGCCGGTGCCATCTAGGCCCACCACCAGCCCATAGCCGGTGAGCGGGTTGCTGCGCACCCCTTGCACCACCGCCACATCTTTGATGCGGGTGCTGGCTTGCAAGGGCGCGGCCGCGGCCAGCCAGAGCGCTAGGCACACGACCCAAAGCGCCGCCCAGCCGGATGGGCCAGATGCGAGGGCGGGGCGGGGGCGAAACATCATGCAAACTCCGAAGCGGTAAGGTGCGGCCATCGGTGCAGGCCTTCGGTTCGATTGTGGGAAACTTTAGAACGGCATAAGCGTTAAAAAGAAGCGCGAAAGCCAGCCAAATGTGTGCGCATCGGCCTGTGCCCCGCGCCCGCGCGAGAGCACGCGCACGTTGGCGACCTGGGTCGATTGCACCGTGTTGCCGGGCCGGATGGTGCGCGGGTCGACCGTGCCCGAAAACTGCAGCACGTCCACGTTTTGATTCACCCCGATTTGTTTTTCCCCGACCACGATCAGGTGCCCGTTGGGCAGCACCTGCGTCACCACCGCCACGATGCTGCCGGCGAAGGTGTTGCTGGCCTCGGTGCTGCCGTCGCCGTCAAAAGTGTTTTCGGTTTGGGCCCCGGTTTCCAGCCGCCCCAGCATGCGCGCGCCGGTGAAAGGCAGGGCGCTGACGCTGGCGCCGATTTCAGAGTTGCGGTTGACCGTGGTCGCAGACTCTTGGGTGGCGCTCAGGCGCTCGCTGATCTGGATGTTGAGCACATCGCCGACCAAGCGGGCGCGGTGGTCTTCAAAGCCGGGGCGAAAAGTGGCGGCGTTAAACAGGCTGCCGTTGAGCGGTGCGGCGGCGGCCGGCGGCGCCGGTGCAATGTCGAGCGTGCGCGGGGCCGGCACCAAATCGACCTCGGGGATTTGCGACAGGGCGGTGCAGCCGCTCAGCCACAAGGCCGCCAGCCCCAGCATGGCAGACAATGCCCAGCGGGTGTGAGAGGGTTTCATTTTCTGTGCCCCAAAAAATCGCTGTGCAAAAAGATCAAATCTGCGCCAGCCGCTGCAGCATCTGGTCCGAGGTTTGCACGGCGCGCGAATTGAGCTCGAAGGCGCGCTGGGTCTGGATCATGGCCACCAGCTCTTGCACCACGTTCACGTTGGAGCCCTCCAAAAAGCCTTGCATCACCGGGCCACGCCCTTCGCTGCCCGGCGCCCCGACGGCGGCCTCGCCCGAGGCGGCGGTCTCGGTGAACAGGTTTTGCCCGCGCGGCTCCAGCCCGGCCGGGTTGATGAAGGTGGCCAGCGTGATGGTGCCGGCCTGCTGCGGCTGCGGGTTGTTGCCCACCAGCACCGAAACCGTGCCATCGGTGCCGATGGTGATGCTGCGCGTGTCGGCCGGAATGGTCACGCCGCCCAGCACCGGCATGCCGCTGTTGGTGACCAAGCGCCCATCGGGGGCAATTTTGAAGCTACCGTCGCGGGAGTAGGCGGTGCTGCCGTCGGGCATTTCGACCTGGAAAAAGCCGTCGCCGTTGATGGCCACATCGAGCTGGTTGTTGCTCTGCTGCAGGGCGCCCTGGGTGTAGGTGCGCGCGGTGGCCACGGTGCGCACCCCGAGCCCGAGCTGCAAGCCGGTGGGCAGCTCGGACTGCTCGGCAGTCTGGCCGCCGGCTTGGCGCAGGTTTTGGTAGATCAGGTCTTCGAACAAGGCGGTGCTGCGCTTGAAGCCGGTGGTCGAGACGTTGGCCAGGTTGTGCGAAATCACGTCGAGCTGGGTTTGCTGGGCGCGCATGCCGGTGCTGGCAATGTGCAAGGAGTTGATCATGATGGACCTCTCGGTGGCAAATGGGGGGGGTTAGCCTTGCAGGCTCAGCAGGCGGGTGGCGGCTTGGTCGTTGCGTTCGGCGTTTTGCAGCATGCGCAGTTGCAGCTCGTACTGGCGCGCCACGCTGATCATGCCGACCATGGCCTCGATCGGGTTCACGTTGGAACCCTCCAGCGTGCCGTCGGCCAAGGTGGCGGTCGGGTCGACCGCTAGGGGGGCGCCGTTGGCGCTGCGAAACAGGCCGTCGTTGCCGCGCACCAGCCGCTGCGCGGCGTCGTCGGGGGTGACCAGCTTCAAGCGCCCGATGGCTTGCGGCGGCTCGTTGCCCACGCGCGCGCTCACGCTGCCGTCGCTGGCGATCATCACCTGGGCGTTGGCGGGCACGGCGATCGGGGCGGCGCCGTCGTCGAGCATGGGCAGGCCGTTGACGCCCACCAACTGCCCCTGCGCCGACACCTGCAAGGCGCCGGCGCGGGTGTAGGCCTCGGTGCCATCGAGCGCTTGCACGGCAAAGAAGGCGCGCCCAACGGCGGCCACATCGAGGTTGCGCCCAGTCTGGTTCATGGTGCCCGGCGTGTCGAGGTGGCCGGCGGTGGCCTCCAGCGCAAAGGCGCGCGTGCTGGCCCCTTCGCCGCGCAAGGGCACCGCGCGAAAGGTGGACAGCTCGGCCCGAAAGCCATTCGTGCTCACGTTGGCCAGGTTGTGCGTGAGCGCCTGCTTGCGGTGCATGGCCGCATTGGCGCCCGAGAGCGCGAGGTAGATCATGCGGTCCATGGGGGTGCTCCTGGTTCAGGCGGCGGTTTATGCGCTCATCAGCGCAAGTTGACCAGCGTCTGCATCATCTGATCTTGGGTGCGAATGGTCTGCGCGTTGGCCTGGTAGGAGCGCTGCGCCACGATCATGTTGACCAATTCCTGCGTCAGATCGACGTTCGATTCTTCGAGCGAGCTTTGGCGAATCAGCCCCAAGCGACCCTCCAACGGCCCGCCCAGCACCACCGCACCCGAGGCGATGGTCTCGGACCAATAGCCGCCGTTGATCGGCTGCAGGCCCTGCAGGTTGCGAAAGTTGCCCAGCGCCACCTGGCCCTCGGCGATCGAGACCCCGTTGGAGTAGCGCGCCAAAATGACGCCGTTTTCGCCGATGTCGATCGAGGTCAGCTCGCCCGAGCTGTAGCCGTCTTGGCTCAAATCGAAGACGCCAAACTTGCTGCCGAACTGGGTCAGGGTAAAACCGGCCGTAGGGTCACCCAAACGCAGCCCAAAGCTGAATGTGCCATCGCTCGGAAACGATGCGTTGCCGGTAAACACAGACGGGGGCGGGGGCGGGGCAGGGGAAGTGGGCGGTGAACCGGCAGTGATTCTGACCGGCGCCAGCGCGGCACTGGAAACCTGCCCGGCGGCATCGAACACCACGTTGCCCAGCGACATGCCCGAGACCCCGTTGTCGGCGCTGGCCACGACCTGCCACGTGTTGGCGGCCGGCAAGCGCACAAAGTACATCTGCAAGGCGATGGGGTTGCCTTGCGAATCAAACACATTGGCGGCGGTGCCAAAGGTTTTTTGGCCCTCGCTCAAGGGAAAACTGGCGCTGGTGGCCGGCGACACCACCTGCGGCGCGGCCCGGGCGTCGAGGTTGGCGCTCAGGAACAAGCCTTGCATGGCCACGTCTGGGTTGCTGCCGGTGCGGCGTGGGGCAATGGCGGCTCCGGTGGGCAAGCTCAGATCGGCGGTCACCACGCTGGTGCGCCGCCCCGCTTCGTCGGTCGGGAAGCCCTGCAAGCGCGAGCCGTTGTTGGTGACGATGAAGCCATCGCGGTCGAGTTTGAACTCGCCGTTGCGGGTGTAGAGGGTGGAGCCGTCGGGTGCGGCGACCTGGAAAAACCCGCTGCCGTTGATGGCCAGATCGAGCTGGTTGCCGGTGATCTTCAGGTTGCCCTGGGTAAAGAGCTGCGCCACCGTGGCCACCTGCACCCCAATGCCGGCGTTGTCGCCTCCCGCCGCACCCAGCGATGAGGCAAAGACCTCGGAAAACTCGACCCGCGAGGCCTTCATGCCGGTGGTGTTGGCGTTGGCAATGTTGTGCCCGATCACCTCCAGATTGCGCGACGATGCGTTGAGGCCCGACAGGCCAGTCTGAAAACTCATGGAATGCTCCTGATTGAGAGGGATGCGGCCTCAAAGAAAGGCCAAAATCTGCTTTTGGGTCATGGTGCTGCCGTCGGCGCTGCGCAGCCGCAGGGCCCCATCGACCACACCGACCGAATCGATGCGCTGGCGCGCCAGAGGCAGCGCGGTCACCGCCTGCCCGGCGCTGCTGGCTTGGACTTGCATGCTCCCCACGCGCGCCGGATCGATGCTGCCCAGCGGCCATTCGAAATGCTGCATACCCGCCCCGCGCGCCCCCAACTCGACGCTGCCCAGCACCTCGCCGGCCCGCCCCAGCACATCGACGCGCACCTGATCGACCGCCTGCGGCAAGCTGAAACTGCCCTGCGCCACCCCGTTGCTGACGGCCAGCGCATTGCCCTGTGCCACCACCTGGCGCCCGACCAGCGCCGCCGACTGCACCCCTTGCGCCATGTGAAACTGCTCGGCCAGGTTGTTGACGGTCTGGTTGAGCTGCTGGATGCCGGTGACGGTGTTGATCTGCGCCATCTGGGTCGTCATCTGCGCGTTGTCCATTGGGTTGAGCGGGTCCTGGTTGCTCAACTGGGCCAAAAAGAGCTTGAGAAAACGGTCTTGCGCGGCCTGCGGATCGGTGGCCTGCGCTTGGGCGCCGCCGCTGGCGTTGTAGGCGTCGATCTGGCTGCGGTTGAGCGGTGTCATGAACATGGGGAGGGCTCCAAAAAGGGGTCGTTCATTGGCCCATTTGCAGCGTGCGCAGCAACAGGGTGCGGGCGGTGTTCATCACCTCGACGTTGTTTTGGTAGGCGCGCGAGGCCGAGATCATGTTGACCATCTCCTCCACCGGGTTCACGTTGGAGTGCGTCACATAGCCTTCGCCGTCGGCGCTCGGGTGTTGCGGGTTGAAAACGCGCCGGTTGGGCGCATCGCTCTCGATGATGTTTTGCACCCGCACCCCGGCCGAGGCCGGGTTGTTGCCCATGGGCACGGTCTGAAACACCACCTGGCGCGCGCGAAAGGCCTGTCCGTCGGGGCCGGCCACGGCGTCGGCGTTGGCCAAGTTGCTGGCCACGGCGTTGAGGCGCTGCGCCTGGGCGCTGATGGCGCTGCCCGAGACATTGAAAATGGTGAACATCGACATGAGGTTGCTCCTTCACTGACCCTGGATGGCGCTGAGCATGGTGCGCACATGGCCGTTGATGAAACGCAGGGTCGATTCGTACTGCACCGCGTTGTGCATGAAGTTGGCGCGCTGCTGGTCCATGTCGACGCTGTTGCCGTCTAGGCTGGGCTGGGTCTGCACGCTGTACTGCACGCGGTTGCGGTCGGCCACATCGCCCAAGGCGGCACTGGTGCGCAAATGGCGCGCATCGCCCCCCCCAAGCACCGGCATGGCGCCGGCGCGCAGCTCCGACCCGCGCGCCTGCACATTGCCCAACGCCTGCTTAAAGTCGAAGTCGCGCGCCACGAAGCCGGGCGTGTCGGCGTTGGCGATGTTGCTGGCCAGCACCTGCTGGCGGTGCGCCCGCAGTTGCAAGACGTCGGAGAAAAACTCCATGCGACGGGTCAGGTGCTCGAACACGCTGCGCTCCTGGTGTGGAAGGGCCGGGGGCACGAAACCAATGGCCCCCGATGCAGCGATTGTGGAAAACTTGAGCCCAATCCAAGCGCGGAATAACTGAACCAAGGCCGCGCTTATTCCGCTTTAGCCGATCCGGCGACTGACTACAGTTGGCGCAACCTCTCCTTGCCCCATGTCACCACCCCGCTCAATCCCCACCCGACCGGCCTTGCCCACCCGGGGCTGGCTGCGGTGGGCGTTGCCGTGGGTGTTGGGCCTAGCGGCCAGTGGCTTCAGCGCTGCAGGCAGCGTCAGCGGGCCAGCGCAGTGGTCGCAACAAACCGAACAATGGATCAACCAGCAACTGCTGGCCCAGCTCGACCCCAGCCTGCCGCTGCGCCCCGAGGTGGAGGTGGGGCGTTTCGACAGCCGCTTGCGGCTGGCCCCGTGCCAGCGTGTGGAACCGTTTCTGCCCGCGGGCACCCGACTCTGGGGGCGCACCCGCATTGGGCTGCGCTGCACCCAAGGCCCGGTGGCGTGGAGCGTGTTTCTGCCAATTCAGGTGCGCGTGTGGGGCCCGTCTTGGGCGCTGCGCCAGCCGGTAGCCGCTGGCACGCCGCTGCGCCCGGAAGACGTGGAGCCCATCGAGTCCGATTGGGCCGCCAGCACGGCCCTGCCCCTGACGCAGTCCGCGCAATGGCTGGGCTTGGCAGCCAGCCAAACCCTGCAACCCGGCCAGGTGCTGCGCCCGGGCATGGTGCGCGCACCGCAGGTGTTTGCCTCAGGCACCCAGGTGCGCCTGGCTATGCAGGGACCGGGCTTTAGCCTGTATGCTGCAGGCACGGCGCTGCAACACGGCATACTCGGGCAAACGGTGCGGGTGCGCCTGCCGAACCGCAAAGTGGTCAGCGGCGTGGTGCGCGACGGGCAAACGGTTGAAGTCCGGATGTGACTTAAAAAAGACACCCAAAAAGCCAAAATAGGGTTAAAGTCTGCCCATCTTTGGCCGATAAAGCTCTCAACCGCCCCACTCAAGTGGGGTTTGGAGCGTGTCATGAACATCAACAGCCTTTCCGACAAGCCCGTCACCCCTGCCTCCCTCGCCCAGTCGCGGTCGCTGGAGCGTGCGGCCGTGCCTGCGCAGGCTGCCACCAGCACAGCCGCCCCAGACGCCCCAGCCAGCGTCGAGGTTCGGCTGTCGCCGGTGACGCAAAGCATGACCAACAACGTCGCGCGCTCGGGCACCGATGTGTTCAATGCCGAAAAAGTGCAGGCCATGCGCAGCGCCATTCAAAACGGTTCGTTTTCGGTCAATGCCGAAGCCATCGCTGACCGCCTGATCGCCAGCGCGCGCGACATGCTGAGTGTGGCGGCTGCCGCCCCGCGCAACGAGCAGCCCGTCCAGCCGGGCCGATGAGCGCTGCCGCCGCCGTGCCGCCGCCTTGGCAGGCCGCACAGCAGGCGCTGCTGGGTTTGCATGCAGCCATTGCGGCCGCCCACCAAAGCGGCCTCGAATCGATCGGGCGCGATGACGCCGAGCCCTTCATCGGCCTCGTGGCCGATCTGTCCCGTGCGTTAGAACGCAACCTCCCCACTTTGCAAGCGGCTGCGCTAAGCGGCCCCATGCCCCCCGCAACGGCGGCGCTGCTGCAGCAAGTGGCTCACGAGTTGCAAGCCCTGCTGGCACTCAATAGCAAGCTGTCGGCGCGCACGCAGCGCGCGCTCGACGCCCTGTTCCCGGCCGACCACGTCAAGGCCTACAGCCGCTTGGCTGGCCGCGCCAACCCATTTTCTGGCCCGCTCGCCAGCGGCAACGGCGGCGGCTACCTCAAAGCCTAGACCCCGGCGGCGCAAGGCACCGCACCGACCCCAGGCTTTAGTGTTCGCGCAGCCGCGCCCGCAGCCGGGCAATCGATTGGCTGTGCAACTGGCTCACGCGCGATTCGGTCACCCCCAGCACGGCCGCAATCTCTTTGAGGTTCATGTCGTGCTCGTAGTACATGCTCATCACGTATTGCTCGCGCTCGGGCAGCTTGTTGATGCCCTCGATCAGCGCCGTGCGCATGCGCTGGTCGCTCAGCATGGTTTGTGGGTTGGCGCTGTCGTCGGCGGGCAGGTAACGGTCTAAAAACTGGTCGTCCTCACCGGCACCGGCCAGGTCTTCGAGGTACACCAGTTGGGTGCCGCGCACCCGCGTCAGGCTCTCTTGGTACTCGGCAAGCGACAAGCCCAGCTCGTGCGCGATTTCGGATTCGCGCGGCACCCGCTGCAGCCGCTGCTCCAGCCGCTGCACCGCCGCCTCGATGTCTTTTTGCTGCTTGCGCGAGCTGCGCGAGAGCCAGTCGCCGTCGCGCAGCTCATCGAGCATGGCCCCGCGTATGCGCTGGCTGGCAAAGGTCTCGAACTGCACCCCCTGCGTGGGCTCGAAGCGCGACAAGGCTTCATTGAGGCCGATCATGCCGACTTGGATCAGGTCGTCGATTTGGACGCTGGCGGGCAGCCGGGCCATCAGATGATGCGCCAAGCGGACCACCAGGGGGCTGTATCGTTGGAGTTGGGCATCGCGGTCAAGCGTACCTTTGGCGGTGTACATCAGGAACTCCGCTGGTCTGATCAGCTGAAAGCGCGAAAAAATCGTTTGATATGGAATGAACATGGGGATGTCTCACGCTATCTTGCAGCACCAACGCCGTTTCCAGAACCCGTTGCGCACAGGACTCATCGGCCGCTGGGTGCAAGACACCCCGCTGACGATCATACCCGAGCGGCCACACCGTCGGCCGCAGGCCCAGACGCAACCACGCCTGCTGGCGCAGCGTCTGCACCTGGGCGGGCTCACTGCCTGGGGCCCAAGGCCTTGACCCGCCAGAGGCCGCTTCGGCATCGGGCAGCCACAGCACCAAGGGCCGCAAGGCCGCCACCTGCCACAGCACCTTAAGCGCGTTGTAGGCGTACACCAAACTGGCTGGAGTGGGGTTGAGCACCACCAGGGGGCGCGCCTGGCTGTCGGCCAACAGCACCGCCCACGCCTCCAGCGGGGCCTGCCAGAGCAGCACCCCAGAGGGTGGCAGCAACTCGTCCCAATCGCCCAGCCCTGCGCCGCTGAGCGCAAGCGGCCCACCCGCAGCGGGCAAACCCTCGAAGCGCAGCACGCTCAGGCCGAGCCCGTGCAAGCCGCACTCGAGCTGCGTCAGCAGCGCCTCGGTGAGCGCGCGGTCGGGGCTTTGCACCACCGGCAGCAAGCGCCTGGGTGGCCGCAAGCCCAGGGCCGCCAGGCCGGCGGCTTGGTCGAAGCCCAACTCACGCATGACGCCCATCCAAGGCCACCCGCTCTTGACCCGATTCGGCAAAGTACAGGGGCAACTCGGCCGACTGCGGATCAAAGGCCGATTTGCCGCTGGTGGCCATCGAGAGCCGCACCAGCGTGGGGGCGTCGGGGCGCTGCCAGTCTTCGGGCACGCGCTGGCCGGTGCTCAGGCCACGCAGCACCAGCTGGTGCCGGATTAGGGTGTCGAGCGCCGGGCCGAGCTTGGCGGCCTCGTCGAGCTTGGACAACACCACGCCGTGCAGGCTGGGCCCCTGGTAGGCATGCACCACCTCTTCGAGGGTGTCGCCATGCGCGCCGGCGTTGAGCACCAGCAGTTTTTTGATGCTCGGCGCCGCCAGCAGCTCCATCATTTCGGCAATGCGCGGGTCTTTTTGGCCCAAGCCTGCGGTGTCGATGATCACCATGCGTTTGTTGGCCAGCAGCTCCAGCAAATCTTGCAGCGCGGCGCGGTCGTGCGCCAGGTGCGCCACCACGCCCAGCATGCGCGCATAGGAGCGCAGCTGCTCGTAACCGGCCACGCGGTAGCTGTCGAGTGTGATCAGGCCAATGCTGCTCGATCCATAGGCCTGCACGCATTGCGCCGCCAGCTTGGCCGCGGTGGTGGTTTTGCCCACCCCGGTGGCCCCCACGAGGGCAAACACCCCGCCTTCGTCACAGAGGTGGCCGGCCTCGCGGTGGGTGCGCAGGTTGCGCGCCAGCACCTCTTGCGTCCAGCGAAAGGCCTCGGCGGGGGCGTAGCTCTCGGGCAGACGCTCCATCACGGCGCGTGCCACGGTGGGCGAGTAGCCGCAACGGATGAGTTTGAGCAGCAGCCCGGCCTCGATCGGGTTTTGTTTGGCCTGCCCGAGCCAAGCCAAGGTGCTGAGCCGCTCCTCCATCATGGCTTGGAGTTTGTCGATCTGCTCGGTCAGGCGCGCTGCCGCAGCTGGGGTGGCTGCCGCGGCCACGCTGGGCTCGGGCTGTGCGGGGGCTGGGGCTGGGCGCGCTTTGGGCCTGGGCGGCTCCTGGGGGGTCTGGGCAAAACGCAAGCGCACGTCGAATTCCTCTGGCTGCAGCCGCGAGCCGTCGCGCGCGGGCGCGGCGCTGCGTGCCGGCACCCCGCCTTGGGCGCGCAGCGGCTCTTGGGGCGCCGGTTCGCGTTGCGGCATGTCAGCGGCCTGCGGCGCCTGCAGAACTTCGCGGCGTTTGCGCAGCATGCGCTCGCGCACGTAGTCCTGGAACGACAGGGTGCTCATGGCCATGGCTTCGGTGTCTTGCGCCACGCTGCTGCCCGCCGATTGGCGCGGCAACTGGTTCTCGGCGCGTTGTTGCAGGTTGGCGCGTTGCACCCGTTCGCTGGGCCGTTGCGTTGGGTTGGGCGCCGCCGCGACCTGGGTGCGCAACTGCCCCAGGTCGGCCTCGCTGGTGGCCACCACCTCAAACCCTTGCTCGACGGAGCGGCTCGACAAAATCACGGCGCTGTCGCCAAAGGTGGCCTTGGCCAGCGCCATGGCTTCGCGCGAATTGGGGGCAATAAAGCGTTGGGCGTTCATGCGGGCTCTCCGAGTATTGGGCCGATGCGGATCAAATGGGTATCAGGAATTTCGCTGTGCGCCAGCACCTGCAGACGCGGCGCGGCGCGCTTGAGCAGGCGCGCCATGGCGCTGCGGATGGAGTCGGGCACCAGCAGGCAGGCCGGGATGCCTTTTTCCTCCTGCCGGTTCGCGACCTTGGCCGCCGACTGGGTGAGCATCTCGGCCACGCCGGGGTCGAGTGCGCCCTGCCCGCTCAGGGCCTGCGTCAGCAGCCGCTCCAGCCCGGGCTCGATGGCGATCACTTCCAGTTCGCTCACGGGGCCGTAGATTTGCTGCACGATGGCCGGTGCCAGCGCCTGCCGGATGCGGCGCGCCAGTTCGGCCGCATCTTGCGTCTGGCCGGCGTGCTCGGCCAGCACCTCGACGATGGTGCGGATGTCGCGGATGTGCACCGACTCTTCCAGCAGCAGTTGCAACACCTTGTGAAACACGCCGATCGGCACCATGGCCGGCACCACCTCCTCGATCAGCTTGGGCGCCAGCTTGGCCACGTGCGCCACCAACTCCTGCACCTCGGTGCGGCTGAGCAGCTTGGCCGCATGCACCAGCATCAGGTGCGACAAGTGGGTGGCCAGCACGGTTTCCGAGTCCACCACGGTGTAGCCGGCCATTTGGGCGTTTTCTTTTTGCCGCTCCTCGATCCAGTGCGCCGGCAGGCCAAAGGCCGGATCGGTGGTCGGGGTGCCGATGAGCGGGGTGCGGATATGACCTGGGTTGATGGCCAGAAACTGGCCCGGAAACACCTCGCCCTCGCCCACCACCACGCCGCGCAAGGCGATGCGGTAGCTGCTCGGGCGCAGCTCGAGGTTGTCGCGCACGTGCACCGGCGGCGGCAAGAAGCCCACATCTTGGGCAAACTTTTTGCGCACGCCCTTGATGCGGGTGAGCAAATCGCCTTGGCGCGTTTTGTCCACCAGCGGAATCAGGCGGTAGCCCAGTTCCAGCCCGAGCAGATCGACGGGCTGCATATCGCTCCACGAGGCTTCGCCGTCGGTCGAAACCGGGGTGTTGGCAAGCTGCTGCGCCTGCAGCTTGGCCGCCTCTTTCTGGCGCTGTTGCCACCCGATCCAGAACGCCATGCCGCCAAGCAAAAAGGCAAAACCCAGAAACACCACGTTCGGCATGCCGGGGATGATGCCCAGCAAAAACATCACCAGCGCGGTGACGCCCAACACCTTGGGCGAATCGAACACCTGGCCCACGATCTGCTGGCCCAAATCTTCTTCTTTGCCCACGCGCGAGACCACCATCGCGGCCGCGACCGAGATCAGCAGCGCCGGAATCTGGGCCGCCAGCGCATCGCCAATGGCCAGTGTGACGTAGGTGGCCGAGGCGTCGCCCGCGCTCATGTCGTGCTGCAGCATGCCGATCGCAAAACCGCCGATCATGGTGATGAGCAAGATCAGGATGCCGGCGATGGCGTCGCCGCGCACGAACTTGGCGGCACCGTCCATGTTGCCAAAAAAGTCGGCTTCTTCGGCCACTTCGGCGCGCCGTTGCTTGGCCTCTTTGTCGTCGATGACGCCGGCGTTGAGGTCGGCGTCGATCGCCATCTGCTTGCCCGGCATGGCGTCGAGCGTGAAGCGCGCCCCGACTTCGGCGATGCGCTCGGCCCCCTTGGTGACCACCACGAAGTTGATCACCACCAAAATCAGGAACACGATCACCCCGACGGCGAAGTTGCCACCCACCACAAAGGTGCCAAAGGCCTCGATCACGTTGCCGGCGGCGCCGGTGCCTTGGTGCCCTTCCATCAGCACCACGCGGGTCGAGGCCACGTTGAGCGCCAAGCGCATCAGGGTGGTGAGCAGCAACACGGTGGGAAAGACGATGAAGTCCATCGCCCGCCGCATGTAGGCGGCCACCATCATCACCATCAGCGCGATGGCGATGTTGAGGGTAAAGAGCAGGTCCAGCAGCCACGGCGGCAGCGGCAGCACCAGCATCGCCAACAGCAGCAGCACCAAGATGGGCACCGCAATCGTGGCGCCAATACCGCTGCGCGTGCGCAACAGGTTTTGGGCGGTTTGTAAAAAGGCGTTCATGGGCGCTGCGGCATCGGGTCGGCGGGCTTAGGCTGGCACCGGGGCGACGGCTAGGTCATGGTGCGGGTCGAGTTCGGGCGGCACCTCGGGCTCTGGCGGCTGGCCCGGCATCGGGCCTTGCCCGCGCAGCGCGGCGCGCAGGCGGTACACATAGGCCAGCACCTGAGCCACCGCTGTGAACAGCGGCGCCGGCACCTGCTGGTTGATTTCGGTGTGGGCGTAGAGGGCGCGCGCCAGCATGGGCGACTGGAGCACCGGAATCTGGTGCATTTTGGCCATGTCGCGGATGCGCAGCGCGATCAGGTCCGCCCCCTTGGCGATCACGTAGGGCGCAGCCATGGTTTTTTCGTCGTATTTGAGCGCCACCGCGTAGTGGGTCGGGTTCATCAGCACCAAATCGGCCGAGGGCACGCTGCCCACGCTGCTGCCCTGTGCCAGTTCGCGCTGGCGCTGCAAGCGCTTGGCCCGCAGCCACGGGTTGCCCTCGGTTTCTTTGTGCTCCTCGACCACCTCCTGGTGCGACATCTTGAGGTTGCGCCGGTGCAGGTACTGCTGCAGCGGCACGTCGATCAGCGCCACCAGCAGCAGCACCAGCAGCAGACCGCCCACGCCCAGCATGAACCACTGCCCCAATTGCACGATCGAGCTTTCCAGCGGGCGCAACAGCAGCGAGCCAAAGGCTGGCAGATGGCTGCTCACGAACCACCAACCCACCAGCGCCAACAAGGCCGAGACCCCAATCAGCTTGAGCAGCTCGAACATCTGCTGCATCGAAAACACCCGCTTGAAGCCGCTGATGAGGCCGATGTCAGACAGCGTGGGTGTGATGGGCTTGAAGCTCCAGGCAAAGGAGCCCGCCGCCAGCAGCGAGAGCACGGCCAGCACGGCCACCACCAACGCCAGGGGCAAGTAAAACCACAGGCCTTCGACCACAGCGCGCGCCAGCACTTCGAGCATGACTTCGGGGTGGCGCAGCATCTCGGCGTTAAAACCATAGCTGATGCGCATGATTTGACTCACGCGCTCAAAGGCCCAAGCGGCGCTGAACCACAACAGCACCAAACCGCCCGCCACCACCACCAGATTGCTCAAATCCTTGGCGCGCGGCACCTGTCCATCTTCGCGCGCCTTTTGCAGGCGGCGCGGGGTGGCGGGTAGGTTTTTATCTTGGGAGGATTCCATGGGCGGTCAACGCTGGGTTGACCGCATTGTCTGGCGTGCGCCGGTTTTCTAAAGCCCGATTAGGGCCCGCTACGCCGCCTTGTTCTTAAAACCCGAGGCTGGCGAGCAAGTCGTCCACTTGCGCTTGATCGGTGACGACGTCGGTGCGCCCCTCGGGGTTGACCACCGGGCCTGAAAGGGCCTCATCCTCGCGGCGCGCAGTGGGTGCAAGGGGTGCGGGCGCAACAGACTGCGGTGCCGCGCCTGCGGGCCCTGCGGGCTGCGCGTTTGGATGGGCATGTACGGCCGACTCGAGCAGCAGCTGCACCAACTGCGCTTCGATGGTGGCCGCCAACGTCACCACTTTCTTGATCACCTGGCCGGTGAGGTCGTGGAAATCTTGCGCCAGCATGATCTCGGTCAGGTGCGTGTCGGTGCGCTCGGTGCTGTGCTGGATTTTTTGCGACCATTCCAGCAACTCGGGCATGGCCCACTTGAGGCCCGGCACGGCCCCGATGGTGTCGAGCAGTTGCTGGCTGTGCTGGCGCACGGCGTCTTGTTCGGCCTTGGCCTCATCGACCCGATTGAGCACCTTTTCGGCCGCATCGCCGGTCAGGCGGGCAATGTATTGCAAGCGGCTGCGGGCGTCGGGCAACTCATCGACGGCGCCCTTGAGCGCCGGGGTGTAGCCCAGTTGGTTCAGGGCGTCGTGCAACTGGCGCGTGATGCGCCCGAGTCGCTGAAACATTTCTGTGGATTGTTCGTGCGTGCTTGCATTCATGTCCCTGCCCTTAGCCTTCTATCGTGTATCGAACCAGCACGCTCACCAGCCCATTTTTTTGAAAATATTGGCCAGCTTTTCTTCCAGCGTGGCCTTGGTAAAGGGCTTGACGATGTAGCCCGCCGCCCCCCCTTGGGCGGCGGCAATGATGTCTTCTTTGCGCGCTTCAGCGGTGACCATCAGCACCGGGAGGTGCTTGAGCTTGTCGTCGGACTTGATCTGCGTCAGCAGCTCGAAGCCGTTCATATTGGGCATGTTGATGTCGGAGACGACGAAGTCGAACTTGCCATTGCGCAGCTTGTGCAGGGCCACCACGCCGTCCTCTGCCTCATCGGCGTCGGCATGGCCGATTTCTTTGAGCAGATTGCGCACGATGCGGCGCATGGTGGAGAAGTCGTCAACGATCAAAAAGCGCAAGTCTGGCATGACGGATTCCAAATCGGGATGCTAATGGGATTGAGTGTAACTGGAGGCGCAACGCCTGGCGCGGTGCGTTCAACGGCCCGCTGGCGCGGGCGGGGCCAAGCTGGGCAAAGGAGGCAAGGCGACCGAGCCCAAGGTGGCGCCTTGGGGTGGTGGCGATGTGGGGGGCTGCGTCGCCGCTGGGGTGGGGGCCGGGGCTGCGGGTGCGGCGACACTGCTCAAAGGCGACACCCCAGCGCCGGCGATCGAGCGCGTCATGCGCTCTTCGGCATCTTGGGTCAGCACCAAAATGCTGATGCGCCGGTTGCGTGGATCAAACGGGGCTTCGGGCAGCAGCGGCTGACTCGGGCCCATGCCCACCACGCGGGCGATTTTTTGCTCCGGGATCCCAGCGGCCATCAGTTCGCGGCGCGCCGCATTGGCGCGATCGGCTGACAGCTCCCAGTTGCTGTAGCCCAGCGCGCCACGACCAAAGGGGGTGGCGTCGGTGTGGCCGGAGAGCGACATGCGGTTTGGCACCTCGGCCAACGAGACGGCGATTTCGCGCACGATGGCGCGCAAATGCGGTTGCACCAGCGGGCTGCCGGTGGCAAACATGGGGCGGTCCTGCTCATCGACGATCTGGATGTAGAGCCCATCTTGCACCATTTCGAGCCGAATCTGATGGCTCATCTCGGCCAATTGCGGATTGGCTTGGATGGCTTGCTCGATCTTGAGGCGCAGGTCCTCCACGCGCTGCCGGTCATACTGCATCAGCGCCTGGCGCAAGGCCCAGTCATTCCTTTGCTCCTGCGTCTGCTCGGGGCGGGTTTCGAGCGGTGTATCGGGCCGCAACAAATCCATCCCGCCGCCGGGCAGTGGGGTAATGGTGGCCCTGGCACCCGGTTCACCAAACAAGGCCACCATGACGGGGGCGTTGAAGTAATCCGCAATCCCGCGCCGTTGGTCCTCGGTGGACGCACCCAGCAGCCAGAGCAGCAAAAAAAGGGCCATCATGGCCGTGACAAAGTCGGCGTAGGCGATTTTCCAAGCGCCGCCGTGCGCAGCATGCCCCGCCTTCTTGATGCGCTTGATGATGATGGGCTGCAGCGGCTTGCCGGTGGCGCTCATGAGGGAAACTTAGGTGTGAAGGGCTTGCGCAATCGATGTTCGGCTCATTTCTTTTGCTTGACATGCCCTTCGAGCTCGGTGAAGGTGGGCCGTTCCGTGGAGTACAGCACCTTGCGCCCAAACTCGATCGCCGTCATGGGGGCGTAGCCCTGCATGCTGGCCAACAAGGTGGTGCGGATGCATTGCAGCTCTTTGGTGTCTTCTTCCAGCTTTTGCTCCAACGTGCCCGCGAGTGGCTCGAAAATCGCATAGCCCAGAAAAATCCCCAGAAAAGCGCCCAACAAGGCAGAGCCAATTTTGGCCCCCAGAATCTCGGGCGGTTCGGTGACGGAGCCCATGGTCTGAATCACGCCCAGCACCGCGGCCACGATGCCAAAGGCCGGCAAGGCTCCGGCCAGCCTGGAGTACGCCGCCACCACGGCATGGCCCTCTTGGTGGTGGGTTTCGATCTCGCTGTCCATGAGGGACTCGATCTCGTGCGCGTTCAGATTGCCCGAGACCATCATGCGCAGGTAGTCGGTGATGAACTCGACCGCATGGTGGTCGGCGGCGATGGTGGGGTATTTCTGGAACAAAGGCGACGCATCGGGGGTTTCGACGTCGGACTCGATCGCCATCAGCCCTTCCTTGCGCGCTTTTTGCAAAATCTCATACAGCAGCGCCAGCAGCTCCATGGCCCGCGCCTTGGAGTATTTGGAGCCCTTGGCCGCCTTGCCGATGCCGGCCCACGCACCCTTGAGCACCGCAGGCTTGTTGTTGATGACGAAGGCCCCCAGCGCACCGCCCATGATGATCATCATCTTGACGGGAAGCGCCGCCATGATGGCCCCCATCTTGCCGCCCGCGATCACATAGCCGCCAAAGATGCAGCCTATGCCAAACAGCAAACCAAATATCAGCTTCATACGGGGTTGAGCTTAAGAGAGCACCAGAGAGACGGCTCAACGGCCCAGCCACCGGCTGGCCCAGCGCCAGCCGCGCCACGCGCGCCAGCCCCAATGCAGCACCGTGCGTGGCTTGCGCGCCAGCACCAGCAGGCCCAGCGCCAGCACCCAAGGCCGCTGGCGCAACCAGCCGACGCCGCGTTGCGTGCCATCGACCACCTGCCACACCGGCTGCAGCGCCTGCACCTGCCCTTCGAGCCGGTCGCGCAACTGTGCCGACTGCTGCTGCAGGGCCGCCCGGCGCTGCCAGTAATCGCGGCCGGCGGACATCATGGGCGCAGCTTTCGCGCATCGGCCGCCAGCTCTTGGCGGGTGGCCTCGAACCAGTTGCGCTGCACGACCCAGTTGCGCCAAGCCCAAGCCGCACCCACCGCCCCAAGGGTGAGGAACACAAAGGCAAAGGCGGCCAGCGCCAACACGCGGTAGGGGGTGTCCCACCACAGCACCGTGAGCATCACGGCCAAAAATGCCAGCCCGAGCAGGAACAGGCACAACGCCGCCCAGCCCAGCAACAGCAGCAGCACCACCGCTTGGGCGTGGCTGCGACCTTCGAGCGCCAGCAATTCCAGCCGCACCCTGGCCAAGGCCACGGCGTCGCGCACGACGCCGCTCAGGGCGGATGTCCAAGTCGGCCGCGCCGAATCAGACCCGTTATCGGGACGCAGCGACGGCATGGGAACAGCGGCTGCGGCTATTAGCGGCGGCTGATCAGCATGCCGACCAGCAAGCCAACGCCAGCAGCGACGCCGATCGCCGTCCACGGGTGCTCGTGCACGTAGTGGTTGGTGGCGTGGCAGGCTTCACGCGCCTTGATGCGCACATCGTCTTCGAGGCCAACCAGTTTGTGGCGGGCGTTGCGCAGGTTTTCTTGTGCGCGCTCGCGCAGCGCCGCCAAGGCGTCGCCGGTTTGGTGCGCGGTCGCGGCAAGAAGCTCCTCGGCGTCGGCGACGACGAGCCGCAGGTCGGCAACGAGTTTGTCTTTGGAGGGGCTTACGTGATCGGTCATGGTGGACTCCCGAGTGGATGGAGTGAACATAGTATCAGGTCCGGACGGCATCCGGGTTGCGCAGTCGGATATGGAGCTCGCGCAGTTGCTTTTCATCGACCAGGCTCGGGGCTTGCGTGAGCAGGCACTGGGCGCGCTGGGTTTTGGGGAAGGCGATCACGTCGCGGATGGACTCGGCCCCGGTCATGAGCGTGACCAGCCGATCCAACCCGAAAGCCAGCCCGCCGTGCGGCGGTGCGCCGTATTGCAGCGCGTCGAGCAAGAAGCCGAACTTGGCGCGCGCTTCGTCCGGCCCGATGCCGAGCGCGGCAAAAACCTGGCTTTGCACCTCGGCGCGGTGGATGCGCACCGAGCCGCCGCCCAACTCCCAGCCGTTGAGCACCATGTCGTAGGCTTTGGCGATGCAGCGGCCAGGGTCGCTGCCCATGAGCGCCTCGTGCCCGTCTTTGGGCGCGGTGAAGGGGTGGTGCACGGCGTTCCAGCGCGCGGCTTCGTCGTCGTATTCGAACATCGGGAAATCGACCACCCACAGCGGGGCCCAGCCGGGCTGGAACAGGCCGCGTGCCTTGGCGAATTCGCTGTGGCCGATTTTCAGGCGCAGGGCGCCGATGGCGTCGTTGACGACCTTGGCTTTGTCGGCCCCAAAGAACAGCAGGTCGCCGTTTTGCGCCCCGCTGCGCCGCAACACCTCGGCCAGCGCGGCGTCGTGCAGGTTTTTGACGATCGGGCTTTGCAGGCCCTCGCGCCCGGCCGCCACGTCGTTGACCTTGATCCAAGCCAGGCCCTTGGCACCGTAGATTTTGACGAACTCGGTGTAGGCGTCGATCTCGCTGCGGCTGAGCTCGGCCCCGCCCGGCACGCGCAGCGCCACCACGCGCCCGCCCTTCATTTGCGCCGCGCTGCTAAAGACCTTGAAATCGACCCCGGCCATGGTGTCGGTGAGCTCGGTGAATTCGAGCTGCACGCGCAGATCGGGCTTGTCGGAGCCGAAGCGGTGCATGGCGTCGGCGTAGGCCATGACCGGAAACGCACCCAGATCAACGCCCAGCGCCTGCTGGAACACGGCCGTGATCATGCCTTGGAACAGGTCGCGGATTTCTTGCTCGCCCAAGAAGGAGGTTTCGATGTCGATCTGGGTGAATTCGGGCTGGCGGTCGGCGCGCAGGTCTTCGTCGCGAAAGCACTTGGTGATCTGGTAGTAGCGATCAAAGCCGGCCACCATCAGCAACTGCTTGAACAACTGGGGCGACTGCGGCAGCGCAAAGAAGTGGCCGTCGTGTACGCGGCTGGGCACGAGGTAGTCGCGCGCGCCTTCGGGGGTGCTCTTGGTGAGCATCGGGGTTTCGATGTCGATGAAGCCGTGCGCATCGAGGAACTGGCGCACCTGCATGGCCACGCGGTAGCGCAGCATCAGGTTGCGCTGCATGGCGGGGCGGCGCAGATCCAGCACGCGGTGCGTCAGGCGCGTGGTTTCGCTCAGGTGCTCGTCGTCGAGCGGGAACGGCGGCGTGACCGAGGGGTTGAGCACCACGATCTCGTGGCACAGCAGCTCCACTTGGCCGCTCTTGAGCGCCTCGTTGGCGGTGCCGGCTGGGCGCGCGCGCAGCACGCCCTTGATCTGCACGCAAAACTCGTTGCGCAGCCCTTCGGCGATCTGAAACATCTCGGCCCGGTCTGGGTCGCACACCACTTGCAGCGAACCCTCGCGGTCGCGCAGGTCGATGAAGATCACGCCGCCGTGGTCGCGACGGCGATTGACCCAACCGCACAGGCTCAGGGTTTGGCCCAACAGGGCTTCAGTGACCAGACCGCAATAGTGGCTGCGCATCGACATGGGAGGGGCTTTCAGAAACGGGGCTCAGGCGGCAAAGGAACGCCGGAGCGGAACGGGTAAACGGGTGCACCACCCCAGCCCGACGCGCAGTGCCAGTCGGCCAAGGGTTTAGCAGCCAGGTAGGCAGCTGTCAGGCTTGACAGGCCGCGGCACAAGGCTGGCCGCAGGGGCCAGCCGGGGCGGCGGCGGTGGCGGCATCGGCAGCGGCCGGGGCGACACTGGTGGCACCCGCAGCAGCGGCTGGCGCAGCGGCCGAGCCATTGCGAAAATCGGTCTGGTACCAGCCGCTGCCCTTGAGCTGAAAACCAGCGGCGGTGAGCTGTTTTTTGAAGCTCTCGGCCCCGCAGGCCGGGCAGGTGGTGAGCGGATCGGCAGAGACTTTTTGCAGCACGTCTTTGGCGTGACCGCAAGACTCACACTGATAGGCGTAGATGGGCATGGAATTACCTGTGCAAATCGGGATGGACGAAACAATGGGCGCGCGAGCCCACCATTTTAACTGGGGGCAGGTGGCATCACCACAAACTCACCCGCACATAAAGCTGCATCGCCAGCAACCCCAGCACGAAGCCCACCCCGCCGTAGATGATCCCCTGCAGCAGCCGGTTGGTGCGGCGCTGCTCGCGCACCAGCTCTTGCACCTCGCGCCGCAAGTCGGTCGGACGCTGCTGCAGGTAGTCGTGCAGCAACCGCGGCAGGGCGGGCAGCAGCTTGGCGTACAGCGGCGCTTCGGCCTTGAGCTGCTGCCACAGGCGCTGCGGCCCCACCTGCTCCAGCATCCACTTTTCCAAAAAGGGCTTGGCGGTGCTCCAGAGGTCGAGCTCGGGGTCGAGCTCGCGCCCCAACCCCTCGATGTTGAGCAGGGTTTTTTGCAGCAGCACCAGTTGCGGCTGGATTTCGACCTGGAAGCGGCGCGAGGTCTGGAACAGCCGCATCAGCACCATGCCGAGCGAGATTTCTTTCAAGGGGCGGTCGAAGTAAGGCTCGCACACCGCGCGGATGGCGGCTTCGAGCTCGTCGATGCGGGTGTGCGGCGGCGCCCAGCCGCTTTCCACGTGCAGCTCGGCCACGCGCTTGTAGTCGCGCCGGAAAAAAGCGGTGAAATTCTGCGCCAGATACTCTTTGTCGGTCGGCGTCAGGGTGCCAACGATGCCAAAGTCGAGCGAAATCAGGCGACCAAAGGTCTCGGGCGCGAGGCTGACCTGGATGTTGCCGGGGTGCATATCGGCATGGAAAAAACCATCCCGAAACACTTGGGTGAAAAAAATCGTCACCCCTTCGCGCGCCACGCGCGGGATGTCGACACCGGCGGCGCGCAGCCGCTCGACTTGGCTGATCGGCACCCCTTTCATGCGCTCCATCACCAACACCTCGGTGCGGCACCAGTCCCAGTGCATTTCCGGGATCAGCACCAGATCGAGGTCTTGCATATTGCGGCGCAACTGGGCCGCGTTGGAGGCTTCGCGTATGAGGTCGAGCTCGTCGTGCAGGTATTTATCGAACTCGGCCACCACCTGACGCGGTTTCAGGCGCTTGCCATCGCGCGACAGCCGCTCCACCCAGCCGGCCATCACGCGCATGAGGCCGAGGTCTTTTTCGATCACTTGCAGCATCTCGGGGCGCAGCACCTTGACCGCCACCTCGCGCCCGTCGTGCAGTTGCGCAAAATGCACCTGGGCGATGGAGGCGCTGGCCACCGGGGTTTGCTCAAACGCAGCAAACACCTGATTCAGCGGCTTGCCAAAGGCTTTTTCGATGATCGCCACCGCCACCGCGCTGGGAAAGGGCGGCACCCGCTCTTGCAGGTGCGCCAGCTCCTCGGCAATATCGGGCGGCATCAGGTCGCGCCGGGTCGAGAGCACCTGACCGAATTTGACGAAGATCGGACCCAGCCGCTCCAGCGCCTCGCGCAGGCGCAGCCCGCGTGGGGCGCGCAGATCGCGCCCTACCGTGATGAAGCGACGCAGCAGCGCCAGCAGCGGGTGTTCAAAGCCCGACAAGACCAGCTCGTCGAGGCCGTAGCGCAGCACCACCCAGACGATGAAGGCGCCGCGAAAGAAGCGCCGGATCACGCGCTGGCTCCGGGCTCGCCGCTGCCCGTGCGGTTGGGGTTGGGGGTGCTTGCCTCTGGTGCGGGTGCGGGCTCAGGTGCCGCCGCCCCAGCGTAGGTGCCGAAGGGGGATGGGGTGCGCCAGCCGCGCGCCAGCGCCTGGCCCACGCCCTGCGCCTGCGTCTGCGCCTGCTCGGCAAAGCGCTTGAGTTCGGCCAAGCCAGCCCGCACGCCGCTTACCAGCCGGTGCGCCGCAGCGTCGCCCAGCAGGCGCGAGAGGTCTTCTTCGGCGTCCCAGCGCACGTTGTCGAACAACCACGCCACCTCGGCCGCGAGCTGCACATCGCCTTGAATTTCCAGCGCTGGTTTGGCACCGCTTAGGGCCACTTGGGCCAGCGCCAGCGGTGAGCGCTCGGTGAGTTGGATGCGCAGATCGGGCTCGGCCTCGGGCGCGGCCAGCGCCAGCAAACCGGCTGCGGTGGCCTGCAGCTTGAGCGCAAACGGCCCCCACTGCACCTGCACCGGCTTGCCTTGCTGGCGCCGCAGCCGCTCCATGGCCTGCGGCTCTTGCTGCAGCACGTGGTTGAGCAACAGCAGCAAGCGGTTGTGCAGCTCTAGGCGCAACCACTCGGGCGGCTCGGGCAGGGCCTCAAGGCCACCGGAAAGACCGGGCAGCTTGGGCAGCGCATCGAACAGGCGCTGCAGCGCCTCGGGCGGGGACGGAAAAGAAAAAGGGGGCTGTTTCATGGCCCCCTGATTTTGGCGCATAAAGCGGACTCCATCGCGATGGAACCGCCTGCTTTGGCGATTCGGTATATGCCCACAGCCAGCGCCGGGCGCAGGGTATGCACCCCCACGGTCCGGTGCGGCCCGCTAAAAAACTCAAATCCGGGTCATTGCAGCGCTTGCACGCCCGCCACCAGCCAGCCCCCTGGGCCTTGCTTGGGCCGGGTGATGTTCCAGACTTCGCGCATGGGCGTGGGGCCGGCCGAGCCTTCTTCGCGCATCATGCCCGAGAACTCGACGCTGGCCATGTAGTCGATGCCGCGGTCTTCAATGCCCAGCAACTTGGCATCCAGCATCAGCACCTCGTTGGTCTGCACCACCGGCGCGCCGCTGCGCTCGCGCTCGGCCGTGCGCTCGGCCAGTTGGGCTTGGATGTGGCCCACCATTTCGTCGCTCATGAGGGTGCGCAGGGCGGCGATGTCGGCGCGGTCCCAGGCCTCTTGGACGCGCACGAAGTTGGCTTTGGAGGCGCGCAAAAAGCCTTCGGTGTCGAAGTCGGCCGGAACGCCCCAGCTTTGGCTGCCGCCAAGCGCCGAGCCACCCAAGCCGGAGCCAATCAGACTGCCGCCTTGGTTGCCACTGTATTGCGCCCCCTGTACCGGGGCCGGGTGGTTGCTGCCAAAGCCGCTCTGGCTGCGCTCCCAAGGCCGGGCCGAGGCGTCGTTGCCGACGTTGCCAGGCTGGTAGCTGCGGGCGGTGTACTGACCACCGGCGCCTTGCATGGCAAAGGGCGAGCGGCCAGCGGCGGCGGCGCGCGAGCGCAGCACCAAGCCCACCACGGCCAAAATGGCTACCCCGGCCAGCAGCAACAGCAGCAGGGTGGCGAACTCTTCACCCAAACCGAGCGAGGAGGCCAGCCAAGCCAAGCCCAAGCCAGCGGCCAAACCGCCCAGCATGGCGCCCCACGGACGCGATGGGGTTTGCGTGCCACCGGCGCGCTGGCCCGCGGCCTGCTGGCCGGGTGCCTGCTGCGGTGTGGCGTTGCGCTGCTGCACATTGCCCGACTGCTGGCCAAATGAGCCGCCGCCGCCAAAGCGCTTTTGCGCAAAGGCATCGAAGGAGGTGAGCGCCAGCATCAGCGCCAAAAAGATCGACCAAAACTTCATGTCCCGCTCACTTTCGTTAAAAAAATCAACACTTGATGCCCATGTGCAGGGCCGTTACCCCGGCCGTCAGGTTGTGCACATCGACGTGTCCGAAGCCACTTTGACGCATCATGCCACGCAAAGTTTCCTGATCTGGGTGCATGCGGATCGATTCCGCCAAATAGCGGTAGCTGGCCGCGTCGCCCGCCACCCGCTGGCCGAGCCGGGGCAGCACCTGAAAGCTGTACCAGTCGTAGGCCTGCTGCAGCGGCGGTGCCACCTTGGAGAACTCCAGCACCAGCAGCTTGCCGCCCGGGCGCAGTACGCGGTTCATCTCTTGCAGCGCCTGCTGCTGGTGCGTCATGTTGCGCAAGCCAAAGGCCACCGTGACCAAGTCGAACGCGCCCTCGGCAAAGGGCAGGCGCTCGGCGTCGCAGACCAGCGTGGGCAGCAGCACGCCGGCGTCGAGCAGGCGCACGTGCCCTTCGCGCAGCATGGCCTCGTTGATGTCGGTGTGCAGCACCACGCCGCCCGGTTGCACCAAGGGCGCAAAGGCGCGCGCCAAGTCGCCGGTGCCGCCGGCCAGGTCGAGCACGCGCTGGCCCGGCTGCACGTTGGCCACCGCCACCGCGTAGCGCTTCCAGAGCCGGTGCAGCCCGCCGGACATGAGGTCGTTCATGAGGTCGTAGCGCGGCGCCACCGAGTCAAACACGGCGCGCACCTGGCGGGCTTTGTCTTGTTCCTCGACGGCGGCGTATCCGAAATGGGTTTGGCTCATGGGGCGCTATGCTAACGGGTTTGGATGACGGGCACCTGAGCCGCGCCTCACAGACGCAGCGCGGCGATGGCGGCGTCGCAGGCCGGCAGGCGCTGGCGCAGCGCGTGCAGCCGCTCGGCCTGCAGTGGGCGCTGGGCAGCGGCCCAGACCGGGGCCGGGTAGTGGCTGTCCCACTCGAAGCGCGCCAGCACATGCCAGTGCAGGTGCGGCACCACGTTGCCCAGCGCCGCTAGGTTGATCTTGCTGGGTTGCAACTGCAAGCGCAGCACGCGTTCGACGGCGTTGACGGCGCGCATGCACAAGCCCTGTTCGGCCTCGCTCAGGTCGGACCACTCGGCCACGTGGGCGTTCCAGATCACGCGGTAGTAGGCCGGGAAGGGCTCGGCCAGCGCCTCGGGCTGCACCAGCGTCTGCACATCGGCTGGCAGCGCATCTTGCGCACCCGCCACGCGCACGATGCGCAATTTGTGCTGGCGCAGCAGCAGCAGCCCGCCCTCGTGCGCGCACAAGGGGCAGATCAGCTCGGGGCCCGCGCTCACACCAGCACCCGCTCGATGCCCCCGGCGTTGGCGCGCGCCACGTAGTCGGGCAGCCAGTTGGGGCCCAAAATTTGCTGCGCCATTTCCACCACGATGTAGTCGGCTTCCAGCAGCCCGTTGCCGAGGTCGTCGCCAAAGCGGCTCAGGCCCTGGTAGCAACTCGGGCAACTGGTGAGGATTTTGGTCGCTCCTGCGGTTGGCACCACCCCGTTTTGCTGCGCCAACGCGCTCAGGTCGGCGGCGTTCTGGCGCAGCTCCTGCTCTTTGCGAAAGCGCACCTGGGTCGAGATGTCGGGCCGCGTCACGCCCAGCGTGCCGCTCTCGCCGCAGCAGCGCTCGGCCTTGAGCACCGTGGGCCCCACCAGCGCCTGCACGGTTTTGAGCGGGTCTTGCAGCTTCATCGGGCTGTGGCAGGGGTCGTGAAACAGGTAGGCGCCTTGGCTTGGCAGGGTGATGCCCTTTTCCAGCAGGTATTCGTGGATGTCGATGATGCGGCAGCCGGGGAAAATTTGCTCGAACTGATAGCCCTGCAACTGGTCGTAGCAGGTGCCGCAGCTCACCACCACGGTCTTGATGTCGAGGTAGTTGAGCGTGTTGGCCACCCGGTGAAACAGCACCCGGTTGTCGGTGATGATCTGCTCGGCCTTGTCGAACTGGCCCGAGCCGCGCTGCGGGTAACCGCAGCACAGGTAGCCCGGCGGCAGCACCGTTTGCACCCCGGCGTGCCAGAGCATGGCCTGCGTGGCCAGCCCCACCTGGCTGAACAGGCGCTCGGAGCCGCAGCCGGGGAAGTAAAACACCGCCTCGGTGTCGCTGTGGGTGGCGCGCGGGTCGCGGATGATGGGCACGTAGGCCTTGTCTTCGATGTCGAGCAAGGCGCGCGCGGTTTTCTTGGGCAGGCCACCGGGCAGCTTTTTGTTGATGAAGTGGATCACCTGCTCTTTGATCGGCGCTGGCCCGAGGGTCGCGGGCGGGGCGCTGGTCTGCTTGCGCGCCAGCCCCTTGAGCAGCCCGTGGGCCCAGCGCTGCGCCTTGAAGCCGATTCCCACCATGGCCGTGCGCGCCAGCCGGATGGTCTCGGGCCGGGTGGCGTTGAGCATGAACATGGCCGCCGCGTTGCCGGGCCGGAAGCTCTTTTTGCCCATCTTGCGCAGCAGGTTGCGCATGTTCATGGTCACGTCGCCAAAGTCGATCTTGACCGGACAGGGTGTGAGGCACTTGTGGCAGACGGTGCAGTGGTCGGCCACGTCTTCGAACTCTTCCCAGTGGCGCAGGCTGATGCCGCGCCGCGTCTGCTCCTCGTACAAAAAGGCCTCGATCAGCAGCGAGGTGGCCAAAATCTTGTTGCGCGGGCTGTAGAGCAGGTTGGCACGCGGCACGTGGGTGGCGCAGACCGGTTTGCACTTGCCGCAGCGCAGGCAGTTTTTGACCGAATCGGCAATGGCGCCGATGTCGCTTTGCTGCATGATGAGCGACTCGTAGCCCATCAGGCCAAAGCTCGGGGTGTAGGCTTGGCTGAGGTCGGCGCGGCGCTGCTCGGGCTGCTCGAACAGCGGGCCGTGGCGCAGCAGCTTGCCGCGGTTGAAGCGGCCTTCGGGGTCGATGCGCTGCTTGTAATCGGCAAAGGGGGCCAGCTCGGCCTCGCTCAGGTATTCGAGCTTGGTGATGCCAATCCCGTGCTCGCCCGAGATCACGCCGTCGAGGCTGCGCGCCAGCGCCATGATGCGCCCCACCGCCTCGTGCGCGGTTTGCAGCATGGCGTAGTCGTCGCTGTTGACGGGGATGTTGGTGTGCACGTTGCCGTCGCCGGCGTGCATGTGCAGCGCCGCCCAAACCCGGCCCTTGAGCACGCGCTGGTGGATGGCCTCGCATTCGGCCAGCACCGGGGCCCAGACGCTGCCGGTAAACAGCTCGCGCAGCGGGGCGCGGATTTGGGTTTTCCAACTGGCGCGCCAGCGCTGCTCTTGCAGCGGCTCGAAGCTGCTGCGCTCAGCAGGCGCGGCCTCGGTGCCGTCGAGGGCATCGAGCGCAGCGTGGGCATCGAGGGCATCCAGGCCATTGCCGTGTTCTGGGCTGGCAAAGCCATCGAGCCCATCGAGCCACCCTTGCCACTGGGCGCGCACGCCCTCGATCAGCGCCTGGGCCTGTTGCGCGCGCTCTTGCACCCGCTCCGGGCTGGGCCGGTCGGCGGCGTCTTCCACTGGCCCTAGGGGCAGCGTGGTGCGGTCAAAAAAGGCCAGCAGCGCATCGGCCAGTTCGAGCTTGTTGCGCAGGCTGAGCTCGATGTTGATGCGCTCGATGCCGAGCGTGTATTCGCCCATGCGCGGCAGCGGAATCACCACGTCTTCGTTGACCTTGAAGGCGTTGGTGTGGCGGCTGATGGCGGCGGTTTTCTTGCGGTCGGCCCAGAATTTTTTGCGCGCCTCGGCGCTCACGGCCACAAAACCTTCGCCGCTGCGGGCATTGGCCAGCCGCACCACCTCGCTGGTGGCGTGCGCCACGGCATCGGGGTCGTCGCCCACCACGTCGCCGATCAGCACCATCTTGGGCAGGCCGCCGCGCTTGCTCTTGGTGCTGTAGCCCACCGCCTTGAGGTAGCGGTCGTCCAGGTGCTCCAGCCCGGCCAGCAACACCGGCGTGGGGCTGTGCTGCAAAGAGTCGAGGTAGTCTTTGATTTCGACGATGCTGGGCACCGCGTCTTTGGGGTTGCCAAAAAACTCCAGGCACACGGTGCGGGTGTGCGCTGGCATGCGGTGCAGCACCCAGCGCGCGCTGGTGATGAGTCCGTCGCAGCCCTCTTTTTGCACCCCTGGCAGCCCGGCCAGAAACTTGTCGGTTACGTCCTTGCCCAGCCCGGCCTTGCGAAAGGTGCTGCCGGGGATGTCGAGCCGCTCGGTGCGGATCAGGGTTTTGCCGTCGGCCTCGAAGTACTGCAACTCGAAGCTGGCCACGGCGGCGTCGTGAATCTTGCCTAGGTTATGGCCTAGGCGCGTGACCTCCAGCCACTGCGCCTCGGGCGTGACCATGCGCCAACTGGCCAGGTTGTCGAGCGCCGTGCCCCAGAGCACGGCTTTTTTGCCGCCCGCGTTCATGGCGATGTTGCCGCCCACGCAGGAGGCTTCGGCGCTGGTCGGATCCACCGCGAACACATAACCGGCGCGCTCGGCGGCGTCGGCCACGCGCTGCGTCACCACCCCGGCCTCGCTCCAGATCGTGGGCACGGGTTGCGCCACGCCGGGCAGCGGCCGCAGCTCGACGGCGCTCAGGGTTTCGAGCTTTTCGGTGTTGATGACGGCGCTGTTCCAGCACAGCGGCACCGCGCCGCCGGTGTAGCCGGTGCCGCCGCCACGCGGAATGAGCGTGAGGCCGAGCTGGATGCAGGCGCGCACCAAGGCGGCGGTTTCGGCCTCGCTGTCGGGCGTGAGCACCAGCAGCGGGTATTCGACGCGCCAGTCGGTGGCGTCGGTGACGTGGCTGACGCGGCTCAGGGCGTCGAACTTGATGTTGTCGCGCGCGGTGTGGCGGCGCAGCGCCTTGATGGCGCGCTGGCGCAGGGCCGCCATTTCTGCGAATCGGCGCTCGAAGGCGCGCACCGCCTGCTGCGCCGCCGCCAGCAGCTCGCCCACCAGCGCGTCGCGGGCCCCGTCTTCGAGCGGGCGGCGGCGTTTTTCGATTTCGCACAGGCGGTGCTGCAGCGCTTGCACCAGCGCAGCGCGGCGCTTGGGGTTGTCGAGCAGGTCGTCTTGCAGATAGGGGTTGCGCTGCACCACCCAAATATCGCCCAGCACCTCATAGAGCATGCGCGCCGAGCGGCCGGTGTGGCGCTCCTGGCGCAACTGATTCAGCACCTCCCAGGCGCGCGCGCCGAGCAGCCGGATCACGATCTCGCGGTCGGAAAACGAGGTGTAGTTGTAGGGGATTTCGCGCAGCCGCGGCAGCGCATCGGCGGCGGCGAGCAGATGCTGCATCGGGGTCGGAGCGTTCATAAAGGCCAAAGCATCGGACGGGGTTGGCGATATTAACGCAGCGCCCCCTGGCTCACCGGGGCAGCGTTGGCTGTGCCTGCTCGGCGCAAGGGCATGGACCGGGTGCGGGCTGGGCTGGGCTAGCGCGAACGCCAGTAGGCCACGGCCGAGCCCAGCGCCACCACCAGCGCCGCATAGGTGGCCATGCGGCCATCGCGGCCATGCCACCACAGCCCAGCCAGCAGCACCAGCGCACCCAAGGCCGACAAGGCCAGCCAGCCCAGCAGCAGGCTTTTGAAGCGTGCGCCGCGTCGGCTGCCCGCGCCCTGGCCCCAGACCAGCGCCGGGGCCAGCAGCGCCGCCATGCCCAAGGCGGGCAGAAAAAAATTGAACAGGTGCAGCAGGCCGTCAAAGAAGCTCATAAAAAGTGTCGCCACGCAGGCCTACGCAGGAGGCTGAAAATCCCGCTCAAAATCGAGCAAAAAATGGGGGGCCGCAACCGGCGATCAAGCTCATCGTACAAACGATTGGCCCATGGCAAGCCGCCTGGGTCGTCGCGATTTTATAATCCGTTCCTTATGGCAGTTTGGGCGCTAGGAATCAACCATCAAACCGCGCCGCTCGATTTGCGCGGCCGGTTCGCGTTCGCGCTCGATCAACTGCCCCCCACCCTGCAGCGCTTTCGCGCTGGCCTTGCGCAGCAGCCCGAGGCCACGCTGCTTTCCACCTGCAACCGCACTGAAATTTACTGCGCCGCCGAGCAGGTGGCGCTCGAGCCCACCATCCACTGGCTGGCCCAAACCGGCAGCGTAAGCCCACAGCAGTTGCTGCACCACGCCTACGTGCTGCACGACGACGCGGCGGCCCGGCACGCCTTTCGTGTGGCCAGCGGGCTCGATTCCATGGTCCTGGGCGAGCCGCAAATTTTGGGCCAGATGAAAGACGCGGTGCGCGCCGCCGAGCAGGCCGGGGCCTTGGGCCGCACGCTGCACCAGTTGTTCCAGCGCTCCTTTGCCGTGGCCAAGCAGGTGCGCAGCAGCACCGCCATCGGCGCGCACTCGATCAGCATGACCGCCGCTGCGGTGCGCCTGGCGGGCCAGTTGTTCGAAGATTTGCGCCAGATTCGGGTGCTGTTCATCGGAGCGGGCGAGATGATCGAACTCGCCGCCACCCACTTTGCCGCCAAGCAGCCGCTCTCGATGGCGATCGCCAACCGCACGCTCGAGCGCGGCGAAAAGCTCGCCAGCCGCTTTGGCGCCGAGGCGCTGCGCCTGTCCGACTTGCCCGGCCGCCTGCACGAGTTCGACGCCGTCATCAGTTGCACCGCCTCCACCCTGCCGCTGATCGGGCTTGGGGCGGTCGAGCGCGCCCTCAAGCAGCGTCGCCACCGCCCGATGTTTATGGTTGACCTGGCGGTGCCGCGCGACATCGAGGCCGAAGTCAAGCAGCTCGACGATGTCTACCTCTACACCGTCGATGACCTCGCCAGCGTGGTGCAAAACGGCAAAGACCACCGCCAAGCCGCCGTGGCTCAGGCCGAGGCCATCATCGATTCCGGGGTGCAGGGCTTCATGCATTGGCTGCAACAGCGCGACCCGACGCTGGGCGTGGTCGGGCTGATCTGCCAGTTGCAAGCGCAGGCCGAAGACTGGCGTGCGCTGGAAATCGAGCGCGCGCGCAAGCGGCTGGCACGCGGCGAAGACACCGAAGCCGTGCTGCAAGCGCTGGCGCGCGGCCTGACGCAAAAAATGCTGCACGGCCCACTGGCCGAACTGCACGCGGGCGACGAACACACCCGCGCCGCCACCGCCGAGGCGGTCTCGCGCCTGTTCCTGCGCGGGCCCGGGCGCCTGTGAAACCCTTCATCCGCCACACGCTGGAGCGCCAGCGGCTGCGCCTGCACGAGCTCGACGCCCTGCTGGGCGCGCCCGACGCCGTGTCCGACCGCGAGCGCTTTCGCCAGCTCAGCCGCGAACACGCCGAGGCCGACAACGTGGTGCAGCCCTACCGGCGCTACCTCGAGTGCGAAGCCGCGCTGCAGCACGCGCTGGCCCTGAGCGCCGACGCCGACCCCGAACTGGCCGAGCTGGCGCAGCTCGAAGCCGAGCAGGTGCAAGCCGACATGGCGCTGCTAGAGGCCGAGCTGCAAACCCTGCTGCTGCCCCGCGACCCCGACGATACGCGCCACGCTTTCCTTGAAATCCGCGCCGGCACCGGCGGCGACGAAGCCGCGCTCTTTGCCGGCGATTTGGCGCGCATGTACACCCGCTTTGCCGAACGCCAAGGCTGGCGCGTCGAAACCCTGAGCGAAACCCCGGCCGAACTCGGCGGCTACAAAGAACTGGTGCTGCGCCTAGAAGGCCGCGGGGCCTACGGCACGCTGCGCTTCGAGTCTGGCGGGCACCGGGTGCAGCGCGTGCCGGCCACCGAAGCGCAAGGGCGCATCCACACCAGCGCCTGCACCGTGGCGGTGCTGCCCGAGCCCGACCCGACGCAGGCCATCACGCTCAACCCCGCCGATCTGCGCATCGACACCTTCCGCGCCAGCGGTGCCGGCGGCCAGCACATCAACAAAACCGACTCCGCCGTGCGCGTGGTGCACCTGCCCACCGGCCTGGTGGCCGAATGCCAAGACGGGCGCAGCCAGCACAGCAACAAAGCCAAGGCGCTGCAGGTGCTGCAAGCGCGCTTGCAGGAAAAAGAGCGCAGCGAACGCGCCAGCCGCGAAGCCGCCGAGCGCAAGGGCCTGATCGGCAGCGGCGACCGCAGCGACCGCATCCGCACCTACAACTACCCGCAGGGGCGCCTGAGCGAACACCGCATCAACCTCACGCTCTACAAGCTGGGGCAAATCCTAGAGGGCGATCTGGACGAGCTGCTGCAGGCGCTGCGGCTGGCGCGCGGGGCCGAGCTGCTGGGCGAACTGGAGCAGCGCGCCGCCCAGAGCGAGCGTGGGGCGCTGGCGTGAGCCGGGTGCCGGACCAAGGCCAAGGCAGCATCGAAGCCGCCTTGCGAGGCGCGCAGCAAGCCGGGCTGCCCCGGCTGGAGGCCCAGTTGCTGCTGCTGCACGCCCTGCAGCGCGGGCCGCACGAACGCGCCTGGCTGCTGGCGCATGGCGACGCCGCCCTGCCCGCCGCCGCCGCCCAGCACTTGCGCGCCCTCACCGAACGCCGCCTGAACGGCGAGCCGCTGGCCTACTTGACCGGCCAGCGCGAGTTCTACGGCCTGGCGCTGCAAATCGATGCGCGCGTGCTCGACCCCCGCCCCGACACCGAAACCCTGGTCGATTGGGCACTGGAACGGCTGCCACTGGGGCAGGCGCTGCCGGTGCTCGACTTAGGTACCGGCAGCGGCGCCATTGCGCTGGCGCTGCAACAGCAGCGGCCCCAAGCCCAGGTGTGGGCGCTCGACGCCAGCCTGGACGCGCTGGCCGTGGCGCGCGCCAACGCCGAGCGGCTGCACCTGCCGCTGCGCCTGCGGCACGGCCACTGGCTGCGCGGCTGGCCCACGGCGGCTGGCCCAGCCAACCCAGCCGCCCCAGATTGCGCCCCGGCCACCCCAGTTGCCGACCACGACCCAGAGCCGCCGCCCGCCTTGCTGTGGCTGATCGTCAGCAACCCGCCCTACATCCGCGCCGCCGACCCGCACCTGGCCGCCTTGCGCCACGAGCCGCAGCAGGCGCTGGTGTCCGGCCCCGATGGCCTGGCCGACCTGCGCGAAATCATAGCCAGTGCCTACGCCCACTTACAGCCCGGCGGCTGGCTGCTGCTGGAACACGGCTGGGATCAGGCCGATGCCGTGGCCGATCTGCTGCGCGCCCACGGCTACCAGCGCGTGGCGCACCGGCTGGACCTGGCCGGGCAGCGGCGCTGCAGCGGCGGGCAGCGGCCTGTGCCCTGATCAAAAACCCTGGCCGCCCATCGAGGCCCCCTGCCGCCCGCTACAGCGCTGCCTCCAGCCGCTGGCACAGGTGGCGCAAGACCTCGATGCGGCTCCAGTGCTTGTTGTCGCTGGCCACGATGTACCAGGGCGCCACCTGGGTCGAGGTGCGGTCGATCATCTCCTCGACCGCGCGCTCGTACTGCGGCCATTTCTCGCGGTTGCGCCAGTCTTCCGGGGTGATCTTGAAATTTTTGTAGAGCGTCTGCTCGCGCTCACGAAAGCGGCGCAACTGCTCCTCGGGCGTGATGGCGAGCCAGATTTTGACGATCACCACCCCGGCATCGCACAGCTCTTCTTCGTACTCGTTGATCTCGCCGTAGGCGCGCATCCAGTCGGCGGGCGCGCACAAGCCCTCGACGCGCTCGACCAGCACCCGGCCATACCACGAGCGGTCAAAGATCACCGATTTGCCCAAATCCGGGATGTAGCGCCAAAAACGCCACAGATAGGGTTGGGCGCGTTCGTTCTCGTTCGGGGCCGCCACCGGCACCACGCGGTAAAAGCGCGCATCCAAGGCCTGCGTGATGCGCCGGATGGTGCTGCCCTTGCCGGCCGCATCCATGCCCTCGAACACCAGCGCCAGCGCCCGTTTGTGCATGCGCGCATCGCGGCTGAGCAGCGCCAACTTGCCCTGCCAGTGTTCGAGTTCGTCCTCGTAGACGCTGCGCTTGAGGCTGCGCGTGTAGTCCTGCACCTTGAGCAGGCTGCGCGAATCGAGCGCCAGAAAAGGCGGCTGCTGCAGCACCCGGTCGGGCGCTGCGGCCGGCCCCGCTGCTGCCGTGCTGCCGTCGGCGGCGCTGCGGCGGGCAAACGCGCCTTGCATGGCCTGCAGCAGGTGCTGCGCGGCGCTCAGGGTGCGGTAGGCCGGGTCGCTGCCCTCGATCACCAGCCACGAGGCTTCGCCCAAGCTGGTCTTGCGCAGCGCCTCGTCGCTGACTTCGATGAAGCGATCGTAGCGCCTGAGGTTGTCCTTGTCTTGCGGCGTGACGCGCCAAGCGGTTTTGGGGTCGGACTGCAGGGTTTTGAGGCGCTCCCGGGCCGCTTTTTTGGACAGATGAAACCACAGCTTGACCAGCACCACCCCTTCGGCAACCAGCATGCGCTCAAACTGGCGAATGCGCTCCAGCCGCTGCACGAAGCGGGCGTGGGTCTCGCCACCCCGGGCGAATGAGGCCACCGGGTCGGTGTACCAGGAACCAAAAAAAATCCCGATCCGGCCCTTGGGCGGCAGCACCTGCCAAAAGCGCCACATCTCGGGGTGTTTGCGGTCTTCGGGCGTCTGCGGGCCAAAGGCCTCGGTGCGGATGTGGCGCGGGTCCATCCATTCGTTGAGCGTGTTGACGGTCTCGCCACGCCCTGCCCCATCGACACCATTGACCAAAATCAGCACCGCCGTGCGCCCCTCGTTGAGCAAGCGATACTGCGCCTGCAACAAGGCGTGACGCAGGCGCGCCGACTCCTGCTTCCAGCGCTCCTTCTCGACCCGGTGCCCGATTTCTGCCGATTCAAACATCTAAATTGCCTCCTGCAAGCGCACTGTAGTGCCAAACACACACCCGGCCCTTCCGTTGCCCGGCCAAGCTGCATATAATGCTGCTTTTGCTGGCAATCCCCCGTCGGCCTTGATCCACCACAAGACGGGGAACCCTTGCTGCAGCACGGTCTGAGGCCTCGATCTTGCCCCAGAGTCGGCGCGGCCCAATCTTGGAATTTTTTGGCTAATGACCACCATTCGAGTTAAAGACAACGAGCCGTTTGACGTCGCGCTGCGCCGCTTCAAGCGCACCATCGAAAAACTGGGCCTGCTCAACGACTTGCGGGCACGCGAGTTCTACGAGAAACCCACCGCCGAGCGCAAGCGCAAGAAGGCCGCCGCCGTCAAGCGCCACTACAAGCGCGTGCGTTCGATGCAACTGCCCAAGCGCATGTTCTAAGTGCCGTGGTGCTGCGCGGGCTCTGCCTGCAACAGCGCTGCGCCACCCCCTTCAAAGCCCGCTTGAGCACACTCTGGCGGGCTTTGTTCATTTTGCCCCAAGAAAGCGCACCACGATGTCACTCAAAGACCGCATCAGCGACGACATGAAGGCCGCCATGCGCGCCAAAGACAGCGTTCGCCTGGGCACGATCCGGCTGCTGCTGGCAGCGATCAAGCAGCGCGAAGTCGATGAGCGCATCGTGCTCGACGATGGCGCCGTGGTCGGCGTGATCGACAAGCTGCTCAAACAGCGCAAAGATTCGATCACCGCCTTCCAGCAGGCCGGCCGCACCGACCTGGCCGACGTGGAGCAGGCCGAAGCCCTAGTGTTGCAAGCCTACCTGCCCGAACGCCTGAGCGCCGCCGCCGTGGCCAGCGCTGTGGGCACCCTCGCAGACGCGCTGACGGCCGAACTGGGGCGCCCCCTCAGCCCGGCCGACATGGGCCGGCTGATGGCAGCCGCCAAGACGCAACTGGCCGGCCAGGCCGACATGGGCCAGGTGTCGGCGGCCGTGAAAGCCGCGCTGGCGCGCTGAGGCCACCCTCCATGCCCGGTCCCCATCGGGTTTGCGCGCCACGCCTGCTTTGTTTGGCATGAGCGACGCCCCGCAACCCATCGGCGTGTTCGACTCCGGCGTCGGCGGCCTGTCGGTGCTGCGCGAAATCCGCGCCCTGTTGCCGTCCGAGGAACTGCTGTACGTGGCCGATTCGGGCCACGCCCCTTATGGCGACAAGCCGGTGCCGCAGGTGCAGGCGCGGGCCGAGCGCATCATCGGTTTTTTGTTGGCGCAGCAGGTGCGGGCGGTGGTGGTGGCGTGCAACACCGTCACCGGCCTGTCGATCCAGGCGCTGCGCCAGCAATTCCCGCAGTTGCCGCTGGTGGCGATCGAACCCGCCGTCAAGCCGGCTGTAGCCGCCACGCGCAGCGGCACCGTGGGCGTGCTGGCCACCCACAACACCGTGCGCAGCCCCGGCCTGGCGCGGCTGATCGCGGCCCACGCCGGGCCGGTGCGGGTGCTGGCCCAAGCCTGCCCGGGCTGGGTCGAAATGGTGGAGCGCGGTGAGCTCGATGGCGCCGCCTCTAGGGCTGCGGTGTCCGCCTGCCTAGAGCCGCTGCTGGCGCAAGGGGCCGACGTGCTGGTGCTGGGCTGCACCCACTACCCGTTTTTGCGCCCGCTGATCGAGCAGCGCGCCGGCCCCGGGGTGCTGGTGCTGGACCCGGCCGCCGCCGTGGCGCGCGAGTTGCAGCGCCGCTTGCCGCGGCCGGCCGCCCTAACCGCAACCGCCACAGGCACAACCCATTTTTGGAGCAGCGGCGACTGCGCCCACGCCGCAGGGTTGATCGCGCGCCTGTGGGGCGAGCCGGTGCGGGCCAGCGCGCTGCCGGTTTGAATGGTGGCTCAGCTACCGGCCACCTTCATGCGCTCGATCAACACCGAGCCCACGTTTTTGGAGCCAAAGGCAAATTCATCCGCGCCTATGGCCGCCAGCCCGAGGAACATCTCTTTAAGGTTGCCGGCGATGGTGATTTCCTGCACCGGATAGGCGATTTCTCCGTTTTCTACCCAGAAACCGCTGGCCCCGCGCGAGTAGTCGCCCGTCACGTAGTTCACGCCCTGGCCCATGAGTTCGGTGACGAACAAGCCGGTGCCCAAGCGGCGCAGCATGGCGGGCAGGTCGTCTTCGGGCTGGGTCAGGCGGCTGCGCAGGGCCAAGTTGTGCGAGCCGCCCGCGTTGCCGCTGGTGCGCATGCCGAGCTTGCGCGCCGAGTAGCTGCCCAAAAAATAGCCCTTGACGCAGCCGCTGCTGAGCACCTGGCGCGGCACCGTCTGCACGCCTTCGCTGTCGAAGGGGGCGCTGCCCTTGGCGCGCACGATCAGCGGGTCTTCGTACAGATCGATGTGCTCGGGGAACACCTGGCGCCCTAGGCTGTCGGTCAAAAAACTGGTTTTGCGGTACAGCGCGCCGCCGCTGATGGCCTGCACGAAGGCCCCAAGCAAGCCGGCCGCCAGCGGCGACTCGAACAGCACCGGGCATTCGGTGGTGGCGATCTTGCGTGGCTGCAAGCGCGCCAGCGCGCGCTCGGCGGCGTAGCGGCCCACCGCTTCCGGGCTGGCCAGGTCGGCCGGGCTGCGCATCGAGCTGTACCAGTAGTCGCGCTGCATCTGCGCGCCCTTGCCCGCAATGGGCGAGACCGACAGGCTGTGGCGCGAGCTGGCGTAGCCGCCTCGAAAAATGCCCGCGCGAGCGCGCTCGCCGCCGCGCATGTGCTCGGCGTAAAAGTGCGACTGCTGCGCCGACACCCCGGCGCCTTCGCTGTTGCATATTTTTTTGCTGGTTTGCAGCGCCGCCGCTTCGCAGCGCAAGGCCAGTTGCTGCGCCTCGTGCGCATCGATGGGCCACGGGTGAAACAGCTCCAGCTCGGGCGCCTCGGTGGCCACGTCTTGCTCGTCGGGCAGGCCTGCGGCCGGGTCTTCGGCGGTGTAGCGCGCAATGTCGTAAGCGGCCTGCACGGCTTGGCGGATGGCTTGCGGGCTGAAGTCGGAACTGGAGGCGTTGCCCCGGCGCTGCCCGATATAGACCGTGACACCCAGCGATTTGTCGCGGTTGCGCTCCACGTTTTCCAACTCGCCCATGCGCACCGAGACGTTCAGGCCGGCGGCTTCCGAAACCTCGACCGCGGCATCGGCGGCACCGAGTTGCTTGGCGTGCTGCAGGGCCAGATCGGCCAAGGCCTCGAACTGCTGCCGGTGGTACTGAAAGCCCGCTTCGGGATCGGGATAGGCGGTGGTGGTGTCAGGGCTGGAGCTTGGGCCAGTTGGGCCGGAGGCCGGCGCAGGGGAGCGGGATTTTTTCATGCTGGGTGCTAGTGTAGTGTTCAACGCTAAGCAGCACTTAAGAACAACGATGGATTTGGCGTCCTGGCTAGGCGCAAACCACAGCGATACCCGTAGGTATCGCGAGGATTTGCAACGACGCCAGGGTGGCAAAGACGCGGTTTTATGTGCTGCATAGCGTTGAACACTACACTATGATAGCCGGATGGCACGCAAACCCACCAAAGGCTACTACGTCAAAGGCCACTTCGTTGCTGAGGGCAGCGAACTGGACCACGAACTCAAACGCGAACTCAAAGGCGACACCGAAACCAGCCGCACCGACCTCAAAAAACACAGCGAACACCTGCAACAACTCGGCGAGCAACTGCTCAGCCTGCGCAGCGGCCTGCTCGACCGGCTGGCCCTGCCCAGTGGCTTGCTCGATGCGCTGGCCGCCGCGCAGCGCATCACCGACTTCGAAGGCCGCCGGCGCCAGATCCAGTACATCGGCAAGCTCATGCGCCGGCTCGACAGCGCCACCGTGCAAGCCGTGGAGCAGGCGCTGGCCGAGCAGCACCACGGCAGCGCCGCCGACACCCTGCGCCTGCACCAAGCCGAGCTCTGGCGCACGCGCCTGCTGGCCGACGACGAGGCACTCAATGCCTGGCTGCAAATCGCCCCGCAAACCGATTTGCAACACCTGCGCACCTTAATCCGCCAGGCGCGCAAAGACGCGCAAGCCCAGGCCGGCGCCGAGCGCTCGGGCCAAGCCGTGCGCCACAGCAAAAGCTTTCGCGAAATCTACCAACTGCTGCGCGCCGGGCTGGAGCCACCCGAGGACGGCAGCGCGGCGGGTTCCGACGCCCAAGCCCTGGCCCACCGCAGTTCCAGCACCCCCCCGGCGCAACCGCTGGAGGCCGCATGAGCGCACTGGAGCCGGTGCGCATCGGCATCGTTTCGGTGAGCGACCGCGCCAGCGCCGGTGTCTATGCCGACCAGGGCCTGCCCGCGCTGCAAGACTGGCTGCGCCGGGCGCTGCGCAACCCGCTGCAGTTCGAGGCGCGCCTGATTCCCGATGAGCGCGCGCGCATCGCCCAGACCCTGATCGAATTGGCCGACGAAGCGGGCTGCGCGCTGGTGCTCACCACCGGCGGCACCGGGCCGGCCCCGCGCGATGTCACGCCCGAGGCCACGCGCGATGTGGCCGAACGCGAACTGCCCGGCTTTGGCGAACAGATGCGCCAGATCGGGCTGCGTTTCGTGCCCACGGCGATTTTGTCGCGCCAGCTGGCGGTGCTGCGCGGGCGCTGCCTGATCATCAACCTGCCGGGCCAGCCCAAGAGCATCGCCGAAACCCTCGAAGGCCTGCGCGAGCCCGGCGGCCGCGTGCTGCTGCCCGGCATCTTTGCCGCCGTGCCCTACTGCATCGACCTGATCGGCGGCCCGTATCTGGAAACCGATCCCGCTGTGTGCGCGGCTTTTAGACCCAAGAGCGCGCAGCGCCCTACTTGCCCACCAGATCGTTGAATTTTTGGGCCTCGAACTGCTCCAGGCGCGCGGCGTCGGGCGGCAGCGGTTGGCCTTGCTGGGCCGACAAGCGCTCCAGCGCCTGCCACAGCAGCGCGATCTGGTGCTCTTGGCTCGCGGCGCTGTCGATCAGGCCGCGCATGGCCTGGCTGAGCGGATCGTCATTTTGCGTGATGCCGTAGGCCGAAAAGCCCATCTTCGAGGCCACTTCTTCGCGCCGGGCATCGGCCTCGGCCAAAATGATGCGCGCCGGGTTGCCCACCGCCGTGGCCCCGGGCGGCACCGCCTTGGTCAGCACCGCGTTGCTGCCCACGCGCGCGCCGTCGCCCACCACAAAGCCGCCCAGCACCTTGGCCCCGGCCCCGATCACCACGTCGCGCCCCAGCGTCGGGTGCCGCTTGGCCCCTTTGTGCAACGACACCCCGCCCAGCGTGACGCCGTGGTAGATGGTGCAGCCGTCGCCGATTTCGGCCGTCTCGCCGATCACCACCCCCATGCCGTGGTCGATGAAAACGCGCGCGCCGATGCTGGCGCCGGGGTGGATTTCGATGCCGGTGAGCCAGCGGCTCCAGTGCGCCAGCCAGCGCGCCAGCCACAGCCAGCCCCGGCCCCAGAGCCGGTGCGCGATGCGGTGCAGCAGCAGCGCGTGCAGGCCGGGGTAGCAGGTCAGCACCTCCCAGCGCGAGCGCGCCGCCGGGTCGCGCTCCAGAATGCAATCGAGGTCGGACTTGAGTCGGGCAAACATAGCCGCGCAGTCTAACCTTTGGCCCGCGCCGCCAGCCGCAAGGCCGCCCGCGCTACCCCGCGCAGGATATGGATTTCGGCCTGCGTGGGCTGGGCCCGGTTGAGCAACTGGTTCAGGCGCGGCAGCAGTTTTTTGGGCGCCGCCGGGTCCAGATACTCCAGCGCCACCAGCGCCTCCTGCCAGTGCGCCAGTGTGGCGGCGATGGCGGCGGCATCGGCGGGGGCTTCGGTAGCGTGGTGCGGCGGCACGGCGAGCGGCTCCAGCGCGCCTGCATCAAACCCCCCTAGGGCCAACCGCCATTCGTAGGCGATCAGTTGCACCGCAGCGGCCAGGTTGAGCGAGCCGTAGCCGGGCGCAGTCGGGATGCGCAGGCTGGCGTGGCAGCGGTACACATCGGCGTTGCTCAGGCCGTAGCGCTCAGGGCCAAACAAAAACGCGATCCCGGCTGCGGCAGGCTCAGGGGCAGCTTCATCGGCAGCTTGATTGGAATCCGGTGGCCCAGCCTCCAGCGTGCGCACCCAGGCCCTCAAATGCTCGCGCGGGGCCAGGGTGGGCGGGCCAAAGTCGCGCACCGTCATGGCGGTGGCGCACAGGTGCGTGATGCCAGTCAGCGCCTCGTCGAGCGAGCCCAGCACCCGCGCGCCAGCCAGCACATCGGTGGCCCCACTGGCACGCTCGAGCGCCTCCGGGCGCTGCAACACATCGACCCAGCGCGGCCGCACCAGCACCAGGTCGGTAAAGCCCATCACCTTCAGGGCGCGCGCCACCGCCCCCACGTTGCCGGCGTGGCTGGGTTCGATCAGAATGAAACGAGAGATAGGCTGGTTGGATCGCATGGGACGATTGTGCGCCCACACAATTGGGCGCCCACAGCCCCACCCCGCTAAAATGCCCCATTCAGCGGCCATCGCGCCCTTACCTTGCGCTCCTACACAACCATGACCTCCCCGCACCTGCACCCCATGCTCAACGTGGCCATCAAGGCCGCGCGCGCTGCCGGCAACTTGATCAACCGCGCCGCGCTCGACATCGAATCGGTGCGCGTATCGGCCAAGCAAACCAACGATTACGTCACCGAAGTCGATCAGGCGGCCGAGCAGGCCATCATCGCCACGCTGCACGAAGCCTACCCCGACCACGGTCTGTGGGCCGAAGAATCGGGCCGGCGCGAGGGCAAGGGGCGCGACCGCGCCTTCGTCTGGATCATCGACCCGCTCGACGGCACCACCAACTTCATCCACGGCTTCCCGGTCTATTGCGTCAGCATCGCGCTGCAGGTGCACGGCAAGCTGGAGCAGGCCGTGATCTACGACCCGACCCGCAACGACCTCTTCACCGCCACCCGCGGCCGCGGCGCCTACCTCAACGAGCGCCGCATCCGCGTGGCCAAGCGCACCCAGTTGAGCGAATGCCTGGTCAGCACCGGTTTCCCCTTCAGGCCCGGCGATTCGATGCAGCATTTCATGCAGATGCTGGGCGAGGTCATGCCCAAAGTGCGCGGTGTGCGCCGCCCCGGCTCGGCCGCGCTCGATCTGGCCTACGTGGCGGCCGGTTTTGCCGACGGCTTTTTCGAGACCGGCCTGAGCCCCTGGGACGTGGCCGCCGGCGCGCTGCTGGTCACCGAAGCTGGCGGCTTGGTGGGCAACTTCACCGGCGAGTCCGACTTTTTGGAGCAGCGCGAATGCATGGCCGCCAACCCGCGCATTTACGGCCAATTGGCGGGCTTGCTGGGCAAACACAGCCGCTGCGGGGGTGCGGCGGCGCAGCCCGAGCCGCCGGCCTAAAACCCGGTTGCAGCGCCCCGCTGCGCATGGTAGCGGCGCGCCTGCAAACGGTGCGCCACACCCACCAAGGGCAGTGGGCTTTGTGTGCGCATTCCCAAGCCTTTTGGGCTTAGAATGTTTTGCATGAATATTGAGATTAGACCCACAACCCCGCCATGCAAACGCTGCCAAGATCAGCCCGCACTGGATTTCGATTTTAGCATGTCGTTTCAGCCCATCGTGGATGCGCGCTCCATGCAGGTGTACGCTTACGAGGCCTTGGTGCGCCCCATAGGCGACGGCAGCGCCCTTGAGGTGTTGCGCCAAGTCAACGAAACGAATCGCTACTTGTTTGACCAGACGTGTCGCGTCAAGGCGGTAGAGCTCGCCGCGAAGCTGCAGATGCCCTGCTATTTGAGCATCAATTTCATGCCCAATGCCGTCTATGAGGCGGCCACCTGCATCCGCGCCACCTTGCAAGCCGCCGAGCGCTTTGGCTTTCCCACCGAGCGGCTGATTTTTGAGATCACCGAAAACGAACAACTGGTTGACAAAGAGCACCTCAAGCGCATCATCAAAGAGTATCGGCGCCAAGGCTTTCAAACCGCCATCGACGACTTTGGCGCAGGCTATTCCGGTCTAAATTTGCTGGCCGAGTTTCAACCCGATATCGTCAAGCTCGACATGGCCTTGCTGCGCCACATCGACCAAGACCCGGTGCGCAAGGCCATCGTCACGGGCATCATAGGTGTGTGCCGCGCATTGCAAATCGAGGTCATTGCCGAAGGCATCGAAACCCCGGCCGAGTATCAGGCCTTGCGCGATTTGGGCGTGTCCTATTTCCAAGGCTATCTGTTTGCCCGCCCAATGTATGAGCAGTTGCCACCCGTCAACTGGCCTGATTCGCAGTGAAGAACCCCGCAGCGCCAGATTTCGCATTGCCAGCCGGCCTGCTTGAAACGGCCCTGTCGCAAGCCTACAACGCCATCGTCCTGACCGATGCCGACTTGGGGGCCGGCGGCTGCAAAATACTCTATTGCAACCCGGCTTTTTGCCGCATGACCGGCTACACGGCAGCGGAATTGATGGGGCAAACCCCGCGCATTCTGCAAGGGCCGCTCACCGACCCCGCCGTGCTGCAGCGCCTGCGCGCCTGTTTGGCTTCCGGCCAGCCTTTTGAAGGCCGGGCCATCAACTACCGCAAAGACGGCAGCAGCTACCACGTCGAATGGATAACTTCGCCAATTTTTAACGATCTGGGCCAGATCACGCACTACATCTCGATACAGCAAGACATCACCCAGTTGCTGCAGGCGCAAAAAATGCAGGCGCTCATGGGATTGGCGCTGGATGCTGCGCCCTCGTCCGTTTTTATTACCGACGCGCAGCAGCGCGTGATGTATGCCAACCGCGCCTTTGCCGCGCTCAGCGGCTACGCGCAGGCCGATATTCTGGGAAAAAAACCCGGGCAATTGCTGCATTCTGGAGTGCACGACGCAGATTTTTACCAATCCCTGCAGAGCAGCTTGGAACGCGGCCAAACCTTCAAAGCCGCATTCACCAATCGGCGCAAAGACGGCAGCCTCTACCATTGCGAGCAAAGCGTGGCGGCGCTGCACGATGCAGCCGGCCAAACAACGCACTATGTCTCGGTGGCCACCGATGTCGGCCACTTTGTGGCGCGCGAACAGGCACTGCAAAACCTGGCTTGCCGCGACCCGCTCACCAGCCTGCTCAACCGCCGCGCAGGTGAAGAGGCCTTGCAACGCTGCCATGCCGCCGCCCAAGTCTCGGGCCAAGCCTATGCCGTGATCATGGCCGACATCGACCGATTCAAACGCGTCAACGACCTGCACGGCCACGCCGCCGGAGACCGCATCATCGCAGCCGTGGCGCAGCAATTGAGCCAAAGCGTGCGCAGCACCGATGCGGTGGTGCGCTGGGGCGGTGAAGAGTTCTTGATCGCGCTGCCCGGTCTAGGCTTGCCCGCTGCGTTGGAATTGGCGGAGCGCATTCGCTTGGCCGTAGCCGACTGCCACGACGCCGAAGTCGGCCGCGTGACTCTGTCGCTGGGGGTGGCTGCCGGCCCAGCAGGAGGCACCGAAATCGACACCGTGAAGCGCGCCGACCAAGCCCTCTACGCGGCCAAACAGCAAGGGCGCAACCGTGTGGTGGCCGATTGCGCCGCGCCAGACGGCCGGCCGGGCAACATTTCCGGCCCTGCAAGCCCCACTTGATTCCAGACCAGCGCCCCTTGCAGCCCTTGGCGGCCTGAATGCCTGGGAGGCTCTGCAAACCCCCCCGTCCAAACCGCACGCACGAACCCGGCTCCGTCAACAACTCCCGCCACGCCCGCCGCATCTGGCCCCAGCCACACCCCCATGATGCAGCAGTGCCTCGGGCTCAAGGCGGGCTATCCGGGTACGCTGCTGTTTTGCGAGGATGCCGAGAAGGCCGCGCGGCTGCTCGACATCACGCTCACGCATTGCAACCTGGATCTGACGCAAACCCTGCGCGGCGAACTCAGCCCGACGCTGTTTGCGCTGCTCGACACCTGCCAGACCCGCATGGGCAGCCGGCTGCTGCGGCGCTGGCTGCTGGAGCCCGAGCGGGCGCGCGAGGCAGGGCAGGCCTGAAGCTGCCTGAGTCTGCCGTCGCTGACCTCTCGCCAAGGGCTGCCCCCCTTGACCGCAGCCGGGTCGGCGTTGCGCGCCGTGTCAGCACGACCGAAGAGGTGGCGCTGCGTCTGAGAAGGCGCTATGTGCGCCAGCGCACAGATGCTGCGGCTGGGACAGCCCATACTGCCCCCCAAGCAACCAAGAAGACACCATGAGGAATACACCATGAACAAGCTATTGCACGGCGTCCGGCCGTGGCTCGCAGCCAGCCTGCTGGTCGCATTGATCGCCGGCTGCGGCGGCGGCGGAGGCCGCGACGAGATTCTGGGCTTCGACGGCCCGCCGCCCACCCCGCCAACCGTGACGGCAGTCGCCCCCGTCGACGGCGCCACCGGCGTTCCCATCAACAACACCCTGATCAGCGCCGACTTCAGCGAACGCATGGCGCCGCTGACCGGCACCGCCAGCTTCGTCGTGACCTGCGCCGCGCCTTGCGTCAGCCCGGCGGGCACCACCACCTTGGACGCCACCGGCCGCATCGCCACCTTTGCCCTGCCCGCCGGGACGCTGCTGGAGCCGCTGACGCAATACACCGGCACCATCACCGCCGCCCGCAGCGCCACGACCGGGCTGGCCATGGCCGAGCCCTACGTCTGGCGCTTCACCACCGGCGTCGCGCTGGACACCACCCGGCCACGCGTCACGCTGACGGTGCCGGCGACCACGGTGCCCGGCCCCACCGTGCCGGCCAACACCGCGGTGACGGCGACCTTCACCGAGGACATGGCGCCCGCCAGCATCTCGGCTGCCAGCTTCACGCTGACCTGCGTCACGCCCTGCGTCGCGCCGGCCGGCAACGTGACCTACGTGGTCGGCAACCGCACCGCGGTGTTCAGGCCGGCCGCCGCGCTGGCACCGGGAACCACCTACACCGCCACCGTCACCATGGCGGCCACCGACCTCGCCGGCAACGCGCTGGGCGGCAACCAGGCCCCGCTGCCTGCCGCCAGCAACTACGTCTGGACCTTCACCACCGCCGCCGCGGTGCCGCCGGCCATGATCAGCGTCGCCTCCACCAATCCGGCGCACGGTGCGCCCAGCGTCTGCCTGACGGACGCCGTCAACGCCACCTTCGCCGTGCCCTCGGGCCTGCGCATGGACCCGGCCACCATCAACGCGGCCAACTTCAGGCTCACCGGCCCGGGCGGCACCAACGTAGCGGCGTCCTCGGTAGTGCTGGACGTGGCCACCGGCCGCATCGCGACCTTCACGCCGCAGGCGCCGATGCTGGCCGGTGCGCACGTCGCCCGCCTGATCGGCACCACCGCCGGCGTGCGTGACTTGGCCGTGCCCGGCAACAGCATGGCGAGCGACTTCAGTTGGAGCTTCACCGCCGTCAGCTGCGTCGTGCCGCCGGTCCCGCCGCTCGTGCCCTTGGGCCGCGCCGCCACCTTCGGCATCTTCGGCGGCTCCGCCGGCATGACCAACGATGGCACCCGAACGGTCATCAACGGCGACATCGGCACCACAGCTACGGAACCTACGTCGATAACCGGATTCCAAGATACGGCAGGAGATGTTTATACGGTAACGGGGGATAACAGGGGAGCAGTGAACGGGACGATCTTCACGTGCACCGATTCCACCACGGGCCCAACGTCTGATGTTCCAAATCCTGCCTCATGCACGATCGCACAAGATGCCCGCCGCGACGCTGAGATCGCGTTCATCCGGCTCCGCGATATGCCGGCCGTTTTGGCCCCCGGCAACCTGGCGGGCCTGACGCTCCCACCCGGCGTGTACACCGCCGCCGGTGGCAGCTTCCTGATCGAGGGCGGCGACCTGACCCTAGACGGCCGGGGCGACGCCAACGCGATCTGGGTGTTCCAGATGCGCACCTCGCTGACGGTCGGCGGTCCCGGTGTGGCCTTCCCGCGCAGCGTGATCCTGATCAACGACGCGCAGGCCAAGAACGTGTTCTGGCAGGTCGGTTCGGCCGCGACCATCAACGCGGGCGGCGGCGGCACCATGGTGGGCACCATCATCTCGCAGGCCGGCGCGACCTTCTCGACGGCGGGTCGGGGAGAAATCACCACCTTGAACGGCCGCGTGCTGTCCTTGGACGCGTCCGTCACCGTGGTCAACACGGTCATCAACGTGCCGGCACCCTGATGCGCGGCCTCCTCCTTCCCACGAAAGCCGAATCATGATCAGCGCAAGAAGAACCGCAGCAATCGGCTGCATGGCGGCGGCGACCCTCGCCAGCCCCTTGGCCTTCGCCCAAGCAACTGGCTGGTACGGCGGTGCCAGCGTCGGCGGCAGCGCGGCCACCATAGCCGAAGACCGCATCACCCGTGGCCTGCTCGGCCAAGGCTTGGTCACCAACGGCTTCAGCGAGCGTGACCGCGACGTCGGTTTCAAGCTGTTCGGGGGCTACCAGATCAACCGCAACTTCGGCGTCGAGCTCGGCTGGTTCGACATGGGCGAGATGGGCTACACGGCCACCACCACCCCGCCCGGAAGTCTGCAAGGCGACGTCACGGTGCGCGGGCTGAACCTGGACCTGGTGGGCACGCTGCCGCTGACCGAGCGGCTGTCGCTGCTCGGACGGCTGGGCGTGGCCCACGTGCACACCCGCGGCCGTTTTGCCGCCACCGGTGCCGTGACCAATCCGTACGGCGCCACCCGCACCAGCGAGCGCGACACCGGCCTCAAGCTCGGCGTCGGCCTGGCTTGGAAGCTCACGGATGCGTGGGACCTGCGCGGCGAGTTCGAGCGCCTGCGCATCAGGGACACCGTGGGCAACAGGGGCCACGTTGACATGCTGAGCGTGGGGGTGGTGTACCGCTTCGGTGGCGGCCCGGCACCCGGTGCCGCGGCACCCGTTGCTGCGGCACCGGCTTGGGTGGCGCCGGCCCCGCCGGCCCCGCCGGCCCCGCCCCGCCGGCCCCGCCGGCCCCGCCACCGCCACCGCCACCGCCACCGCCACCGCCCCCGCCCCCGCCGCCACCGCCGCCGCCAGCCCAGGTGATCACGGTGCACTTCTCGGCCGATGCCCTGTTCGGCTTCGACCAGGCGACCCTGCGCCCCGAGGCGATCCGCGAACTTGACGATTTCTTGAACCAGATCCGCAACACGCAGTTCGAGCGCATCCGCGTCGTCGGCCACACCGACCGGCTGGGTTCCGAGGCCTACAACCTGGACCTTTCGCAGCGGCGCGCCCAAGCCGTCAGCGCCTACTTGGTGCGCGGCGGCGTCCCGGCCACCAGCGTGAGCAGCACCGGCGCGGGCGAATCCAGCCCGGTGACGGCTCCCGGCGACTGCCGGGGCAACAGGGCCACGCCTTCGCTGATCGCCTGCCTGCAGCCTGATCGCCGCGTGGAAGTGGAAGTCGAAGCCAGGCGCTTGGCCGCACCTTGAAACCAGTGCGCGCGCGGGGACCGGCCGCCCCGCGCGCCGCCACTTAGAATCGCGTCCCTAGAAAAACCCTTGGGGTGGCGAAAAAGGGTGAACATGCCCCAAGCGGTGCCAGGGGTGCACAGCGTGTACGTGACGGCGGCCAACGAAAGCGCGGTGGCCCATGCCCACCGGACAAGCGAAGCAATGGACAATCTGGGGGCATGAACCATTCGAGCACCCCTTCCCACACCCCCATGATGCAGCAGTACCTCGGGCTCAAGGCGGGCTATCCGGGTACGCTGCTGTTTTACCGCATGGGGGATTTTTACGAGCTGTTTTACGAGGATGCCGAGAAGGCCGCGCGGCTGCTCGACATCACGCTCACCAAGCGCGGCCAGTCGGCCGGGCAGCCGATTCCCATGGCCGGGGTGCCGTTTCATTCGGCGCCAAACTACCTGGCGCGGCTGCTCAAGCTGGGCGAGTCGGTGGCGATATGCGAGCAGGTGGGCGTGGTGGGTGACTTGGCCCAAGCCAAGGGGCCGCTGGAGCGGCGCGTGGTGCGCGTGCTCACCCCCGGCACCCTGACCGAGGCCGAGCTGCTGCCCGACAAGGCCGAACCGCTGCTGCTGGCGCTGCACTGGGGCCCACGCCAGACGCTGGGCCTGGCTTGGCTGAGCCTGACGCAGGGCGAGCTGCACCTGGCGCAGTGCCGCAGCGACGAACTGCCCACGTGGGCGGCGCGCATCGGCCCCAGCGAGCTGCTGCACAGCGCCGATCTGCCCGCCGCCCCCTCGCGCGAGTTGCACGAGCTGCAACGCCAGTGGCCCAGCCTGGCGGGCGGTGTAGGCGGGACCGGCACGGCGCGCCTGAGCCTGGCGGCGCGCCCGGCTTGGGCTTTCGACAGCGCGCTGGGCTTGCGCAAGCTGTGCGCGCAGTTGCAGGCCGCCAGTCTGGCGGGTTGGGGCGCGCAAGAGCTGCCGCTGGCGCACGCCGCCGCCTCGGCGCTGTTGGACTACGCCGAGCACACCCAAGGCCGGGCGCTGGCGCACGTGGCCACCCTGCGCGTGGCGCGGCCCGAGGAACTGATCGACCTGCCCGCCAGCACCCGGCGCAACCTGGAGCTGACGCAGACCCTGCGCGGCGAGCCCAGCCCGACGCTGTTCTCGCTGCTCGACACCTGCCAGACCGCTATGGGCAGCCGGCTGCTGCGGCGCTGGCTGCTGGAGCCGCAGCGGGTGCGCACGGCAGCGCAGCAGCGCCTGCAGGCCATCGGGCTGCTGCGCCAGCGCCTGCTGCAGCCGCTGCGCCAGGCGCTGGCCGGGGCCGCCGACGTGGAGCGCATCACGGCGCGGCTGGCGCTGCGCCAGGTGCGGCCCCGCGAGCTGGTCGGGCTGGCGCAGACGCTGCACCGCGCCGCGGCGCTGGCGCAAACGCTGCAAACCGGCGCGCCCACGGCCCCGCCCGAGCTGTGCGATCTGGCCGACCGCGCCGATCTGGCCACCCGCACCGAGCGCCCCCTGCCGCCCCTGCTGGCCCAACTGGCGCAGCAGTTGCAGCCGCCGCCGGACTGCGCCGAGCTGCTGCAGCGCGCCCTGCTGCCCGAACCGGCGGCGCTGCTGCGCGATGGCGGCGTCATCAACCACGGCTACGACGCCGAGCTGGACCAGTTGCGCGCCCTGCAACACAACTGCGACGCCTTTTTGCTGGCGCTGGAAGCGCGCGAGCGCGAGCGCAGCGGCATTGCCAACCTGCGCGTGCAGTTCAACAAGGTGCACGGCTTTTACATCGAAATCACCCAAGGCCAGCTCGACCGGGTGCCGGCCGACTACCGGCGCCGCCAGACCCTAAAAAACGCCGAGCGCTTCATCACCCCGGAACTCAAGGCCTTTGAAGACCAGGTGCTGGGCGCACAAGAGCGCGCCTTGGCGCGTGAAAAATGGCTCTACGAGGCGCTGCTGGAGGCCTTGCAGCCGCACCTGGGCGCGCTGGGCGAACTGGCGCGTGCGCTGGCCGCGCTCGACGCCCTGTGTGCGCTGGCCGAGCGCTCGCTCACGCTGGACTGGTGCGCGCCCGAATTCGGCCCCGAGCCGGGAATCGAAATCCGCGCCGGCCGCCACCCCGTGGTGCAGGCGCGGCTGGCCGAGAGCCACACCCCCTTCATCCCCAACGACACCGTGCTCGGCCCCAAGGCGCGGCTGCAGATCATCACCGGCCCCAACATGGGCGGCAAATCCACCTACATGCGCCAGGTGGCGCTGATCGCGCTGCTGGCCAGCGTGGGCAGCTACGTGCCGGCGCAGCGCTGCCGCCTCGGGCCGCTGGACGCCATCCACACCCGCATCGGGGCCGCCGACGATCTGGCCAACGCCCAGTCCACCTTCATGCTCGAAATGAGCGAAGCGGCGCAGATCCTGCACCGCGCCAGCGCAAACAGCCTGGTGCTGATGGACGAGATCGGGCGCGGCACCTCAACCTTCGACGGCCTGGCGCTGGCTGGTGCCATCGCCAGCCACCTGCACGACAAGGTGCGCGCCCACACCCTGTTTGCCACCCACTACTTCGAGCTCACCCAGTTCCCGGTCGAGCACGCCGCCGCCCTCAACCTGCACGTGAGCGCGGTCGAGAGCGGGCGCGAGATCGTGTTTTTGCACCAGATCGAGCCCGGCCCGGCCAGCCGCAGCTACGGGGTGCAGGTGGCGCGCCTAGCCGGTGTGCCTGCCGCCGTGCTCAACCAAGCGCGCCAGACCCTGCAAGCGCTCGAAGCCCACAGCGCCACGGCGCAGGCGCAGATCGACCTGTTCGCCCCCGCACCCGGCGTGGGCCTGCCAGCCGACGAAGCCTGGGCAGCCGCAGAGGCCCTGGAACCCCAGCCCCCGAGCGCCCTCGAACAAGCCGTCGCCGCGCTCGACCCCGACGCCCTAAGCCCGCGCGAGGCGCTGGCGGCGCTGTACCGCTTGCGCCAGTTGCTCGGACCCGAGGGTGCAGTCCGTTAAAATCATCCGCACCATCTGTCCACCCGCCCACTGGAGTCCGCCTTGAGCCCTGCCCACCCCGCTTTTGACTTCGAGCAAGCCCGCTTCAACATGATCGAGCAGCAGATTCGGCCTTGGGAAGTGCTGGATGCGCGGGTGCTGCAACTGCTGGGCGAGCTCAAGCGCGAAGATTTCGCTCCCGCCGCCTACCGCGCGCTGGCGCTGGCCGATGTCGAAATCCCGCTCTGTCGCCCGGCGGTCGAGGGCGCGTGCATGCTGGCCCCCAAAATCGAGGCCCGCGCCCTGCAAGACCTGGCCCTGCAAGACACCGACTCGGTGCTCGAAATCGGCACCGGCTCGGGCTATATGGCGGCGCTGCTGAGCCGCCTGAGCGCGCGCGTGTTGAGCCTGGAGATCGACCCGGCGCTGGCCGAGCAGGCGCGCCGCAACCTGAGCGCGGCCGGGATCGACAACGTCGAGGTGCGCTGCGCCGACGCCGCCGCCCAGCGCTGCGCCGCCTGTGGCAGCAACGCCCCCTACGACGCGATCGTGCTCAGCGGCTCGGTGGCCGAGGTGCCGGCCGACTTGCTGGCCTTGCTCAAAACCGGCGGGCGTCTGTTTGCCATCGTCGGCCAAGAACCGATCATGCGCGCCACCTTGGTGCGGCGCACCGGCCCTGCCAACTACTCCACCGAACAACCGTGGGACATCGTGGCCCCGCGTCTGCGTGGCTTTCCCGAAGCCTCGCGCTTTCAGTTTTAAGCGCTGCCCGGCACCATGAAGGCCACCCTCCGGCGCCCCGCCAGCACCTTTCGCCGGGCTGCAGCAGCCGCTGCCTTGCTGGGCTTATGCGCACTCGGCAGCGCCCAAGCGCAAAACCTGCCCGATCTGTTCGCCGCCGCGCGCGCCCACGACGCCACGTTTGTAGCTGCGCAGGCCCAGTTCGAGGCCGAGCGCGCCCGCGCTGCCCAGGCGCTGGCCGGGGTGCGCCCCAGCGTGGCCCTGAGCGGCGGCGCGCACTGGACCCACAGCGACAGCAGCCTGCCCGGGCCCACACGCTCCAGCAACCGGCAGAACCTCAGCCTAGGAGCCAGCCAGCCGCTGTTTCGGCCCGCCAACCAACTGGCGCTGCAGCAGGCCGAGCTGGCCTTGCAGGCGGCGCAGGCGCGGCTGCAAAGCGCCGAACAAGAGCTGATCGTGCGCACCGCCCAAGCCACCTTCGATCTGTTGGCGGCGCAAGACAGCCTGCGCTTCATCGAGGCGCAGCAAACCGCCGTGGCCGAGCAACTCGCGGCGGCGCGGCGCCTGTTTGAAGTCGGTGCCACCACCATCACCGATGCGCGCGAGGCGCAGGCGCGCTTCGACCTGGTGCGCGCGCAGCACATCGCCGCCACCAATGCGCTGCTGGTGCGCCAGCTCGAACTCGAGCAACTCGTCGGCCGCGCCGGCGTGCGCCCGTGGCACCTGCCCGAAGGCGTGGCCCTGCCGGTGCCGGACCCCTCTGCGACCATGCCAAGCTGGGTCGAGCGCGCCCAAAACGCACACCCCATGCTGCGCCAAGCCGAGGCCGGGCTGCAAATCGCCGCGCTCGAAGTGCAACGCGCCCAAGCCGCACGCGGCCCCACCGTCGATGCCACGGCGCAGCTCCAACTCGTCCGCGCACCGGCCCTAGGCCTGCCGGCCAGCGGCAACGTCAGTCAGCGCGACGCCAGCATCGGCATCCAGTTCAACCTGCCGCTCTACACCGGCGGCGCGCTGCAAAACCGCATTGCCGAAGCCGTGGCCCTGCAAACCCGCGCCCGCGCCGAGCTCGACGCGGCCCAGCGCAGCGTCAGCCAAGCCACGCGCAGCGCCTACCTCGGTCTGGTCTCGGGCACCGGGCAGGTGCAGGCCCTCGAAGCCGCGCAAGCCTCCAGCCAGAGCGCTCTAGATGCCAACCGGCTCGGCTTCGAAGTGGGGGTGCGCATCAACATCGACGTGCTCAACGCCCAGAGCCAGCTCTTCGACACCAAAGCCCGCTTGGCGCGCGCCCGCTACGAGCTGCTGCTCGGCACCCTGCGCCTGCGCCTAGCCAGTGGCGTGCTCACAGCCGAGGATTTGCAGCCCATCGCGGCGCTGCTGCGCGCACCGGGGCAGTAAGCCCTGTGAGAGAGGGCCGCCAGCAGACCGCCGCCAGTGCCCCCCCGCCCCATCAGCCCTGAGCCAACTGCGTCCAGGTCTCGATCACGGTGTCGGGGTTGAGCGAGATTGATTCGATGCCTTGCTGCTGCAGCCAGCGCGCAAAGTCCGGGTGGTCGCTCGGGCCTTGGCCGCAGATGCCGATGTACTTGCCTTGGGCGCGGCAGGCCTGGATGGCTTGCGAGATCAGCGCCGTTACGGCCGGGTCGCGCTCGTCGAAGTCCTGCGCCAGCAGCGCCAGCCCGGAGTCGCGGTCCAGCCCCAGGGTGAGCTGGGTCAGGTCGTTGGAGCCGATGGAAAAGCCGTCGAAATGCTGCAAAAACTGCTCGGCCAAAATGGCGTTGCTGGGGATTTCGCACATCATGATCAATTTTAGGCCGTTGACGCCGCGCTTGAGGCCAAAGCGCGCCAGCAGCTCCACCACCTGCTCGGCCTGCTTGAGGGTGCGCACGAAAGGCACCATGACCTGCACATTGTCCAGCCCCATGGGCTCGCGCACGCGCCGCAGGGCTTCGCATTCCATGGCAAAGGCCTCGCCAAAATCGGCGCTGAGGTAGCGCACCGCGCCCCGGAAACCGAGCATGGGGTTTTCTTCGTCGGGCTCGTAGCGGCTGCCGCCGATGAGCTTGCGGTACTCGTTGCTCTTGAAGTCGCTCAGGCGCACGATCACCGGCTTGGGCCAGAAGGCGGCGGCGATGGTGGCCACGCCTTCGGTCACTTTATCCACATAGAACGCGCGCGGGCTGGCGTGGCCGCGTGCCACCGACTCCACCGCTTTTTTCAGGTCGGGGTCGATCTGCGGGTAGTCCAGAATCGCTTTCGGGTGCACGCCGATGTTGTTGTTGATGATGAACTCCAGCCGCGCCAGCCCCACGCCGTGGTTGGGGATTTGGGCAAAATCGAAGGCCAACTGCGGGTTGCCCACGTTCATCATGATTTTCAGGTCCAGCTCGGGCATGGCACCCCGGCGCACCTCGGTGACTTCGGTCTCCAGCAGGCCGTCGTAGATGCGGCCGGTGTCGCCCTCGGCGCAGCTCACCGTCACCAGCGCGCCGTCTTTGAGCGCCTCGGTGGCGTCGCCACAGCCCACCACGGCCGGTATGCCCAGCTCGCGCGCGATGATGGCGGCGTGGCAGGTGCGCCCGCCGCGATTCGTGACAATGGCACTGGCGCGCTTCATCACCGGCTCCCAGTTCGGGTCGGTCATGTCCGTCACCAGCACGTCGCCGGGCTGCACCTGGTCCATCTCGCTGAGGTGCTGCACCAGCCGCACCGGCCCGGTGCCGATTTTTTGCCCAATGGCGCGCCCGGTGGCCAGCACCGCGCCCTGGCCCTTGAGCTTGTAGCGCAGCTCGACTTGGCCGCCGGACTGGCTCTTGACCGTCTCGGGGCGCGCTTGCAGGATGTAGATTTGGCCATCGAGCCCGTCTTTGCCCCACTCGATGTCCATCGCCCGGCCGTAGTGGCGCTCGATCACCAGCGCGTAGTGCGCCAGTTGCAGCACCTCGGCCTCGTTCAGGCTGTAGCGGTTGCGCAGCTCCACCGGCACCTCGACGGTTTGCACCAGCTTGCCGCTGCGCGCTTTTTGCTCGGGCGTGGCAAACACCATCTGGATCAGCTTGGAGCCGAGGTTGCGCCGGATCACGGCCTGCTTGCCCGCTTGCAGCATCGGTTTGTGGACGTAGAACTCGTCCGGGTTCACCGCCCCTTGCACCACCGTTTCGCCCAGCCCGTAGCTGCTGGTGATGAACACCACGTCTTCAAAGCCCGATTCGGTGTCGATGGTGAACACCACCCCGGCCGCGCCCAGGTCGGAGCGCACCATGCGCTGCACCCCGGCCGACAGCGCCACCTCGGCGTGCGCAAAGCCCTTGTGGACGCGGTAGCTGATGGCGCGGTCGTTGTAGAGGCTGGCAAACACCTCTTTGATTTTGTGCAATACGTCGTCTATGCCCTGTACGTTCAAAAAGGTTTCCTGCTGCCCGGCAAAGGAGGCGTCGGGCAAGTCTTCGGCGGTGGCCGATGAGCGCACCGCGTAGCTGGCGCTGGCGCTGCTGCCGTTGAGCTGCACGTAGGCGGCGCGGATGGCCTGCTCCAGCGCAGCCGGAAAGGGCTGCGCCTCGACCAGGGCGCGAATTTCGGAGCCGCACTGCGCCAGCGCGCGCACGTCGTCGGTATCGAGCGCGTCGAGCTTGGCCTGGATGCGCTGGTGCAGCCCGTCGGCGGCCAGAAACTGGCGAAAGGCGTGCGCGGTGGTGGCAAAACCGGTCGGCACGCGAACGCCTTGCGGCAGTTGCGAGATCATCTCACCGAGGCTGGCGTTTTTGCCGCCCACGGCTTCGACATCGGTCATTCTGAGTTGCTCAAACGGCACGACCAAGGCGGTCGGGTCAAACAGTTGCGACATGGTGCAGGTTCCAAAGTTAAAAACCGGGTACCCCGCTGCGGCGGCTGCGGCAGCAACACGCACGCCAAGGCTTGAAACCGCCGCATCGTTGTGTTGTAAGGGTGGCGGCCGAGCCCGGCGCGGGTGGCGGGATAATGCTTGGATTGTAAATCCGCCCCCCTACTTGCACGCTGTTGCACCCAAACGCACCCCATGTCGCACCGCACCGCCTTTTTTGTCTCCGACGGCACCGGCATCACCGCCGAAACCTTTGCCAAAGCCCTGCTGGCGCAGTTCGAGATCGAGCCGCGCCGGGTGCGCCTGCCCTTCATCGACGACCCCGACAAGGCGCACCAGGCGCTGCGGCAAATCAACCACGCCGCCGAGGTCGATGGCCGGCGCCCGCTGGTCTTTACCACCGTGGTCAACCCCGAGGTGCTGCAGGTGCTGCACGGCCACTGCAAGGGCATGCTGATCGATATGTTCGGCACCTTCATTGCACCGCTGGAGCTGGAGCTGGGCATCAAGTCGAACCACCGCGTGGGGCGTTTTTCTGATGTGGCCAAGAGCCGCGAATACCACGACCGCATGGAGGCGATCAACTTCACGCTCGACCACGACGACGGCCAGACCGACCGGGACCTGGCGCAATCGGACGTGATTTTGGTGGGGGTGAGCCGCAGCGGCAAAACGCCAACCTCGCTCTACCTGGCGCTGCAGTTTGGCCTCAAGGCCAGCAACTACCCGCTGATCCCGGAAGATTTCGAGCGCCGCCAACTGCCGCCGCAGTTGCTGGCGCACAAGAAAAAGCTGTTTGGCCTGACCATCGACGCGCAGCGCCTGAGCGAAATCCGGCACGAGCGCCGCCCGAACTCGCGCTACGCCAGCCTGGAAAACTGCCGCTACGAAGTGGCCGAAGCCGAGGCCATGATGCGCCGCACCGGCATCCGCAACCTCTCGACCACCAGCAAATCGATCGAGGAAATCGCCACCCTGATCCGGCAGGAGCTGGATTTGTAAAACCCCTAGCCGGGGGCGCTCTGCGGATTCAGCGCACCGGTGGCCAGACGTGCAGCGGAGCGCGGTAAAAGTTTAGGATGCGGCGCACGTATTCCTGCGTTTCCCGAAACGGCGGGATGCCGCCAAAACGGTCCACCGCCCCCTCGCCGGCGTTGTAAGCGGCAGCGGCCAGCGCCACGTCGCCATTGAAACGCTGCAGCAGCCAGCGCAGGTACGCCAAGCCGCCGCGCACGTTTTGCTCCGCGTTGAAGGGGTAGCGCACGCCAAAGCGCTCGGCGGTTTCGGGGATGAGCTGCATCAGCCCCATGGCGTTTTTGGGCGACACGGCGCTGGGGTTGAAGTTCGACTCGGCCCGCGCCACCGCCAGCGCGAAGCGGTAATCGACCTCGAAGCGCGGCGCCAAGCGCTGGATCAGTTCGGCGTAGCGCTGGCGCTCGGGCGGCAGGGCGTCGATGAAGCGCTGCACCACTTCGAAGGGCACCACCGCTTCGGCCATCAGCGCGGCCGGGGCCGCTGGCGCCGCCGGGAGCGCAAACTGCGGCGCCGCGCCGCTGATCAGGCAATCGGGCACGGCGTCGGCCAAGCCGGTCTGCGCCACGATTAGCGCAGCCTGCTCGTGCCCGCCTTGCGCCGCCATGGCCAGCAGGGTGCGCCCTTCGAGCCGACCGGGCTCGTCGACGCGCGCCAAAAACAAGCGCCCGAGGCGGTACTGGGCCTCGGTGCTGCCAAAGCGCGCCGCCGCACAATAGTGCGCCGCTGCCTGCAGCACCTCGTTGCGCTGCTGCGCCTCGAAACCCTGCTCGATCCAGCGCGACAGCTGCGGCGCTTCGTCGCTCCAAGGTGGCGGGCCCAAGGGGGGCAGATCGGCCACGGCCACCGCGAGCGCAGAGGGTGGCAGGGTCGGCGCAGGGCCGGGTGCAGCGGCCACTGCGCCACCCGCAGCGCCCAGCCAGAGCAGCACCCAGACCACGCAGTGGGGGCGGCACATCACGGTGTGAACCTCGACTGCAAGGGGACGTTGGGCATGGATCTTTCCCTGTCGTGTGGTGCACGCATTGTCGCCCAATCTTGGCGGGGCTGCTTCAGACTGATAAAAATTTCAACCCAACAAGAACAAGCCGCGCATGGCTTTAAGATGCGGCTTTAGAGGGACTTCCTGCACACCGCACCATGAACGCCCACACCGACCCGGCCCCATCGCGCAGCAGCGACGACTACGTCAGCCTCATCACCACCCCGGTGCGCAGCCTGCTCAAGCGCGCACCCGTCACGCTGCCGCCGCAGACCCCGATCATCGACGCCGCGCGCCTGATGCGCGAGCACCGCATCTCCTCGGTGCTGATCGTGCAAGACGGGGCCCTGTTTGGCCTCATCACCGACCGCGACCTGCGCAACCGCGTGGTGGCCGCTGGGCTCGACACCTCGCGCCCGATCTTGGAGATTGCCACCCTGGCCCCGCTGACGATCGACATCCAGCAGCACGCCTTCGACGCCTTGCTGCTGATGGCGCGCCACAACATCCACCACGTGCCGGTGCTCGACGGGCAAGCGGTGGCGGGCATGATCAGCAGCTCGGACCTGAGCGAGCGTCAAAGCAATTCGGCGGTCTATCTGGCTGGGGCCATCTACAACCAGGACTCGGTCCAGGCGCTGGTGCAAACCAGTGCGCGCATCAAGCAGTTGCAGCAAAGCCTGGCCGCCGCCGAGGCCAGCGCCTACAGCACCGGCCACATCGTGAGCGCCATCACCGACGCCCTCACGGCGCGGCTGCTGCAACTGGGTGAGATGCAACTGGGTCCGGCGCCGCTGGACTACGCTTGGGTGGCCGCGGGCTCGCAAGGGCGCAACGAGCAGACCGCCAAATCGGACCAAGACAACTGCATGGTGCTCGACGACGGTTACGAGCCCGAGCGCCATGGCGAGTACTTCAAGCAACTGTCGCGCTTTGTCTGCGACGGGCTCGACGCCTGCGGCTACGTGCACTGCCCCGGCGAGATGATGGCCATGACCGACCTGTGGCGCCAGCCACTGCAGCAGTGGCGCCAGTATTTTTACCGCTGGATCGACATCCCCGAACCGGAAGCGCTGATGCTCACCGGCGTTTTTTTCGACCAGCGCTTCGTTTATGGCAAGCCCGAGCTGATCGACGGGCTGCGCGCCGAGGTGGTGCAGCGCTCCCGGGGCAACAAGTCCTTTCTGGTGAACCTGGCCGGCAACGCGCTGCAACGCCAGCCGCCGCTGAACTGGCTCGGCAACATCAGCCTGATCAAGGGCGGCGCACACGAGGGCTGTGTGGACCTGAAAATGCAGGGCATCGTTCCGATCACCGACATGGCGCGCTTTTACGCGCTGGCGGCCGGCTCGGCGGCCGTGAACACGCGCGACCGGCTGGAAATTGCCGCCGGCAGCGGGGCCGTCACGGCGCAGCAGGTGCGCGACCTGATCGACGCGCTCGAATTCCTGAGCACGCTGCGGCTGCAGCACCAGGCGCAGCGCATGTCGGAAGGCCACGCCGCCGACAACTACCTGCGCCCCGATGCGCTCTCCAACCTCGAGCGCGGGCACCTGAAAAACGCCTTCGCCGTGGTGAAAAGCGTGCAGGGCTCGCTGGCGCGGCTGTACCCGGTCAATCAGCTCTGATCCCACCAGAAGGGCAGCCATAAAAAAACCCGCCGTATGGCGGGGATGATCTAAAAAAACCCGCCTCATGGCGGGTTTTTAATGAACCCACCTTGCGGTGGGTTCCAAGTTGTAGCAAGAGCTTGCTTATTCGCGATGCGCCATGGCCATGAACTCGCGGGCGTTGCCCGTGTTCTTGGTCAACAGGCTCACCACAATGATCGACAGCAGGGCCGCCGGCACGCCGTAGAGAGCTGGGTTGCCCAGCACACGGATGCCCGCGATTTCTGGCACCGCTGCGAAACGAGCGAAGGTGAAGGTCAGTGAGACGATCAAGCCCACCACCAGACCGGCAATCACGCCTTCTTTGGTCAGGCCCGTCCACCACACCGACAGGATCAGCACCGGGGCGAACGTGGAGGCGGCGATACCAAAGCACATGGCCACCAGAATGGCGACGTTCTGGTCTTTGAGCCAGATCGAAGCCAGCAGGGCGATCACGGTCAGCACCACGGCACCCATTTTGGCGAACGCAACGCGCTCACGGTCGGTGCTGTTGGGGCGCAACACGCCGGCATAGACGTCGTGCGACAGGCTGGTGGTCATGGAGATCAGCAGACCCACCGCCGTGCTCAGCATGGCCGCCATGGCACCGGCTGCGATCAGGCCCAACACCACTTCACCACCCAGGGCTTGACCCAGCATGGGAATGGCCAAGTTGGTGGCTTGACCGCGCTGGCCAGCTTCAAGCATTTTGATCAGCTCAGGGTAGAGGATCATCATGGTGGCAAAGCCGACGAACAGCACCGCGATGTAGAACACCGCCAGCCCGATGATGGTGATTTGCGCACCTTTCTTGGCGTCTTTGGCGTCTTTCACGGTGTAGAAGCGGATCAGGATGTGCGGCAGACCGGCCACACCGAGCAGCAGACCCAGCACCAGACTGACTTGGTTCCAGACGTCGGGGGTTGCAACACCCGGTGTGAGCGCATTGGGCAGGTCGGCAAAGCCGGCGCGGATCGCTTCGGCCAGCACGAACGGGCCGTAAGCGGCTTCGGTCGCGGCAGGCACTGTGACTTGCGCCATTACCTTCACTGCCTCGGTTGGCGGAACGGTTCCCATGGCTTGGGTGATGATGGCAAAGGGGTTGCCACCAAAATAAACCAGCGTGGCCAGCACGAACAGCAGCAGCATCGCCACCAGCAAGATCACACCCTGGATGGCTTGGTTGTAGGTGGTACCCATCATGCCGCCCAGAATCACCATCAGGCCCATGATGAACGCCGAAACGAACACCGTGACCATGTAATCCCAGCCCAACAGCAACTGGAACAGGTGACCCGCACCCACGATCTGCGGCACCAAGTAGAGCGTGCCGATCACCACCGTGGTGAACATCGCCAGGAACTTGAGGCTGCGGCCACCAAAGCGCCCGACCAGCACGTCGCCGACGGTGAACTTGCCCGAGCTTTTCAGCGGGCCAGCCAGTGCCACCAGCACGAAAATCCAGGCGCCAAAGAAGCCGATGGCGATCCACCAGCTATCGATGCCGACCAGCGCAATCGCACCGGCCACACCCAAGAAGCTGGCAGCCGAGCAGTAGTCGCCAAACATGGCCCAGCCGTTGAGCCGCGCCGAGATTTTGCCGCCAGCGACGTAAAAGTCGGTGGTGGTGGTGGTTTGTTTTTTGCCCCACCAACTGATATAGACCACCAGAATCAAACTGGCGACCAGAATGGCAAAGGCAATCGGGTTTTCAAAGTTCATGATTTACCCCCTTTGTCTTGGTTCAGACACATGCGGGTCACCACCAAGCCCACGACGAACACCAGCGTGGCGGTGTAGAGCGCCAGAGGCAAGCCGAGGATTTCGATCTGGCCGATTTGCTTGAAGTCGCGCGTCGCGATCACGGCGGCCGTGAAATAGGTGACACAAAAGATGGCCAGTAGGCCAAGGGCCGCGCCAAGCTTGCGCTTGATCACGCCCTCGTCGTACACGACGCCGGGCGGTGCCGCGTCTTTCGTACTGGGGTTAGTCATGAATGGGTTCCTTTCTGGATCAGCCCGGGATGGGTCGAATCACACCTGAAACGGCGGCTTGCGCCACCGCGCCAGAACGCTGCCGCAAGAGGCCAAGCAACGCTCAGGCATGGACTGTCGAGCCCGATTCTTACAGCCAACTTATGAACGCCACCCAAGTTCCCCGGTCCTAGGGTATGTCCTGGGAAATTCCTTGCAATAAGCACAGGAAACGGTTGTGCGCGGCCACGTATCGGCCTGCGGCGTGGCGCTGGAGGTGGATCCATAGAGCCACAGGCAAGCCCGAATGACTCCCGCATGGCAGAGCCAGACCACCTCGCCCGGCCCGTCCGCCGCCTGCTCGATCAGGGCCGCTTGCACGCGCTGCAGCAGTTGCCGCACCGACTCACCCCCGCCCACGCGCGCATCGGCAAAATTGCGCACCCAGGCGGCCACGGCGGCCTCGCCGATGTCGTCCCAGCGCCGCCCTTCCCAAGCCCCGAAGTCGAGCTCGTCGAGCCGCGCGTCGGCGCCGCCGGGCTGCAGGTCGGGGCGCAAGGCTTGTAGCTCGTGTGCCAGCAAGCGGGTGCGCTGGCGCGTGCTGCTGCGCAACCGTGCCCCGATTGGCAATTGGCCGGCTAGGGTGCGGGCCAGCTCTTGGGTCGCCTGCGGGTCGGCGGGCCAGTCGAGCCGACCATAGCAGGTGGCACGCACCGGCTCGACCGGACACAGCACGCGGGCATGGCGCACCAGCCACAGGCGGCCCAGCGCGTCAGAGGCCGGATCGGCTGGCGGGGCCGGGCTGACCGGGTTGGGCGTCATATGTGCACCAGCCCCCACTCAGCCAGCAGCGCCCGGCCACTGCAGCGCCACCCCCAGCAGCAGCCCCAAGGTGGCGGCCTGCTGCATCGCACCCAGCCCATCGCCGGTGTAGCCGCCCAAGCGGCGCAGCAGCCAGCGCCCCATCCACAGCGCGCCCAGCAGCGCACCCAGCAGGCCGGCGAGCAAATCAGCGCCCGACACCCACCACAGCCCCGGCGCGACCAGCAATGCTGCCAGCACCAGCGCCCCCAGCAAGCCGCGCCCCGTGAGGCCGTCGGCCAGTGGCTTCGATTTGGCACCAGCCAGATCGCCCACATGATGATGCCGGTGCAGCATCCACAGTGGGGCGCAGCGCGACACCGTGTGCGCCCACACCAGCGCCACCAACGCCAGCGCCACATCGGTTTGCAGCAAGGTGGCCAGCAAGGCGCACTGGGCCAGCAGCGCCACCCCCAGCGCCAACGCCCCGTAGCTGCCGATGCGCGAATCTTTCATAATCTCGAGCGCGCGTTCGCGCTTAGGCGAACCGCCCAAGCCGTCAAAGGTGTCGGCCAGCCCATCTTCGTGCAAAGCCCCGGTGAGCAACAGGCCACACGCCAGCGCCACCACGGCGGCCACCCAAGCGGCGGCCGGCACGGCGGGCAGCAGCCACCACAGCGCCCCCATGGCGGCGGCAGCCAGCACGCCCACCAGCGCCCCCACCAGCGGGAAGTAGGGTGCCGATTCGCGCAGCAACTGCGGGCTGTAGCCGACCCAGTCGGCCAGCCGGCCCGTGACCGGGATGCGGGTCAAAAATTGCAGCGCCAGCAATAGGCGGCGCAGGACGTTGGGGCTCATCGAGACACCGACTGGCTCACCCCAGCCGACTCGAAACTGGCCATCTGCTCCAGCAGCGCGCAGGCCGAGACCAGCAGCGGCCAAGCCAGCGCCGCACCCGAGCCTTCGCCCAGCCGCAAACCCAGGCGCAGCAAGGGTTCTGCCCCCAGCAGCTCCAGCAGCCGGGCGTGGCCGCGCTCGGCACCGCAATGGGCAAAGACGCAGCGCTGCAACAGCGCTGGCCGCAGGCGCGCCGCCACCAGCACCGCGGCCCCGGTGATGAAGCCATCGACCACGATCACGCGCCGCTGCGCCGCCGCCTCCAGCACCGCCCCCACCAAGGCGGCGATCTCGAAGCCACCCAAGGCCGCCAGCGCATCCAGCGGCTCTTGCGCCTGCGCGTGCCGTTGCAACACGGCGCGCAGCACGGCGGTCTTGCGCTGCACCCCGGCGGCATCCAGCCCGGTGCCGGCCCCGGTGCAGTCTTCGATCGGCACCCCGCCCAAGCGCGCCAGCAGCAACGCAGCGGCCGAGGTGTTGCCTATGCCCATCTCGCCCAGCAGCAACGCGTTGCCAGGCAGGCTGCGCACCGCAGCGGCCCCGTGCCCGAGCGCGGCCCGGCACTGCGCCGCGCTCATGGCCGGCTGCAGGCTGGAGTCGGCGCTGCCGGGTGCCACCTTGCAATCGCGCAAGGCCGGGTGCGCCGGCAGCTCGGCACGCACGCCGCAGTCGAGCACCGTCAGCGCCAGCCCATGCTGGCGCGCCAGCACGCTCACCGCCGCGCCGCCGGCCAAAAAGTTGAGCACCATCTGCGCCGTGACCTCGCTCGGGTAGGCCGACACGCCCTGCGCTGCCAGCCCGTGGTCGGCGGCGCACACCAGCAACTGCGGCTGTTGCAACTGCGGCGCCTCGGTGCCCAAGATCAGCCCCAAGCGCAGCGCCAGCGCCTCGATTTGCCCCAGCGACCCCAAGGGCTTGGTCTTGCCGTCGAGGCGCTGCTGCAGGCGCGCTCGCAGCGCGGCCGGGTTGAGGGCATCGAGGTCGGCCAGTTCGGGCAGGGTCCAGTTCATGGGGGCTTTCGGAATGTTCAGCAAAAAAATCAGGGCTCCAGCAGCGCCGCCAGCGCGCCGGGTGCGAAGTGGGCTGCAACGTGGTCGGCCAAGCGATCGAACACCTGATCGGGCAGCGGCACCGCGGCCCCGAACAGGGCCTGCAACACGACAGGCTGCTCAAACAGGCCGTGCAGATACAGCCCCAGCACGTTGCCTGCCGCGTTGCACCAGCCCAACGGCTGGCCGCTGGCGCGGTGGTGCAGGGCCGCCAGCAGCGGCTGGCCGGCGGCCACCCGGGCGGCATCGGCCTGGGTTTGCCCGTGGTGGATTTCGTAGCCTTGCACGGGCAACCCCTGCAAGGCGGCCCATGGCCCCTGCGCCAGCGCCGGACTGGCAAAGACCGCCTCGCTGGGCGTGACGGTTTTGTGGCGCGCAAACTGCGTCAGCAGCGGCAGCAGGCCAAGCCCGGCGGCGTTGCCGTCGATGCCGTGCGCATCCTGCAGCACCTCGCCCAGCATTTGCAGGCCACCGCAGATGCCCAGCACCGCCCCGCCGCGCGCCGCGTGCTGCGCCAGCGCCCAATCCAGCCCTTGCGTGCGCAACCAGGCCAAGTCGGCTGCGGTTTGTTTGCTGCCGGGCAGGATGATCCAGTCTGCTGCGGCCAGATCGGCCGGCTGGCGCGCCCACAGCAGCCGCAGACCGGGCACCTGGCACAGCGGCTGGAACTCGTCGAGGTTGCTGATGTGCGGCCCGGCTAGGATGGCCACCGTCAGGCGCAACGGCCCCGCCGCCTGGCCCGCAGCCGGCCCGTACCAGCCGTCTTCTTCGGGCAGCCCATGCTGGCGCAGCAGGGGGATGGTCGCCAGCGTGGGCACGCCGGTGAGCTGCTGCAACTGCTGCGGCCCCGGTGCCAGCAGACTGGGGTCACCGCGGAAGCGGTTGAGCACAAAACCGCGCAGCAAGGCCCGCTCGGCCTCGGGCAGCAGCGCCCAGGTGCCGTACAGGTGCGCAAAAGCGCCGCCGCGGTCGATGTCGCTCACCAGCAGGCAGCGCGCCCGGGTGTGCCGCGCCACGCGCAGGTTCACGATGTCGCTGTCCATCAGGTTGATTTCGGCCGGGGAACCCGCCCCTTCGATCACGACCAGATCGTGCGCCGCGCGCAGTTCGTCCAAGGCCTGCGCCACCGTCGGCCACAAGCGCTGGCTGCGCTCGCGCCAAGGCATGGCGCCCAGTTCCGCGCTGACTTGGCCCAGCAGCACCACCTGCGAGCGGGTGTCGGCCTCGGGCTTGAGCAGCACCGGGTTCATGCGCACCTCGGGCCGCACCCCGGCCGCCAGCGCCTGAAAATACTGCGCGCTGCCGATCTCGCCCCAGCCGCCCCCCGGTGTTGCCACCACGCGCGCGTTGTTGCTCATGTTCTGCGCCTTGAACGGGGCCACTTTGAGCCCTAAGCGGGCATAGTGACGGCACAAGGCGGTGGCAATCCAGCTCTTGCCAGCCCCGCTGCTGGTGCCCAGCACCATGATGCAGGGGGCGCTCATGAGGAGGTCTCCATGCTGCTCAGACTATCCAGTGCCCGCAGCAAAGCCTGCACAGCCTCATCGTTCTGTGCACTCAAACGCCACCAACCGGGCCAGCCGAATGAGCTGGCATCGCGCAACTTGATTCCCCGCGCCCGCAGTTGTGGTGCCGGCAGCGGCGCCGGCGGCTGGGCACAAAAGAAGGGGGTATGGCTGGGCAAACAGCGCCAGCCCCGGCGCTCCAGACCTTGCAAAAGGCGCTCCTTGCACCGTTGCAGCTCGGGCAGGCACCCTTGCACCCATGCCTGCACCTGCGGTCGGCACCACTGCTGCAGCATGGCCACCCCATGGCTGCCCACCGGCCAAGAGGCCGCCAAGGATTCCAGTTCCCGACGCATGGGGGCTTGCGCTGGCGGCGCAATCGCGTAGGCAGCGCGGACCCCGGTCAGGCCCAGGGCTTTGTTGGGTGACCAGATCTGCCAGCAACGCTGGCGCTGTTCGGGTGTCAAGGCGGGCACCCCATCGAGCCTGAGCGGCACGTAGGCGCAGTCCAACGCCACCACGGCGCGGGCGTTGCCCAGCAGCGCGGCAACCACCTCGGGGCTTTCGTTTTGCCCCAATGGACTGCTGGGTTCGCACAGCCATGCCAGCCTAGCCTGAAGGGGGTCATCGGTCTGCTCCAAGCCCCATGCGCTCGCCGCCTGGGCGTAGTCGCCGTAGGCGTGGCGCGGCCACCAGACTTTAAGCTGCCCCCGTTGCCGCGCCCAAGCCGACAGGCGCTGCACCCATTCGCTGGCACTGGTGCCCAACAAAATGCGCTCGGGTTCGACCCCGTGCAAACCAGCCAAGGCGCGGCTCAGCGCCGTGTAGGCAGGGTCCGGGTAGCGGCGGGGGTCGGCTTGTCGCACCGCAGCCTCAACGTCTGGGCATGGACCGCAGGCGTTGGCGTTGGATGAAAAGTCCCATTGGGCAACACCTTGGTCGTCGGTGCCGCCGTGTACCCGCCCATCCCAGGTGCTCATGCTCCCGCCCCTTGTCGCAACGCGGCAACGCATGCCGCTGCAGCCGCAAGCAGGCCAGCAGCCAGCCATAGGGTGTGGCTGCACAAAACGATGGCCCGTTGGGTGCAGCTCGGGGTGGGTGCAGCGGCATGTTCATTGAGCGCGTACACGCCAGGCTTGCACAAGCGCACGTTCAAAGCCAGCGCCAAAGCGCCCATGGGCCAGCCCCCGTTGGGCGAGGGGGTGCGGCGGGCCTGTTGCGGCAGCGCCCGCACGCGCCGCACCGAGCCCCAGCCCAGCAACAGCACCCCGGTCAGGCGGGCGGGCAGCCACGACAACACATCGTCTGCCCGTGCGGCCCAATGGCCAGCCCACGTCCAGATGCGACCGTTGCGCTCGCCCCGGTAGCCCCACATGGCGTCAGCGGTGTTGGCCCAGCGGTACAACGCAGCGCCGGGCAAGCCGGCCACGGCAAACCAGAACAGGGGGGCCACCACAGAATCGTTGAGGTTTTCTGACAACGAGGACAAGGCCGCTTGGCGCACAGCGGCTTCATCCAGCGACGACACCTCGCGGCTGACGAGCCGCGACAGTTGCGCCTGCCCGGCCTGCAGCGACACGGCCAAGGCGGTCTCCACCTGCTGCACCTCTTGGTGCAACATGCGCCATGCCAGCAAGGGTTTGAGCAACAACCCCAGCAGCACGGCCTGCAGCCAGAGCGGCACAAAAGCCACCAGACCTGCCAGCAGCGCGGCACCACCCGCCACCACCACGGCCCCCACCATCCAGCCCAGAGCGCCGCGGCCCCATGGACCCCAGCGCTGCTCGGCCCCTACATGGGCTGGCGGCGCTGCCCAGCGGCCCAGCCACGCCAAGGCCTGCCCCATGGCCGCTACCGGATGCCAGCGCAGCGGCGGCTCACCCAGCCAGCGGTCTGCCAGCAGGGCCACCCCTATCGCCACCCCCGGACTGAGAATGGCTATCCAAGCGGGAGCAAGGTCTTGCATCTCAGCCCTCAGTCTTCAATGCCACGCTGCGCCGGCACCCCGGCCTGGAAGGCGTGTTTGATCAAGGTCATTTCGGTCACGGTATCGGCCAGTTCGATGATTTCTGGCGGACAGCGGCGACCGGTCAGGCAGACGTGCACGTCGCGCGGGCGCTCGCGCAGGGTTTGCAGCACATCGTCCAGCGGCAACCAGCCGTAAATGAGCGGGTAGGTGATTTCGTCGAGCACCAGCAAAAAATGCTGCCCATCCAGTATGGCCGCCCTGGCGCGCTGCCAGCCATCGCGAGCCAGTTGCGCAGAATGGTCCAAATCCTTGCTTTTCCAACTGAAACCATCGCCCAGGCCTTCAATGGGCAGGCCCATCTGCTCAAACATGCGGTGCTCGCCAAAACGTGCGCTGGGAACCTTCATGAACTGGAAAATCCGCACCTGCTTGCCGTGCACATGGGTGCGCCCAAAGGCACGCAATGCCAGCCCAAAGGCTGCCGTGCTCTTGCCCTTGCCGTCGCCGGTGTGAACGATCACGAGCCCGCGCCGCTCGCCCTCGGGCTTTTCGTAACGCTTTTCGGTGGGGGGCGATTCAATCTGCATGGGCTATCCTGATCAGTGGGGCAATGCCACCCAGCGCCCATCGAGGGCATGGATGCGCAGGCGGTGCTCAAACACCTTTGAGATCGCCGCGTGGGCGTCGGGATGGTTCACTGGCCCCTGATACGTGATGCCGCCCTCGCGCATAACGATCACGTCATCGGCCATGAGGGCCATGGAAATTTCGTGCAGCACACTGACCACGGTGCGGCCCTGCGCCACCAGCTCGCGCACCAAGGCCAGCCAGTCCGCCTGGTGCGGCGGATCCAGGCTCGTCAGGGGCTCATCCATCAGCAGCACCTGGGCCTGCACCGCCAGCAGCCGGGCCAGCAACACGCGCTGGCGCTCGCCGCCCGACAAGGCACCAAAGGCACGGTCGCGCCAGTCCCAGGCATGGGTCTGGCGCAAGGCAGCCTCTACCACGGCATGGTCGACCGCGCTCGGCGCGGCCAGCCAGCCTTGGTGCGGCAGGCGCCCCAGCATGGCTACGTCGCGCACGCTCAGGTCGTCGGCCCCCATGTCAGATGCCCCCCCTTGCGCCAGCCACGCCAGCGCTCGGGCCCGTTCGCGCTGCGACCAGTCTTGTATAGGCCGGCCCTGCAACTCCACCCGCCCCTGAAAAGGTACCAGGCCGGCCAGCGCACGCAAGAGGGTCGATTTGCCGGCGCCGTTGGGGCCCACGATGCTGGTCCAGCGGCCACCATGAACCGCCACCTGCACGCGCTGCAACACCCGACGCGGCTGGCGTGCCGGGCCAAGCTGAACGCAGAGCTCGTGCGCCGCCAGCATGGCGGGTGCGGGGCAGGTGCTCATGCCATCTTCCGGTGCATCAACCACAGCAGATAGCCTCCGCCCAGCACCGCCGTGAGCACCCCGACCGGGATTTCCTGCGGGGCCAGCAAACCGCGCGCCAGCAGATCGGCCGCCAGCAGCAGCAAGCCGCCCATCAGGCTAGACAGCCACACCAGCCGGGCGTGGGTCGTCTTGACCACGGCGCGCACCAGATGCGGCGCCGCCAAGCCCACAAAGGCGATCAGCCCGGTCTGCGCCACGGCCGCGCCGGTGGCCAGCGCAATCACGGCCACCAGCGCCGCCCGCAGCGGCCCCAGCGGCAAGCCCAGGCTCTGCGCCGTGGCTTCGCCCAGGCTCAGCCCGTCGAGCACTTTGGCCAGCGCCCACGCCGCCGCCACGCAAACCGCCCCCACCGAGGCCATGATGATCCACGAAGACCAGCCCACAAAGCCCGTGGAGCCCAGCATGAAAGCCTGCATGGCTTGCAGCACAGCGGGCTCCATGAGGGTGACCAGTGCGGTGAGTGCGCCCAGCACCATGCCCACCACAACGCCGGCCAGCAACAGCCGAAACGTGTGCTGCACCCCGCGCGCCAGCGCCAGCGTGAGCAGCACCGCAGCAACCGCCCCCACAAAAGCCGCGCCCGTCAGGCCCAAGCGCACCACCCAAGCCGCCGCAAAGGGCGACACCCCCAAGCCCACCAGCGTCACCGCCACGGCGAGCGACGCACCCGCCGCGCTGCCCAGCAAAAACGGATCGGCCAGTGGATTGCGAAACAGGCCCTGGGCCACCGCTCCTGCTAATCCCAGCAGCGCCCCTGCCGCCCAAGCGCCGAGCGTGCGCGGGGCCCGGATGTCCCACACAATCTGCGCCGCCACCGGGTCGGCCAGCATGGTCCAAACCGGCTCCACGCCGGTGCTTCCCACCCCCAAGCCCAGCAGCACCAGCACGGCGGCCGCGCCCATCAACACCCAAGCCAGCCAGGCGCTGCGGCTTTGATCCGCCGTGGCGTGCACGGCAGCGCCCGCCTTTGAGGGCGCGGCGGCTTGGGTGGATGCGGCCTGGGTCATCACGGCTGGGCGTAGCGCCGCAGACAATCGGCCAACAGGCGCGCGCCTTCGGCCATGCGCGGCCCCGGGCGAATGATGGTATCGGCCTCTTGGTTGCTGAACACACACATCTGGCCCCGACTCACCGCCCGGATGCGCGACCAACCCGGCCGGTCGGTCAGGCCGGCAAAGTTGCGATCGCCCACCATGATCACGTCGGGGTTGGCGCGCACCACAAACTCGGGGTTTAATTTCGGAAACGGCCCCAATTCAGCCGGCACAATATTCTGCGCCCCCAGCCGTGTCAGCGTCTCGCCGATGAACGATGAAGCCCCGGCTGCAAAAGGCGCGCGGTTTACCTCAAAGTACACCCGCGTCTGGCGCACCCCAGCCGGCAGCGACTGCGCCGCCGCCTGCACCCCCGCGTCGATCTGGTGCCACAGGCGCTGCGCATCCCCCGGCGGCAACCCCAGCACCCGCGCCACCGTGCCCAGCACCCGCTGCACGTCGGCATGGGTTTTGGGCTCCAGCGCCACCACCTTCAGGCCCAGCGCCTCCAGCCGCTCGCTGCCCCGGCTGGAAGTGGCCACCAGCACCACATCGGGCCGCAGGGCAACGATGGCCTCGATATTCGGGTCGATCCCGCCCCCCACTTGGGGCAGCGCCTGCACCGCTGCGGGCCAGTTGGAAAAACGGTCCACCCCCACCAGGCGCTGGCACTGCTGCAGTGCGCACACGGTTTCGGTGAGCGAGGGCAGGATCGAAACCACCCGCTGCGGCGGCGCGGGCAGCAGCACCGTGCGGCCGCGGTCGTCCGTGACCTGGATAGGCTGCGCCTGCGCCTGGACCAGCCCAGCCATGAGCACGATGGCCCACCACCACACCCACCGGAAAGATAAACGCAACGCCGTAGCCATCAATCCCCGCCTTTCACCCGCAACGGGCAGCCCGCCACCATTAAGGTGACGCGATCCGCCCGCGCCGCCAGCGTCTGGTTCAGGCGCCCGAGTTCGTCCACAAAACCGCGCACCTCGGCCCCCAGTGGAATCACGCCCAGCCCGATTTCGTTGCCCACCAGCAGCACCGGCCCAGGCAGAGCGGCCAAGGTGTGGCACAGGTGCTCGATGGCCGCCTCGCTGTCGGCCAGTGGCGCCAGCCCCGGCGGCGGCATGAGCGCTTGCGTCAGCCACAGCGTGAGGCAGTCCACCAGCAGCAGCGTCTGCGGTGCGCTCTCGTGCTGCAGCGCCAGCGCCAACTCGCGCATCCGGCCCGGCCCCAGGCCCTGCCCGACTGCGCGCGTTTGCAGGCCCGGCACCCGCTGCGCCCGGTCATGCTGGTGGCGCTCGATGCGCTGGCGCATTTCCGCGTCGCCGGGCACGGCGGTGGCCAGCAGCAGCGCGCGCCGCCCCGGCGCACCCGCCAGCCACTGCTGCGCCCGCTGCTCGGCATGGCGCGACTTGCCGCTTTTTTGGCCGCCGAGGATGAGTTCCAAACGTGCCGTATCAGCCATATTGGATGCGCCACTGATTGATTAACCGATGCAACTGGGCCACTCCATCGGTCAGAGCCGCAGGGCCGGGTTGCAGGATGTCGGCCGACTTGATTTCGAACAGTTGCCCGTTGCGCACGGCCGGCAAGTCAGCCCAACCCGCACGAGCAGCCACCTTCTCGGCCCGAAATTTCTTGCCACACCACGAACCGATCACCATGTCGGGCACACGCCGCACGATCTCAGCCCCATCGGCAATGATGCGATCTTTGCCCAAGGGCTGCAATGCCAGCTCGGCAAACACATCTTGGCCGCCCGCCAGCGTCAGCAGTTCCGAGACCCAGCGGATGGCGCTGATGTGGGGCTCGTCCCATTCCTCGAAAAAAACCCTGGGGCGGCGCAAACCTGCGGCATCCTGCGCGGTGGCGGCCTGCGCAATCGCGTCGAGTTGGGCCTGCATGGCCTTGATGCGCTGCTGACCCTGCTCCACACAGCCCACCATCGCCGCCACTTGATACAGCACAGAAAAAATCCCGTCCACGCTGCGCTGGTTGAACACGGTCACCTGCACCCCGGCGCGGATCAGCGCTGCCGCAATGTCCGCCTGCAGGTCGGAAAAACCCAACACGCAGTCTGGCTCCAGCGCCAGGATTTTGTCGATCTTGGCACTCAGAAAAGCACTCACCTTGGGTTTTTCTTCCCGGGCCCGGCGCGGCCGCACCGTGTAGCCGCTGATGCCGACGATGCGCGCCTCCTGTCCGAGCAGATACAGCCACTCCGTGGTTTCTTCGGTCAAACAGACAATGCGCTGCGGTCCGGGCAGCTTCATGCGGCCTCCGGCAAAAACAGGTGCGCTGTGGCCTTGGGAGACGACGCAAACCATGCGTGAAAATAACTGGCCTGCAAGGCACCATGGCGGTAAACCGCCTCGGGCCGCCCAAAGCGCCGCGCAGGTTGGGTCTGCGCGGCTGGGGGGTGGGAGGTGTCGACCGTTGAGTAGTGAAAGCTGTGCCCGCGCAAGGCGCCATGGGGCGTATCCCATTGTTGCGACCCCAGTGCCGCCAGGCGTGGCTGCATGGTGACCTCTCCGGGCAACAAACTCCACATGGGGTGCCGACGACCGTCACCAAGCGTCAATCCTTCAAACAGGGGCATCATGCCCCCGCATTCAGCCCACAGCGGTTTGCCCGCTGCCACATGGGCGGCCAAGCCATGCCGGGTGCGCTGCAGGCGGGCCAGCGATTCGACATGCAGCTCCGGGTAGCCACCGGGTAACCAGACGGCGTCGCAGGGGGGTAGCGCATGGTCGGCCAAGGGCGAAAAGGCCATAACCCGCGCACCCAAGGCGCCCAGTGTTGCCAAATTGGCGGGATAAATGAAGCAAAAGGCTGCATCTTGGGCCACCGCCACCGTGCGACCAGCCAGCAGTTTCGGTGTCTCGGGTGGCGCTTCGGCAGGCATGTCAAAACGCACCGCCCAACGCTGCCACTCTACAAAATCCAATTGACCCAAAGGCGTTAGGGCCAAGGCATCGGCCATGGCATCCAGCCTAGCCGTGGCGTCCGGCAGCTCGCTGGCGGCGGTCAGGCCCAAGTGCCGCTCTGGCAGGGCAAAAGCCGCATCCCAGCGCAAAGCGCCCAACCAGCCCGCATGCAGTGGATCCTCGTGGCCAGCGGTCACTGAAGCCTGCAGCGCGTGGGCATGGCCATCGCTGGTCACCCGGTTAGCCAAGGCGCCCGCCCACTTTAACCCGCCCTGATAGTGGCGCAAACCATGCACCAAGGCACCAAATGTCTGAGCCATGGCCGAGGCATCCACCACCGCCAGCACGGGAACGCCCAGCATCTGAGCCAAATCAGCCGCGCTGGGCTCGCCGTCGAACAGACCCATCACTCCCTCGATCAAAATCACCTCATTGCTCTCGGAGGCATGGCAAAGCCGTGTGCGCAGATCGGCCTCGCCATTTATCCACAGATCCAAATTGTCCACTGGCTGCCCGCTGGCCAGTGCCAGCCATTGGGGATCGAGGAAATCAGGGCCGCACTTGAATACCTGCACCCGCCGCCCGGCCCGCGCATGCAGACGCGCCAAGCCGCAGGTGACACTGGTTTTGCCCTGCCCCGACGCCGGGGCAGCAATCAAAAGAGCGGGACAGGTGGCCACCGGCTTTCAGCGCTGCGGCTGCCATGTTAGGCTGGCAAAAAGCGCGCGGCCGGGCTGGTTGAAGCCCAGCGCGGTTTCATAGCGCTTGTCGCCCACGTTGTTCAGGCGCAGTTGCAGCCGCCAGTCGCTAGACAACTGGTGCTCGGCGCTAAGGTCCAACTTGCCGTAGCCCGGCAGACGTTGGGTGTTGGCGGCGTCGTCGAAGCGCTCGCCCACCAACAGGGCGTGGGCCCCCAACCACCAGGCGTCGCCCCAGGCCCGCTCCACGCTCAGAGCCAATTGCTGCTCGGCGCGGCGCGGCAGTTGACGATCGAAGTTGGCCCCCGGGGTGCGGTTGCGCGCCTCCAGCAACTCCAGGTCGGTGCGCCAGCGCCAGTCATCTGCGCTGCCTTGCCAGACCAGGTTCCAGCCGTCGATCTGCACCCGGGGCACGTTGGCCACCGTCGGCGCGGCGGTGATGAAGCCGCGGATGCGCTGCTCGAAACGGGTCAGTTGCAGCGACTGCTGGCCGAATTCGTAACTCAGCCCGATCTCACTGGAGCGGCCGCGTTCGGGTTGGGTGCTGGGGTTGCCAAACCCGGGCCAATACAATTGGTTGAAACTGGGGACCTTAAAACTGGTGCCGTGCGCGGCACGCATGCGCCAGCCTTCGGCAAATTCAAACGCATAGGCGAGCGAGCCGGTGCTGGCCGAGCCAAACTGCGAGTTGTCATCTTGCCGAGCACTGGCCTGCCAGGCGTGCGGCCCAGCGCTGCCTTGCAGACCGACGAACACGCCCTCGATGCGGCGCTCGCGCACCGTGTAGGCGACACTGCTGTTGACCTGCTCGCGGGTATGTTCCGCACCCAAGGTCAGGGTGCCAAGGCCAGTCGGCTGATCGTGCTGCAGCGTCCACTGGCGGCGCCGGGTGTCGATGTGCGAGGCGTTGGTAGCCGACATGAAGTTGCGTGTCAGGTCGTCGGCGCGGTTCAAGCGCAGTTGGGTGCGCGCCCCGGCAGCCCAGGTGCGCTCTAGCCCAAGCCCGAGCACGCGCGTGGTCGTCAAACCCCGCACCGCAAAGGCGCCGGAGCCCGAATCGAAGGCGTTGTCGCCACTGGCCAGCAGCCCGTTGGCTGACAAGGCCCAGCCCGGAGCCAACGCCAGCCGCACGCTTGCATCCAACGCATCTTGCTCGAAACCATCGGCGTCTGGGTGGTGCAAACCGAAGGGTACGGCCGGATTGGTGGCCGAAAACCCGCTCTCGCGCAGGCTCGAAACGCCGAAGCGGTAGCTCAAGCCACCCTGCCCGCCAGCCACGCCCAGCGCCACGCTGCGCCGCCCGTATGCGCCCAAACCCAGTTCGGCGTGGGGATGGAACCCTTCCTGGCCACGGCGGGTAAAAATCTGCACCACGCCGCCCACGGCGTCGCTGCCGTAAAGAGCGGCTGCCGGGCCCTTGAGCACCTCGATGCGCTCGATCGCCGCCAGCGGCAGGTTGTCCCAGTTCGGCGTGCCCAAGGTGGCCGAGCCATAGCGCACACCGTCGATCAGCAGCAGCACATGGCGCCCCTCGGTGCCGCGGATGAACACGGTGGAGGCCTTGCCCAGCCCGCCGCTGCTGCTGATCTGCACCCCGGCGGCTCGTTGCAGCAAACCCGCCAGCGTCGCCCCTTGGGCCTGCTCGATCGCAGTTCGGTCGATCACCACCACCTGTGCAGCGAGTTGATCAGGCGGCACCGGAGTGCGCGTGGCCGTCACCACCACCGCCTCCAGCTCCGTGCCTTGCGCCGCCGCGCCAGACACCCCCAAAGCTCCCGCCAGACCCAGAACGGCCACGGGAATTGCGGCCACTCGGGCACGCAGTTCAGACTTTTTCATAAAAATTGAAACACCACAGATAGGCCCGCACCACCATCCCCGGCAGCGCATGGGCGCAACGGCTCGCCGCCCTTGGCAGGCGCGAACCACCCTGTTGGCCGGTATCCGGGCTGGTGGAAACGACCGGTGCCGCCTTCCCGGTTACCCATAGGGCATCCAGTGGCTGATAGGGGCACACAGCAGGGCCGGGCTTCAAAATGAAGCCGAGGCCCGTCCACTTACCGTTGCGGGGGCAGCGCAGGTTGGGCTTCGGACCATGTGGCCGCAACCCTCCTGCTTCCCGTTTAACCGCCGCGCCAGACTAGGCGCAGCGAGCACCAACAGTTGCAATTGTAAGGGCGCGGACGGGCTGTAGACGGGCCCAGAGCAGCCTACAATGCAAGCTGTATGCCCGTCCAGACCTCTATCGACCATATTTCCGAACGCGTCAACCGCCTGCTGTTGCGCCACGAGGAGCTGCTGCGCGCCAACCAGTTGTTGCAGCAGCAGGTCGAGGCGCTGCGCCAGGAGCGCGATTTGCTGCGCCTGCAGTCACAAGCCGTGCGCCAACGGCTTGATGCCCTGATCGAGCAACTGCCCGCCGAGTCCGACGACAGCCGCCCATGAATCAGCCCCCCATCAAGCAAATCGAAGTCCAGATCATGGCCCAGAGCTATCTGCTGGCTTGCCCGACCGGTGGCGAGGCTGCGCTGCGCGAAGCGGTGACCAAGGTCGATGCCGCCATGTGCCGCATCCGCGATGCCGGCAAGGTCAAGGCGCGCGACCGGATTGCCGTGCTGGCCGCACTCAATATTGCCTATGAGTTGCACCAAAAAGAACTGGGCAATTTTCGCAACACCTCGTTTGGCCAGACCGAAGCGGGTGAATGGACCGACCCCAGCGACCGCTTGCAAGAAACCCGCCTGCAGCAGCTGCTGGAGCGCCTGGACCAGGCGCTGACCCAAGACGGGCGGCTGATTTAAACCCAGGCTATCCCTTGGGCGCACCTGCCGGCGCTCAAACCCAATGTGCTGCACCGCGGCAAAGCCCTTGATGGCACTCGGAAGCTTGGGTTGCTCTGTTTTTTTGCGTCTAGAATAGAGCCGTCTGCCGCCGTTGCCGGGCTTTATATTTCCTTGAACCAATGCTCTTGGAGCCCGGGCTGGGTACATTGTGCAGTGGGTGTGATCGTCTCGCGTCAGATGAACCCGAAGCTGCGCTGCCCCGGCCCACCTGAACCCGACCGTTCAGGATGCCGGTCCGGTCCGGCGGCAGACACCTAATTTTTATGGCGCGCCCAAGGTCTTGTGCCGGTCTGCCCCTCCAAACCCCAACCCCCTTGTCTTTCTTCGCTGCGCTCGACCCGCTCTTGGTGCTGCAACTGCTGGCTCTTGGGCTTTGCGGGGGGTTTCTGGCCGGGCTGCTGGGCATAGGCGGCGGCATGGTGCTGGTGCCGTTTCTGACGGTCATCATGGCCAACCAAGGCGTCGAAGCGGGCTTGGCGGTCAAAATGGCGATTGCCACCGGCATGGCCACCATCGTCTTCACCTCGCTCTCGAGCGTGCGCGCGCACCACCGGCGCGGGGCGGTGCGCTGGGACATCGTGCGCCGCTTGGCGCCCGGCATCGTGCTGGGTGCGGCGCTGGCCAGCCTGGGTGTATTTGCCGCTTTGGGTGGCCAAACCCTGGCCTTGGTGTTTGCGGTTTTTGTGGCGTTTTCAGCCACCCAGATGTGGCTCGACAAAAAACCGGCCGCCAGCCGCACCCTGCCTGGCCCCACGGGCCAGTTGGCCGCCGGTGGGGGGATCGGCTTTTTCTCGGGCTTGGTGGGTGCGGGCGGCGGCTTCATCAGCGTGCCGTTTCTGGTCTGGTGCAACGTCGCCATGCACCAGGCGGTGGCCACCAGCGCCGCACTGGGCTTTCCGATCGCGCTGGCCAACTCAGCCGGCTATGCGCTGGCCGGGCAAAGGGTTGCCGGCTTGCCCGACGCCTCTTTGGGCTACATTTTTCTGCCCGCCCTGCTGGTGATTGCGCTGGCCAGCGTGCTCGGCGCCCCGCTGGGCGCACGGGCGGCGCATGCGCTGCCGGTCAAGCCCCTCAAGCGCCTGTTCGCGCTGGTGCTCTACGCGCTGGCCGCGTTCATGCTCTACCAAGGCCTGCGCGCGCCTTAAGCCACGCGGCTTGGCAGCGCCGCACAATGACAAAAAAATTGCCGCTTCGTGTCGGCCAAATGACCCACTTTCGGTTTAGGATGCCAAGGCGCTGCGCATGGCAATATGCCGCTGCCGTGGCGAAGACCAACCCACAGAAGGATTCAACAAATGGCAACTGCAAAAAAAGCTCCTGCTGCGAAGGCTCCCACCACCCAAGCTGCTGCTGCCCCAGCACCCAGCGCCGCTGCACCGGCTGCAAAAGCCGCTCCCAAAGCGGCCGCCACCAAGGTAGCTGCCCCCAAGGTCAGCGCTCCCGCCCCGGCCGCCGCCGATGCGCCCGCCAAGCGCACCCCCAATGCGGCCTTCATGAAGCCCATGACCCCCAGCGCTGCCTTGGCCGCGGTGATCGGCAGCAAACCCATGCCACGCACCGAAGTGACCAAAAAGGTGTGGGAATACATCAAAAAACACAAACTGCAAGACCCGGCCAACAAGCGCATGATCAACGCCGACGCCAAGCTGCAGCCGATTTTCGTCAAGCCTCAGGTGTCGATGTTTGAGATGACCAAGCTGATCAGCACGCAACTGTCCTGATCGCCCAGCCCTCGTCATCATCAGCCCTTGGCCCTCAGCCCCGCGGCCGCTGCACCCTCATGCAGCGGCGTCGTGGTGCTTGAGCGCCAGACCGAGCTGGCTGTAATGGCGCCAGCGCAGCCGCGCGGCTTGCTTGAGTGCCTCGTCTTGCGGCACGATTTCGATCAGGCGCCCGAAGCGCTCGAAACCCTCTGGCACCGGCTCCAGCAGGTTGATCAGCAACGGCCAGTCGCTGGCTTGCGGGATCAACTGGGCCGCCAGCACCACCGGCGAACGCTGCCACAAGCACTGGCCTGAGCCCACTTGCCCCGACTCCTCGGCCTCGACCGTTGCGTGGCGCGCATGGGCGATGAACTCCTCTGGGGCAAAGGTCCAGAGCGCAACGTCGAGCTCGTGCGCCAGCGCAGGCGGCAACAAGACCCATGCGCGCTGGCCGGCATGGGTGGCCTTGCGCAGCAAGCGGCACAGGTAGGGCACGGGGGCCGGCACATTGAAGTGAAAAGCAATGGCGTTCATCGTGCAGGCGTGGCCGTTGCGGCCTCAGCAGCCGCCCAAGGGGTGGGCTTGGTGGACAGACGCATTCAGCGCTTGCCCCGCTTGGCGCCTGCGGCGGCGGCCTTGGGCATAGGAACCGATTCCTTGGCCATGCGCGCCGCCTCGTCGAGCAGGTACTGCAGCAGCAAGGCCACCGGGCGGCCGGTGGCCCCTTTGCTGGCGCCGCTCTTCCAAGCTACGCCCGCAATATCCAAATGCGCCCACGCTTGCTCGGGGGCGACGAATTTTTGCAGGAACTTGGCCGCCGTCACCGAACCGGCCGGGCGGCCAGCGATGTTGGCCATGTCGGCGAAGTTGGATTTCAAGCCTTCTTCATATTCGTCGTCGAGCGGCATGCGCCAGCACGGGTCCAGCGTGGCGTCGCCCGCCGCTTGCAGGGCCTGCGCCAGTTCGTCGCGGTTGCTGTAGAGGCCGGCGCGCAGATTGCCCAGCGCGATCACGCAAGCCCCGGTGAGGGTGGCCACGTCGATCAGGGCGCGCGGCTTGAAGCGCGCTGCGTAGGTGAGCGCGTCGCACAAAATCAGCCGCCCTTCGGCGTCGGTGTTGAGGATTTCGATCGTCTGCCCGCTCAGGCTGGTGACCACATCGCCGGGCTTGACGGCGCGCCCGTCGGGCATGTTTTCGCAGCAGGGTACCAGCCCGATCACGTTGAGCGCCGGTTGCAGCTCGGCCAGCGCCACAAAGGTGCCCAGCACGGCGGCGGCACCGCCCATGTCGAACTTCATCTCGTCCATCTCGGGGCCGGGCTTGAGGCTGATGCCGCCGGTATCGAAGGTGATGCCCTTGCCCACCAGCACCACCGGCGCACTGGCCTTGGGTGCGCCCTGGTACTTGAGCACGATGAAGCGCAGCGGCTCTTGCGAGCCCTGTGCCACCGCCAAGTAGGCCCCCATGCCCAGCTTGGCCACTTCTTGGGGGCCCAGCACCTCGACCTGCAAGCGTTTGCCTTGCGCCAACTGCTGCGCCGCCTCGGCCAGCCGCGTGGGGGTGGCGTGGTTGGGCGGGCGGTTGGCCCATTCCTTGGCCCATTCCACCCCCTTCACGCAGGCCTGGGCCTGGGCCAGAGCCGCTTGCAGCGCCGCCGCATCGCGCACCCCGACCGTCACGCTTTGCAGGGTGCGCGCCTTCGCCTTGGGCTTGGTGTGGGTGTAGCTGTAGCTGGCCTCGGCGGTGGCCTGCAGCAGCGCCGCCAGCGCCCCGGCGCTGACGTCACCCGCCCACAGCAGCAAGCGCTGGGCGCTGCCGAGCTTGAGCGCGGCCATTGCCGCCAGCACCGCCTTGCGCGTGGCGGCTGGGCTGCCATCGCCGCTGCGCACCAGCGCCACCTTGCGCGCCTGCACCCCGGGCAGGCGGTGCGCCAGCAACACGCTGCCCACGGCCTGCTCGATGTCGGCGTCGGCCACGGCGGCGCGCGCCCATTGCGCCAAATCGGTGTTGGCATCGGCATCGGCATCGGCACGATCGGGCCAGAGCAGGATCAAAGCGTCAGCGGCCACGTCGGTGGCTTGTGGCAGCGTGAGGGTTTTGAGTTCAAAGTCCATAATCGGGGCTCAAGTGGTTTTTTGACGATGTTATTCCATTCCTCCTTGCGCCGTGAACTGGCGCGCAGTTTTGGCGCCACGCTGCTGGTGCTGTTGGTGATCGTCGTCACCATGCTGCTCATTCGCACCCTCGGCCAAGCCGACCAGGGGCGCATCAATCCGCAAGAAATTGTGCTGGTCCTGACCTACACCGTGGTGGGCCGGCTGCCGATCGTGCTCACCATCGCCTTGTTCATTGCCGTGGCCTCGACGCTGACGCGCATGCACCGCGAAAGCGAAATGGTGATCTGGTACTCCAGCGGCCGCGGCCTGGCGGCTTTTCTGAGGCCGGTGTTTCACTTTGCGTGGCCGGTGCTGGCGGTGATCGCCCTGATGGTGCTGCTGGTCTGGCCGTGGGCCAATCAGCAGGCCGAGCAGTTGCGCGACCGCTTTCAGCAACGCGGCGCGCTCGAGCGGGTGCAAGCCGGACAGTTCATGGAAAGCGCCGACGGACGGCGCGTGTTCTTCATCGAGCAAGACCCACAGCAGCCCACCATGGCGCGCAACATCTTTGTCTACAGCACCGAAACCGATGGCAGCCGCATCTTGATCAGCGCCGCCAGCGGGCGCGTCGAGTCGATCGACCAGCAGCAGTGGCTGCAAGTGAACCATGGCCAGCGCCTGCTGTTCGACCGACCGGGCCAGCCCGGCCAGGTGCAGGTGAGTGAATTTGCCAGCTACCGCATCCTGATCGATCAACCGGCCCTGCCCGCCGGGGTGGCGCAGGGGCTCAAGTCGCGCCCCACCTGGACCCTGTTCACCGACCCCTCCCCGGCCAACCAAGGTGAGCTGGCGTGGCGGATCGGGCTGGCGCTGGCGGCCTTCAACTTTGTGCTGATGGCGCTGGCGCTGTCCACCAGCAACCCGCGCGCCAACAAGAGCGGCAACGTGTTGTTCCTGCTGTTTGGCTTCATTTTCTACTACAACCTGATGACCATGGGGCAGCGCTGGATCGGCACCGGCGAGGTCTCCGCCTTGGCCTTCATGCTGGCCTTGCATGGCGGCGTGGGGGCCGCTTGCGCGCTCTGGCTGGCCAAACGCCATTGGGGCTGGGAGCTGAACTGGACGCGGCCGTGGTGGCGCGCAGCCCCGGCATGAAAACGCTGCGCAAACTGATCTACGGCGAGCTGCTGTGGGCGATCGGCTTGGTGGCGCTGGCTTTTTTGGCGCTGTTTGCCTTCTTTGACCTGATCGAAGAACTGCCCGCGCTCGGCCAGCGCTCGCCCTTCGATCCCGCGCTCGAGTACGGCCTGCCGCAGGCCCTGCTCTACGTGGGCTTGAAACTGCCTAGCCATTTGTACGAGCTGCTGCCGATTGCGGTGCTGATCGGTTCGGTGTTTGGCTTGGTGCGCTTGGCGCAAAGCTCGGAGTTCACCATTTTGCGCACCAGCGGGTTCGGGCCGGGCCGGGCCTTGCGCCAGATGCTGGTGCTCGGTGCGGCCTTTGCGGCCCTCACCTTCGTGCTGGGCGATTACGTGGCGCCCTGGACCGATCGCCAGGCGCAGCGGCTGAAGGCGGTTTATGAGGGGCCGCTGAGCCTCGGGCAGACCGGTGCCTGGCTCAAGGAGCGCACCGAAGGGCACCAGGTGTCGGTCAATGTGGCGGCGCTGGAGGGCGCACGCGGCTTGCTGGGCGTGCGGTTGTTTGAGTTCGACGCCGAGGGGCGCGTCACGCGCACCCTGACTGCGGCCCGCGCCACCGTGGTGCCCGAGCGCGGGCTGTGGGAATTGCAGCAGGTGCAACTGCACCAGTTCGACACCCAGGCCAGCCCGCCGCGCCTGCTCACGCAGCAACTGCCCACGCTGGACTGGCCCACCGGCCTGAGCGCCGACATGGTCTCGGTGGCCTTGCTGCGCCCGGATCGCATGAGCACCTGGGGCCTGTACCAGTACATCGAACACCTGCAAGCCAACCAGCAGGCCACGCAGCGCTACGAGATCGAGCTCTGGCGCAAGCTGTTCTTTCCCTTGAGTTGCTTGGTGATGGTGGTGCTGGCGCTGCCCTTTGCCTACCTGCATTTCCGCTCCAAGGGGCTGGCGGCCTATGTGTTTGCCGGCGTCATGCTGGGGCTGAGCTTCGTGTTGCTGAGCAATATGTTTGGCTACGTCGGCAACTTGCTGGCGTGGCGACCGTGGCTGGCGGCGGCCGCGCCCTCGCTGCTGTATTCGGTGGCCTCGCTGGGGGCCTTTGGCTGGTTGGTGCTGCGGCGCTAGCGCGCTTGGCCCCACATTTACAAAGATGTAGCTTATGCTGGGAGTGATCGTATTGGCGCATGGCTCGCGCGACCCGCAGTGGTTTGGAGCCATCGAGGCGGTGGCGCAGGCCGTGGCCGCCCGAGCACCGCAGAGTCCGGTGCGCTGCGCCTATCTGGAGCTGTGCGGCCCCAGCCTGCCCGAAGCCGCAGCCGAACTGGTGGCCGCCGGGGCCACCACGCTGCGTGTGCTGCCGCTGTTTTTTGGCCTGGGAAAACACGCCCGCCAAGATTTGCCCCGGCTGGCCGAGGCGCTGCAACAGGCGCACCCTAGCGTGCGCTTCGAGTGGCTGCCCACCCCCACCGAACAGCCGCGCCTGCTGGCGCTGCTGGCCGAACTGGCCGTGGCAGAATCCAAGCCATGAATCTGCACCAGTTCCGTTTCGTCCAGGAGGCAGTGCGCCGCAACCTCAACCTGACCGAAGCGGCCAAGGCGCTGCACACCTCGCAGCCCGGCGTCTCGAAGGCCATCCTAGAGCTCGAAGACGAACTCGGCATCGATATTTTTGCCCGCCACGGCAAGCGCATCAAGCGCGTCACCGAACCGGGGCAGCAGGTGCTGCGCAGCATCGAGATCATCCTGCGCGAGGTCAACAACCTCAAACGCATCGGGGCCCAGTACGCGGCCCAAGACAGTGGCGCGCTCAGCATCGCCGCCACCCACACCCAGGCGCGCTACGTGCTGCCGGCTGCGGTGGCCAAGCTGCGCCACGCCTACCCCAAGGTCTCGATCAGCCTGCACCAGGGCGCGCCCGAGCAGGTGGCGCGCATGCTGCTCGACGACGTGGCCGACATCGGCATCGCCACCGAGGCGCTCAGCGACCACCCCGAGCTCATCACCCTGCCCTGCTACGACTGGCAGCACACGCTGGTGCTGCCCGCGGGGCACCCGCTGCTAGAGCGCGAACGCATCGCGCTCGAAGACTTGGTGCAGGTGCCGCTGATCACCTACCACCCCTCCTACACCGGCCGCACCCGCATCGACACCGCCTTTGCCCAGCGCCAACTCAAACCCCACATCGTGCTCGAAGCGATCGACTCCGACGTGATCAAGACCTACGTCAAGCTCGGGCTGGGCGTGGGCATCGTGGCCGAAATGGCGATGCAGGGCGAGGAACGCAGCCCGGAGCTGGTGGCGCGCCCACTGGGGCACCTGTTTGGCCAGAACGTGAGCCGGGTGGCGTTCAAGCGCGGGGCCTATTTGCGCCAGTTCGTGCTGCGCTTTGCCGAGTTTTTAAGCGATCGCCTGTCGCGCGAGCTCATCAACAAGGCGATGTTGGGCGGCGGCACCGATTTTGAACTGTGAAACCGCGTATGCCCGCCACCGAACTGCGCCCCGATCCCGCCGCCCCGCCCACCCCGGCCGTGCGCAGCCGCCTGCCCGCCGTGGGCACGACGATTTTTACCGTGATGTCGGCGCTGGCCAACGAGTGCGCCGCCGTCAACCTCGGGCAGGGCTTCCCCGACTTCGACTGCGACCCGCGCCTGCTGGACGCGGTCGAGGCGGCCCTGCGCGCCGGCCACAACCAGTACCCGCCGATGCCCGGCGTGCCGGCGCTGCGCCAGGCGCTGGCGCGCAAAACCGAAGCGCTGTATGGCCGCCGCTACGACCCGGAGCACGAAATCACCGTCACCGCCGGGGCCACGCAAGCCATTTTCAGCGCCATTTTGGCCGTGGTGCAGCCGGGCGACGAGGTGATCGTGCTCGAGCCCTGCTACGACAGCTACGTGCCCAATATCGAACTGGCCGGTGGCGTGGCGGTTCGGGTGCCGCTGCGCGCCGATTTTGGGCCCGACTTGGACGCCATCGCCGCCGCCATCGGCCCGCGCACCCGGGCCATGCTCATCAACAGCCCGCACAACCCCAGCGGCCGCGTCTGGCAGCGCGCCGACATGCTGCGCCTGCAAGAGCTGCTCGCGCCGACCGAGGTGATTTTGATCAGCGACGAGGTCTATGAGCACATGGTCTTTGACGGCCAACTGCACCAGAGCGCGGCGCGCTTTGCCGGGCTGGCGGCGCGCGCCTTGGTGGTGAGCAGCTTTGGCAAGACTTTTCACGTCACCGGTTGGAAGGTGGGCAGCGTGCTGGCCCCGGCGCCGCTGATGGCCGAGTTTCGCAAGGTGCACCAGTTCAATGTGTTCACCGTGAATACGCCGATGCAGCACGCGCTGGCGGCCTACCTGGCCGACCCGGCCCCCTACCTGCAGTTGCCCGATTTTTACGCCGCCAAGCGCGACCGCTTTCGCGCCGGGCTGGCGCGCACGCGCTTTGAGCTGCTGCCCTGCGAAGGCACCTATTTCCAGTGCGTGCGCTACGCCCATTTGGCGGTGCCCGAGCGCGACTTGCCCGAGACCGAGTTCTGCCGCTGGCTGACGCGCGAGATCGGCGTCGCCGCCATTCCCCTATCGGCCTTTTACGGCGACGGCCGCGAGCAGCGCCTGATCCGCTTTTGCTTTGCCAAGCGCGAGGCCACGCTGGAAGCGGCGCTGCTGCGGCTGGCGCGCTTGTGAGCACCCGCGGCGGTGCCAGCGGCAGCGGCAGCGGCAGCGGTGGGTTTTAGGCCGCCAGTTGCGCCCAGAGCTTGTCGAGCCGCTTGACGCTCACCGGCTGCGGCGTGCGCAGCTCCTGCGCAAACAGGCTCACGCGCAGCTCCTCCAGCAGCCAGCGCAGCTCGTCTAAGCGCGCATCGGGCACGCCCTTGCGCTCGGCCAGCAGGCGCGTGTAGCGCTGCTCCTGGGCGCGCACGGTGGCCATGTGCGCGGCGTCGCGGGCCGGGTCGGCGCGCAGCTTGTCGAGCCGCAGAAAAATCGCCTTCAGGTAGCGCGGCAGGTGTTGCAGCGCCGCCCACGGGGTTTCGGCCAGAAAGCGCGGCCCCACCAGGCGCTGCAACTGGGATCGGGCGTCGGCCAGCGGCTGCGCCTCAAACTTGCCCTCTTTGAGCTTGCGCACCACGGCGGCGTATTCGACCAGCACGGCCGCCGCTTGGCGCGCCACTTCCTGCGCGATCAGCCCTAGGCGGCTACGCCCTTGGTCCAGCCGCTGCTGGAATTCGGCGGCGTTGCGCGGCCACGGCTCGGCCATGAAAGCGCGCTCCAGCGCCACTTCGATGATCTGGCCGCGCAGCTCCTCCAGCGAGCCCAGCGCCAGGTACGACACCGCCATTTGCTGCAAGCCGGGCAGGCTTTTTTCGAGTTGCTTGAGCGCCTCGCGCAGTTGCAGCGCAAACAGCCGACGCAGCCCGGCGCGGTGCTGGCGCGCCGCCGCCTCGGGCTCGTCATAGACCGCCAAGCTCACGGCGTCGCCGGCGTCGAGCAGCGCCGGAAAACCGATTACAGTGTGGTCGCCACTGGCCAGCTCCATCAGCTCGGGCCAGTCGCCAAAGGTCCAAGCGCGGTAGCGCTCGGTGGCGGTGGTGGCTTGGGCATGGGCTTGGGTTGCTGGGGCGTGGGCTTGGTGGCTTGGAACGGCTGCTTGCTTGCGCGGGGCAGACTGGGCGTGGGCGGCTTGGCCTTGGGTGCTTGGATCGTTTGTTTGCTTGCGCTCGGCAGATGGAGCGCGGGCCGGCGGCGCAGCAGCGGCTTGGCGGGCACCGGAGCGCCCCGCAGGCGGCACCGAGGCTGGCACCGCAGCCACACCCACACCCACTGCCGTGCTCGCACCCGCTCCCGCTCCCGCACCCACCCGCGCCGCCAGTTGCAAGCCCGCCAGCGCCTGGAAGGCCCCACGCGCCTGCGCGCCCAGTTCGGCCTTGAGGGCGGCCAGGCTGCGCCCTTGGCCGAGTTGGCGCCCGTGTTCATCCAGCACGCGCAGGTGCATAAAGTGGTGCACGGGCAGCATGTCGAGCTTGAAATCGCTGCGCTTCACATCCAGCCCAGTGCGCGTGCGCACGCGCGCCAGCAGCGCCTCGATCAGGCTGCCCTGGGCCCAGTGCCCGGGCTGGCTCAGCTCCGTGGCCAGTTGCCCGGCGGTCTCGGGCAGCGGCAGCAGGCGCGCACGCGGCTTTTGCGGCAGGCTCTTGAGCAGGGCACTGATTTTCTCTTTGAGCATCCCCGGCACCAGCCATTCGCAGCGCTCCTCGCTGGCCTGGTTGAGCACAAAGATCGGCAGCGCCACGCTCAGGCCGTCGCGCGCATCACCCGGCTGGTGCAGGTAGCTGGCGCTGCATTCGGTGCCACCCAGCGCCAGCGTGGGCGGAAAAGCCACGCTGGTCACGCCCGCGGCTTGATGCCGCATCAGCTCCTCGCGCTTGAGGCGCAGCAGCTCGGGTTGCTGGCGCACGTGGGCGCGGTACCAGCGCTCCAGCTCCTGCCCGCTGCTCAGGTCGGGCGGCAACTGGCTGTCGTAAAAGGCGTAGATCAGCTCCTCATCGACCAGCACGTCTTGGCGGCGCGACTTGTGTTCCAGCGCCTGCACCTGCGCCAGCACCTGGCGGTTGCCGGCCAAAAAAGGCAGACGGCGCTCGAAATCGGGCGGCCACACCTCCTCCTCCAAGGCCGCCACCAGCGCCTGGCGGATAAAGATCGAGCGCGCCCCGACCGGATCGACGCGCGCGTAATCGACCCGGCGCTGGTTGTAGATCAGCAAGCCATAAAGCGTGGCGCGCTCGGAGGCCACCACCCGGCAGGCGTTTTTCTCCCAGCGCGGATCGAGCACCTGCTTGCTCAGCAAATGCGCGCCCACCTGCTCCAGCCACTGCGGATCGATGGCGGCAATGCCACGGCCAAACAGGCGCGTGGTCTCGACCAGCTCGGCGCAAACGATCCAGCGCCCCGGCTTTTTGCTCAAACGCGCGCCCGGATGCGGGTAGTAGCGAATGCCGCGTGCGCCCTGGTAATGCGCCTCGCTCTCGTGCTTGCAGCCCACGTGCCCGAGCAAGCCCGCCAACAGGGACAAATGCAACTGCTCGCTGCTGGCCGGGGCGGTGTTGAGCTTCCAGCCGTGCTCGGCCACCACGGTGTGCAACTGGCTGTGGATGTCGCGCCACTCGCGCACCCGGCGCGGATTCAGGTAGTGCTGGCGCAGCAGCGCCTCGTACTGGCGCTGGCTCGGCTTGTGCTGCGGCGCAGCCAGCGCCAATCCAGTGGCATCGGCCAAGCCCTCAGTGGGCCGCCCTTTAGCCCTGCTGGCCCCGGCACCGGCTGCACCGGCGGCTTGGTCCACAACGGGCGCTGCGGCCGCACTGGGCTTGCCGCTGCGCGCCTGCTCCAGCCAGCGCCAGAGCTTGAGGTAGCCCACGAACTCGCTCTTGTCGTCGTCGAAGGCCGCGTGCGCCCGGTCTGCCTGCGCTTGCGCCTGCAAGGGGCGGTCGCGCACATCCTGCACCGTGAGCGCGCTGGCCAGCACCAGCACCTCGTCGAGCGCGTGGCGCTCGCGCGCCTCCAGGATCATGCGCCCCACGCGCGGGTCCAGCGGCAGGCGCGCCAGCTCGGTGCCCAAGGCGGTGAGCTGCAAGCCCTCGTCGAGCGCACCCAGCTCTTGCAGCAACTGGTAGCCGTCGGTAATGGCGCGCTGCGAAGGCGCCTCCAGAAAAGGAAAATCCTCCACCGCCCCCAGGCGCAGCGACTTCATGCGCAAAATCACCGCCGCCAGCGAGGAGCGCAAAATCTCCGGGTCGCCAAAGCGCGGCCGCCCTTGGTAATCGGCCTCGTCGTAGAGGCGGATGCAGACGCCGTCGGCCACCCGACCACAGCGCCCAGCGCGCTGGTTGGCCGCCGCCTGGCTGATCGGCTCGACCAGCAACTGCTCGACCTTGCTGCGCAGGCTGTAGCGTTTCACGCGCGCCCGGCCCGAGTCGATCACGTAACGGATGCCGGGCACGGTGAGCGAGGTTTCGGCCACGTTGGTCGCCAGCACGATGCGCCGCGCGCCGCTGGGCCGGAAGATGCGCTCTTGCTCGCCCTGGCTCAGGCGCGCAAACAGCGGCAGCACCTCGGTCTGGCGCAGCACCGGCTGGTGGCTCAGGTGCTGGCGCAGGTGGTCGGCGCATTCGCGGATTTCGCGCTCGCCGGGCAAAAACACCAGCACGTCGCCAGCCAGCGCGCCGCCGCGCCAGAGCTCGTCCACGGCGTCGGCAATGGCTTCGTTGAGGCCGTAGTCGCGGCTTTCCTCAAAGGGGCGGTAGCGCTGCTCCACCGCAAAGCTGCGGCCCTCCACATTGAGCACCGGCGCCGGCCCCTGGGCCGACTCGAAGTGGCGCGCAAAGCGCTCGGCGTCGATGGTGGCCGAGGTGATGATCACCTTCAGGTCCGGCCGGCGCGGCAAAATCTGGCGCAGGTAGCCGAGCAAAAAATCGATGTTCAGGCTGCGCTCGTGCGCCTCATCGATGATCAGCGTGTCGTAGGCCTGCAGCAGCGGGTCGGTCTGGGTTTCGGCCAGCAAAATGCCGTCGGTCATGAGCTTGATCGAGGCCCCGGGGCTGAGCCGGTCCTGGAAGCGCACCTTGTAGCCCACCACCTCGCCCAGCGCCGTGCCGAGCTCTTGCGCAATGCGGCTGGCCACCGAACTGGCGGCGATGCGGCGCGGCTGGGTGTGGCCGATCAAGCGCCCGCGCTCGCCCGGGCGGGCGTGCAGGCGGCCGCGCCCCATGCCCAGCGCGATCTTGGGCAACTGGGTGGTTTTGCCGGAACCGGTCTCGCCGCACACCACGATCACCTGGTGCGCGCGCAAGGCGGCTTCGATCGCCTGGCGCTGGGCGCTTACAGGCAGGGATTCGGGAAACTCGATAATCAAGGCGCGGGCGGCTCACGTGCAAAATGGGGGCCGCCCGATTATCCCCGCAGTGGCCTCGGCTTGGGATGTGGGCTGTGGCGTATGCTTGGCTGGCGTATGCTTGCGCCCAGCCGCCCCAAGCGCCGCCCCTTGCACCGCCCGCGTTTCACTGCCCGCGTCCTACAGCCCCAGCCGCCCAAGCCTCAACCGCCCATGTCCACGGTCTTTAATTTCACCTTCGTGCCCTGGTTTCGCTCGGTGGCACCCTATATCCACAAGTTTCGCAACCAGACCTTTGTGGTCGGCATTGCAGGCGAGGCCATAGCGGCGGGCAAGCTGCCCAATCTGGCGCAGGATTTGGCCCTCATTCAGAGCATGGGCGTGCGCATCGTGCTGGTGCATGGTTTCAGGCCGCAGGTCAACGAGCAGTTGCGCGCCAAGGGGCACCCATCGCGCACCCACCTGGGGATGCGCATCACCGACGAAGTGGCGCTGGACTGCGCCCAAGAGGCCGCCGGGCAGTTGCGCTACGAGATCGAGGCCGCCTTCAGCCAGGGCCTGCCCAACACCCCCATGGCCGGGGCCACGGTGCGCGTGCTCTCGGGCAACTTCATCACCGCGCAGCCGGTGGGGGTGATCGATGGCATCGACTTCCAGCACACCGGCCAGGTGCGGCGGGTCGATGTGGCCGGGCTGATGCGCACCCTCGACATGGGGGCGATGGTGCTGCTGTCGCCCTTTGGTTTCTCGCCCACCGGCGAGGCCTTCAACCTGAACATGGAGGAAGTGGCCACCAGCGTGGCCATTGCCTTGCAGGCCGACAAGCTGCTGTTCATCACCGAGGTGCCGGGCATCCGCGTGCAGCCCCACGAAGCGGCCAGCCCCGACAACCCGATCGACACCGAACTGCCGCTGGCGCAGGCCGAGCAAATTTTGGCCGCTTGCGGCCCGGCCTTGCAACCCAGCGACACCGGCTTTTATTTGCAATACTGCGTGCGCGCCTGCAAGGGCGGGGTAGAGCGCAGCCACATCTTGCCCTTTGCCGTCGATGGGGCGCTGCTGCTGGAGGTGTACGTGCACGACGGCATCGGCACCATGGTGGTCGATGAAAAGCTCGAAAGCCTGCGCGAAGCCCATGCCGACGACGTGGGCGGCATTTTGCAACTGATCGAACCGTTCGAGCAAGACGGCACCCTGGTCAAGCGCAGCCGCACCGAAATCGAGCGCGACATCGCCAACTACACCCTGATCGAGCACGACGGAGTGATTTTTGGCTGCGCCGCGCTCTACCCCTACCCCGAGGCCAAAACCGCCGAAATGGCCGCGCTCACCGTTTCGCCACACTCGCAAGGCCAGGGCGACGGCGAAAAGCTGCTCAAGCGCATCGAGCAGCGCGCGCGCCTGCTGGGGCTGGAGAGCCTCTTTGTGCTCACCACGCGCACCATGCACTGGTTCATCAAGCGCGGCTTTGCACCGGTCGATGCCGACTGGCTGCCCGAAGCGCGCAAGCGCAAATACAACTGGGACCGGCGCAGCCGGGTGCTGGTCAAGCGGCTGAACTAAAGGGCCGCCTACGCGGGCGGCGCCGCGCTGAGCACGGCACTGGGGGGATGCCCCCTGTGAACGACAGGCGTAAAAAAACCGCCGGGTTTGCACCAAGCGGTTTTTTGCACCCGGACCGTGGCTCGCAAGCGGGCCACGGCGCCGAGGTGCGGCGCGCTAAAGAGGATCAGCGTGCGGGAGCGGCAGGAGCAGAGTAAGCGCCGCCAGCAGGTGCTGCAGGAGCAGTATGGGAACCACCAGCAGCCGGTGCAGCGGCGTCGGCCGGTGCTGCAGGAGCGGCCTCAGCCGGAGCTGGAGCCGGGGCTGGTGTAGGCTCAGGAGCTGGAGCCGGGGCTGGTGTAGGCTCAGGAGCCGGGGCCGGAGCTTGGGGGCAACCGGTCAACAGGGCAGCGGCGAGCAGGGCGGCGAGCAGGGCAGAGATTTTCATATCGTATCAAATGGAAGGTGGTGGCGATCTGGGTTTTTGCCTCGGCAAGCATTAAGCCCGCATTGCGAGCACAAAGCACAGCCACTGGCGGCTGGAATCGAAGGGTAAACCCTAAAATTTCCTAGCAATCTTGATGATAATCCAAAGCAGAAAAAGCCGCAGAGGTACAGAAAAAATTACTTGCAGAGGCCTTAAATTGTTGCCAAAAAACAACAAATCGGCTCCAGCGCAGCGCAACAAGGGTTTAGGCTATCCTTCCTGATCGGTGCTTTTTGCCACCGGCTGCACGTGCAGCCAGCCCGCCTGCTGCCACTCGGCCAGTTGCTCTTGCACCGGTGCACTGGCGCGGCGCACTTGCTCGGCACTGAGCGCGCGTCGGTCGGCCAGCTCGTGCAGCAATCGCGCGTCCTTGCCGCTGGCGCACCAGGCTTCGCCGTTGACAAACACGTGCTCCGCGTCGTACAACATGCGCGTGCACTTATCCAGTGTCACCGCCCCGGGCTGCCACGGCTGCTGCGGCGCGCTGAAGCAGACCGAGGGCTTGGGCTCGCTCAACACCTCGCCCAAGGCCAGACGCAGCCCCACCTTGTCGCGCAACAGGCGCTTGAGCGCGTCGCGGGCAAAGTCAACCAAGGCCTCGGGCACCGCCGCCGGCGTGGCGGTGGCTGCTTGGTTGCGGTCGCGGTACAGGCGCTCGTCGGCGCACTCATCGGCCAGGCGCTGCACCAGCTCTGCGGCCAAGGCCCCGCGCTGCGGCACCCGAAAACCCACCGAATAGGTCATGCAGCCGCCATCGAGCGCCACCCCGTCGTGCGCCCACTGCGGCGGCAGGTAGAGCATGTCACCCGGCTCCAGCACCCACTCCTGCTCGGGCTCGAAGTGTTGCAAAATTTTCAGCGGCTTGTCGGGCTGCAGACTCAAATCCTTTTGCCGCCCGATGCGCCAGCGCCGGCGTCCGCTGGCTTGCAGCAGGAACACGTCGTAGCTGTCGAAGTGGGGCCCCACGCCACCGCCCTCGCTGGCCCAGGAGATCATCAAATCGTCCAGCCGTGCGTCGGGTACGAAGCGAAAGCGCTGCAGCAACTGGTGCACCGCATCGTGGTGCAAGTCCACCCCTTGCAGCAGCAGCGTCCAAGCGGGCTGCTTGAGCGGCGGCAATTGCCGGCGCTCGAACGGGCCCTGGGCCAGACTCCAATCTTCGCCCTGGCGCTCGATCAGGCGCGACTCCACCTGCGCCGACTGCGCCAGCGCAAACAACTCGGGGCGCTCGAGCAGCGGGGCAAAGCCGGGAATGGCTTGTCGGATCAGGAGCGGCTTTTTTTGCCAATGGCGGCGCATGAACTGCTGCGGCGTCAAGCCGCCAAGCAAGGGCGTGGGGACATCGGGCGCGGTGGCCGCGTGTGGGTTTGGGGCATGTGTAGTCATGGGACAATTGTGCGATGAAAATCACTGAGCAATGCGTCGCCGCCCTCACTTGGACGCTTTCCGACACCTTGGGCGAAGAATTGGACCGCCTCGACGAACCGGTCGAGTTTCTGGTAGGCGGGCGCGATCTGCTGGAATCGATCGAGGCCGCGCTGCATGGCCACGGCGCAGGCGAAGAAATGGAGCTGCACCTAGAGCCCGAGCGCGCTTTTGGCGATTTTGACGACCAGTTGCTGCTGCTGGAGCCGCGCAGCGCCTTCCCGACCGAGCTCGAAGTGGGCCTGGCTTTCGAGCAACTGCCACCGGGTTGCAGCGGCGCCGCGCAGCCCGACCGCTTGTATTTCGTGAGCGAAATCTACCCCGAACACGTGGTGCTCGACGGCAACCACCCGCTGGCCGGCATTGCGCTGCGCCTAGACCTAAAAATCCATGCGGTGCGCGAGGCCACGGTGGACGAAGTGGGGCGCGGCAGCCTGGGTGCCGGGTTTTTCCGGCTCGAAGCCTGAGCCCCAGCCCAAGCCAGCCCGGCCAGCTGCCTGCTAGGGCTCAAGCCCGCCCGGTTGAACCATAGCCCCCGGCGCCGCGCGCGCTGGCTTGGGCAAAGTCGTCCACCCAGTTAAGCTGCGCCTGCAGCACCGGCACGATCACCAGTTGCGCGATGCGCTCCAGCGGTTCGATGGTGTAGGCGCGCTCACTGCGGTTCCAGGCGCTCACCATGAGCTGGCCTTGGTAGTCGCTGTCGATCAAACCCACCAAATTGCCCAGCACGATGCCGTGCTTGTGCCCCAGCCCCGAGCGCGGCAGGATGAGGGCCGCATAGCCCGGGTCGGCCAAGTGGATGGCCAAGCCGGTGGGCAGCAACTGGCAGGCGTTGGCTGCCAGCGTGAGCGGCTCGGCCAAGCACGCACGCAGGTCCAGCCCGGCGCTGCCGGAAGTGGCATAGGCGGGCTGCAGCTCGCGCAGGCGCGCATCGAGTATGCGGCAGTCTAGGCGCATGGGTGCTGCGCCCTACTCAACGGGCAGGCGCAGGCTCGGGCGCTGTGGCTGCGCCTGCCTCACCGTTTGCTGGGGCTGGATCGAGCGGTGCGCCATTGGCTGGGGCGCCATCGACCGGCGCAGGCTCGTCCCACATGCCGGCACCGCCCCACTGCCCTTGCTCCTGTTCCTGACCCGGCACTTGGTTGCCCGGCTCGGCCCCATGAAAGCCCGGGATTTGCTGCAAGCGCCGCTGCACCTCGGCCTCGTCGGCCAGTTCCACCTGCTCGATTTGCCCCGTCACCAGGTTCGGATAGGCAATCAGCGCACCCACCATCATGAGTTGCATCAGCACGAAGGCGATCGAGCCTTTGTAGATCTGCTCGGTGGTGACACCGGCCACGCGCTTCTTGGTGATGGAGTCGAGGTAGTCGTTGCGCGGGGCCACGCTGCGCAGGTAAAACAGCGCGAAGCCAAAGGGCGGGGTCAGGAACGAGGTTTGCAGGTTCATCGCCAAAATGACGCCAAACCAGACTAGGTTGATGTCCAGCATCTTGGCCACCGGCAACAGCAAGGGCACGACGATGAAGGCGATCTCGAAGAAGTCGATGAAAAAGCCCAGCAGGAACACCAGCAGGTTGGCGACCAGCAGGAAACCGAGTTGCCCGCCCGGCAGTCCGTCGAACAGCGCCTTGACCCAGATGGGCCCGTCGGCGGCGTTGAAGGTAAAGCCGAACACGGTCGCGCCGATCAGGATGAACATCACGAAGATGGCCAGCCGGGCGCTGTTTTCCAGCGCCTGCTTGAGCAGCTTATAGCTCAGGCGCCTGCGCGCCAGCGACATGATCAAGGCCCCCACGGCCCCCATGGCACCGCCCTCGGTCGGGGTGGCAATGCCCAAGAAGATCGTGCCCAGCACCAGAAAGATCAGCACCAGCGGCGGAATCAGCACGAAGGTGACGCGCTCGGCCAGCTTGGAGATCAGCCCCAGGCGCAGCCCCTTGTTGGCCAAGGCCAGCACCAAGGCCACCAAGGCACCGGCGAGCATCGACATGATGAAGGTCTCGTCGGCCGGGGCGTCGGCAATGCGCTCGAACCAGCGGTGCATCATCTGGTTGTGCACCTGCGCCCAGGCATAGCCGGCCAAGGTGGCCAGCGCCATCAGCACGATCAGCGAGCGGTGCCCGCTGGAGCCGGTGGGCTCGTTGTAGATGCGCGCATCGGGTGGCAGCGGCGGCATCCACTGCGGCTTGACGACGGCAATGCCAATCACGAACGCCAGGTACAGGCCGATCAGCATCAGGGCCGGCAGCATGGCACCGGCGTACATATCGCCCACCGAGACGCCGAGCTGGTCGGCCAGCACGATCAGCACCAGCGAAGGCGGCAAAATCTGCGCCAGCGTGCCCGAAGCGGTAATGACTCCGGTTGCGATGGGGCGGTTGTAGCCGTAGCGCAGCATGATGGGCAGCGAGATCAGGCCCATGGAAATCACCGCCGCCGCCACCACGCCGGTGGTCGCCGCCATGAGGGCACCAACCAGCACCACCGCCACCGCCAGGCCGCCGTGCAAGGGGCCAAAGACCTGGCCCACGGTTTCCAGCAAGTCCTCGGCCATGCCGCTGCGCTCGAGGATGATGCCCATCAGGGTGAAGAATGGGATGGCCAGCAGAATTTCGTTCTGCATGATGCCAAACACGCGCAAGGGCAGCGCCTGAAACAGGGTGGCCGGAAACAGACCCAGCTCCATGCCCAGCAAGCCAAACAGCAAGCCCACGGCCGAGAGCGCAAAACCAACCGGAAAGCCGGTGAGCAGGAAAAATATCAGCCCCAGAAACATCAGGGGCACGAAGATGCTGATGAGAAATTCGATCATGATTTGCGTCCTCCATCAGCCAGCACAGCCGCAGCCGCAGCGCTTTCGATGCGGTCGTGCTCGGCCAAGGCGATTTCACGCGCCAGTTGCTCGACGTCGCTGGAAGCCCCTTGGGCCAGCGCATCGGGGCCGCCACCGTAGAGGAAATGGAAGCGTTTGATGAGCTCAGAAATGGCCTGCAGCGCCAGCAAGGCAAAGCCGGCCGGGATCATCAGGTAAGCCGGCCAGCGGATCAGGCCGCCGGCGTTGGGCGACATTTCGCCCGTCACCCAAGAGCGCTCGAACACCGGCCAACCCAAAATGATCATCAGGTAGCACAGGGGCAGCAAAAAGACCAAGATGCCGACCACATCGATCCAGTTGCGCGTGCGCGCCGTCAGGCGGCTGGAGACCACATCGATGCGCACATGGGCGTTGCGCAAAAAGACAAACCCGGCCCCAAGCAGGAACACGGCACCGAACAGGTACCACTGGATTTCCAGCCAGGCGTTGGAGCTGATGTGCAGGGCGTAGCGGCTGATGGCGTTGGCGGTGCTGATCAAGACGATCAGCAAAATCAGCCACATCGCCACCTTGCCGACGGCTGTGTTGAGGGCGTCGATGGCGCGCGAAAAAAGGAGGAGGTATTTCATACAAGCTAACCTTCACAATGGCATGACACTGTGATTTTTTATGACAACCAGCGTTCCATTGGATACAAAAACGCCCCGCCAAACAGCGGCGGGGCGTTGAAACGGGGCGGGCGGTGCGCCCGCCGCCACATCACAGGCGGTTGTTGCGGCCCTGAAGCTGCATGTAGCTGTCGAAGCTGGCTTCGGCCAAGCCGTGCCACAGCACCTGGTCGCGGCGGAAGGCGATTTGATGGTCGTAGAGCTTCTTCCAGCGCGGGTTGGTGGCGTTGAGTTCTTCGTACAGCGTGTGTGCGGCGCGAAACGCTGTATCCATGACCGCGCGCGGGAAGGGCATCAGGCGCGTGCCGCCGGCCACCAGGCGCTTGAGGGCGGCCGGGTTGAGGGCATCGTAGCGCGCCAGCATGGTGGTGTGGGCCAGTGTGGCCGCTTGGTTGACGATCGCCTTGTACTCGGGCGACAGGGCGTTGAAAGCGGTCTTGTTGACCAGCAGGTCGAGCTGGGTGCCGGCTTCCCAAAAGCCTGGGTAGTAGTAGAACGGGGCCACACGGTGAAAGCCGAGTTTCTCGTCGTCGTAGGGGCCGACGAACTCGGCACCGTCTACCGTGCCGCGCTCCAGCGCCTGGTAGATCTCGCCCGCCGGCATGGCCAGTGGCACCATGCCAATGCGCTCCAGCACCCGCCCAGCAAAGCCACCGGCACGGAAACGCAAGCCCTGCAGGTCGGCTGGAGTGCGGATTTCGCGGCGGAACCAGCCGCCCATTTGCACTCCGGTGTTGCCGCAGGCGAAGTTGACCAGATTGAAGGTGTCGAGCAGTTCGCGGCTCAAGGCCAGCCCGCCGCCTTCAAAGAACCAAGAGGTCATCTGGCGTCCGTTGAGGCCAAAGGAAATGCCGCCGTTGGCAAGAGCCAAGGCGTCGTCTTTGCCGAAGAAGAAGTAAGTGGCGGTGTGGGCGGCTTCGATGGCACCCGTTTGGGCAGCGTCAAACACGCCCATGGCAGGCACGATTTCACCGGCTGGGTGCGTGCTGACCTGGAACTTGCCACCGGTGGCGTCGGAGACGGCCTTGGCGAACACTTCGGCCGCGCCCCAAATGGTGTCGAGCGCACGCGGGAAGGTCGAGGCCAAGCGCCAGCGCACGGTCTCGCCGGTGATGACGGCCGGGGCTGCGGGGGCTGCGGCCGGTGCTGCAGCCTGTTCGCGTGGGCCACAAGCGGCCAGCAAGCCAGCTACACCAACTGCGCCAGTGCCGGCGATGATTGAGCGACGATCCATTGAGTGACTCCGATTGAGTAGTTTTGGGGTAAATGCCGCAGGCTTCACTGCTTCAGAAAGCAGGCGACTGCCAAAGATTGTAGGTTGCGCATAAGGGTTCAAACGGCCACGTAAACCCTAGGTCGCGATGCAATCGGTTGAAAAAATATCAAACTCTAAGCACCCGGATTCACGCATCCGATGCGGCAGGCAATTCTGCAAAGGCCGGCCAAGCGTGCACGCTGGCCTCGATGCCGGCCGCATCCAGCCCCAGCAGCGTCATCAGCTTGTGCGGGTCGCCGTGCTCGATGAAGCGGTCTGGCAGCCCCAGCCGCAGCACGGGGCGCAGCAGGCCCTCCTCTTGCAGGGCTTCCAGCACCGCCGATCCCGCCCCGCCGGCCAAGGCGCCCTCTTCCAGCGTGACTAGGCAGTCGTGCTGCTGCGCCAGCTCGCGCAGCAACGCACGGTCCAGCGGCTTGGCCCAGCGCATATTGGCCACCGTGGCGTTTAGCCGCTCGGCCGCTTGCAGCGCCGGGTAGAGCAAGGTGCCAAAAGCCAGCAGGGCTACGCGCTGGCCACGGCGGCGCACTTCGCCTTGGGCAAAGGGCAGGCCTTGCAAATCGCTCGGCAATGGCGTACCGGCCCCGCTGCCGCGCGGGTAGCGCACCGCCACCGGGTGCGCTTGCTGGTAGGCGGTGCAGAGCAACTGGTAGCACTCGGCCTCGTCGGCCGGGCAGGCGATCGACACATTGGGGATGCAGCGCAAGAAGGGGATGTCGTAAGCCCCGGCGTGGGTCGGGCCGTCGGCCCCGACGATGCCAGCGCGGTCCAGCGCAAACAGCACCGGCAGCTTTTGCAAGGCCACATCGTGTATCAACTGGTCGTAGGCGCGCTGCAAAAAAGTGGAGTAGATCGCCACCACCGGCTTCAGCCCCTCGCAAGCCAGCCCGGCGGCGAAGGTGACGGCGTGCTGCTCGGCAATGCCCACATCGTGGTAGCGCTCGGGGAAGCGCTGATGAAACTCCACCATGCCCGAGCCTTCGCGCATGGCCGGGGTGATGCCCACCAGGCGCTCGTCGTGCGCCGCCATGTCGCACAGCCAGCGCCCAAACACCTGGCTGAAAGTGAGACGGGGCGCTTGCGCCGGGCTTTGCAGCCCGACTGCGGGGTCGAACTTGCCCGGCCCGTGGTAAGCAATCGGGTCGGCTTCGGCCAGCTTGTAGCCTTGGCCTTTTTTGGTCACCACGTGCAGGAACTGCGGCCCCGGCAGGCGCCGGATGTTCTCCAGCATCGGGATCAGGGCGTCGAGGTCGTGGCCGTCGATCGGTCCGATGTAGTTGAAGCCAAATTTTTCGAACAGGGTGATCGGCAGCACCAGGCCCTTGGCCCCTTCTTCGAGCCGCCGCGCCAGCTCCAGCAGCGGCGGCGCCACGCCCAGCACCTGCTTGCCCACCTGTTTGGCGGCCGAGTAAAAGCGCCCGCTCAGGAGCTGCCCCAGGTAGCGGTTCAGCGCCCCCACCGGCGGGCTGATCGACATGTCGTTGTCGTTGAGGATCACCAACAGCTTGGCCTGCTCCAGCACGCCGGCGTTGTTGAGCGCCTCGAAGGCCATGCCGGCGGTCATGGCGCCGTCACCGATCACGGCCACCGCGTGCCGGTCGGTGCCCTGCTGCTGCGCCGCCACCGCCATGCCCAGCGCGGCCGAAATGCTGGTGGATGAGTGCGCGGTGCCAAAGGTGTCGTATTCGCTCTCGGTGCGCACCGGAAAGCCGCTCACCCCGCCCCACTGGCGCAGGGTGTGCATGCGCTCGCGCCGGCCAGTAAGGATTTTGTGTGGATAGGTCTGGTGCCCCACGTCCCACACCAGCCGGTCGTGCGGGGTGTTGAATACGTAATGCAGCGCCACCGTGAGCTCGACCGTGCCGAGGTTGGAGCTCAGGTGGCCACCGGTCTGGGCTACGCTGTGCAGCAAAAACTGGCGCAGTTCGTCGGCCAAGGGGCGCAACTGGGCGCGCGGCAGGCGGCGCAAATCGGCCGGGGAGTGGATGGTTTCGAGCAAGCCAGTCATGGGGGTGGGATTCATCATTCAGTTTGAGCGCTGCAGCACCCAGTCGGCCAGCGCGTGCAGGGTTTGCGGCGCGGGCAGCGCGCCTTCGTGCAGGGCGGCTTGGGCCTGCTGCTGCAGCGCGAGGGCGTAGGCGCGCGCGCCGTCGAGCCCCAGCAGCGAAACGAAAGTGGGTTTGTCGGCGGCGGCGTCTTTGCCGGCGGTCTTGCCCAAGGTGGCGGAGTCGGCCACCACGTCGAGCACGTCGTCGATGACCTGAAACGCCAGCCCGAGCGCCGCGCCGTAGCGCGTCAGGGCCGCCAGCGCAGCGGCATCGGCCCCACCAGCCAGCGCCCCCATCTGCACGCTGGCCCGCAGCAGGGCGCCGGTCTTGCGCCGGTGCATGTCTTCGAGCTCGGCCAGGTTCAGCTGCCGCCCCACGGCCGCCAAGTCGATCGCCTGCCCGCCCGCCATGCCTTGGTGGCCGCTGGCTTGCGCCAAGCACAGGCCGAGCCGTGCCGCCAGGGCCGCCGTTTCGGTGGCCTGGGCCAAACCCAGCACCTGCTCAAAGGCCAGCGCCTGCAGCGCGTCGCCCGCCAACAGCGCGGTGGCCTCACCAAAGCGCACGTGCGCGGTGGGCTTGCCCCGGCGCAGCACGTCGTTGTCCATGCAAGGCAGGTCGTCGTGCACCAGCGAGTAGGCGTGGATCAGCTCCACCGCGCAGGCGCAGCGCCGGGCTGCTTCGTGGCTGGCCGGGCCCAGGGAGGCACCGGCAACCGCCTCCGCCGCCGCCCAAACCAGCAGCGGGCGCAGGCGCTTGCCGCCGTCGAGCACGGCGTAGCGCATGGCAGCGCCCAACTCAGCCGGGGCCTGCTGCGGCAGCGCCGCCTCCAGCGCCGCTTCCACCTCGGTCAAGCGCGCGGTGCTCCACGCAGCAAAAACGCCCAGCGCGGGCGAGACGAGGGGCGTTGCCTGGGCTGGTGCAGGGGCGCTCATGGGGTGGCCGTCCAAGGGCGCTCGCTGCCGTTTTCCAGCACCGTGAGCTGCTGCTCCAGCGCGTCGAGGCGGGCGCGGCAGTAGGCCAGCAACTCGTTGCCGCGTTGGTACTGCGTCAGCAGCTCGTCCAAGGGCAACTGGCCGGCATCGAGCCGCGTCAGCAGGGCGTCAAGCTCCTGCGTCGCTGCCTCGAAGGTGGCTGGGGTGGGGGCAGCAGCGGGGCTGGCTTTGGATTTGGGCATGGGAGTGGCAAAAAAACCAAGGCCGCGCATCGGGCTGCGGCAGAAAGGCTGGATTTTAGGCGCTCGCGCCCTTTGCGTGTGCAGCTGTGACCCGACCCCGGGAACCCCGGGGGTACAATCGCGCTCCCTTGTTTTCAACTCGAAGGAGTTGTTTCACCCTTAGTCCGCGCCGATCCGTTGCTTCGCACCGTCACGCGCTTCCCTGCCCCTTAATAGGGGGAGTCTCTCGAGGTCAGGACCATCATGTCTGATTTGAGTCTTCCATTGCAGCAGGCCGAAAGCCAATTGCCCGTTTCCAGCTATTTTGACGAGGCGCTGTTGCAGCGCGAGTTGGAGCTGATCTTTCAGCGTGGGCCCCGCTACGTGGGGCATGTGAATTCGGTGCCCGAACTGGGTGATTACTATGCCTTGCCACACGAAGGCGAAGGGCGGGCGCTGGTGCGCACCGCGCAAGGCGTGGAGCTGGTGAGCAACGTCTGCCGGCACCGCCAGGCCGTGATGCTCAAGGGCCGCGGCAACCTGCAACAACAACAAAGCGGGCACGGCGGCGGCCACATCGTCTGCCCGCTGCACCGCTGGACTTACGCCGGCGGCGGCACCGAACACAGCGGCCGGCTGGGCGAGCTGATCGGCGCGCCACACTTTGCCCACGACCCCTGCCTGAACCTGCAGCGCTTCCCGCTGCGTGAGTGGAACGGCCTGCTGTTCGAAGACAACGGGCGCGACATCGCCGCCGACTTGGCCGGCTTGGAGCGCCTGCCCGAGCTCAACTTCGAGGGCATGGTGCTGGGCCACGTGGAGCTGCATCAGTGCCACTACAACTGGAAAACCTTCATCGAGGTTTACCTAGAGGACTACCACGTGGTGCCCTTCCACCCCGGATTGGGCCGCTTCGTCACCTGCGACGACCTGCGCTGGAGCTTCAAGCCCGAGTATTCGGTGCAAACGGTGGGGGTGCAAAACCTGCAGCAAGGCGGCGGCAGCCCGGTTTACAAGCACTGGCAGGAGGTGCTGCTGCGCTACCGCAACGGCCAGTTGCCCGAACGCGGCGCGGTCTGGCTCACCTACTACCCACACCTGATGGTGGAGTGGTACCCGCACGTGCTCACGGTCTCGACCGTACACCCGATCAGCCCCGGCCAGACGCTGAACCGGGTCGAGTTCTACTACCCCGAAGATATCGCCGCCTTCGAGCCCGAGTTCGTGGCCGCCCAGCGCGCCGCCTATATGGAAACCTGCCTCGAAGACGACGAAATCGGCGAGCGCATGGACGCTGGCCGCAAAGCCCTGCTGGCGCGCGGCACCAGCGAAGTCGGCCCCTACCAAAGCCCGATGGAAGACGGGATGCAGCACTTTCACGAGTGGTACCGCTCGCGCATGGGGGCGCATGTGAATGCTGCCTGAGCGCCGACCCGACAAGCTGCGGTCACAGCCCCTCGATGCCCCCTATGCGCACCCTCAGGCACTCACGCTCAACGACTGACTGGTGTCCAGCGTGTACGTGCGGGTTTTGACGCTGCTGACGAAGTGCCAGGTGCCGCGCGCATGCTGGGGCGTGAACTCCATCAGCAAAAAGCCGCGCCGGCCGGTGTCGGCAAATCGCAGATCGCCCACCACGCCGCGGAAAATCTGCTGCGTCTGGACGGGCGTCAGGCCGATCAGGTATTCCTCCAGACCGGGCGAGCTGATGCTCTGGGTGGCGAATTCGTTGCCGACCACGGTTCCGTCCATCAGCGTCAGGCGGCTGGCCCAGGCGTTGTGGGTGTCGCCCGCCAGCACCACCAGCCGCTTGTTCAACTGGCGCGCCATGCCCAGCAGCATTTCGCGCTCGACCGGGTAGCCGTCCCAGGCGTCGAGGTTGTAGCCCAACTGCGGGTTCTGGACCGGGTCCAGCAAGGCGCGCTGCGCGGCGGTCAAACTCGCCGGGGCTTGCGCCTGCGTCGCCAGCGCCGTCAGGTATTCGGTCACAGCCTGTTGGCCGGCCGCCACGGCTGCGGGCGAGGTGTTGGCCGGGTTGAGGTGCTGCAACACGCTGACTGGGAATGTCATGCGCGCCATCAGCACCGGCTGGCCAAGCACCTCCCAGGTGGCGCGCGAGGCGGCCATGCGGCCTTGCAACCACTGCAGTTGCTCCCGGCCCATCATGGTGCGGGTGGCGGATGCCAGGGTGGCGCGCGCGGCTGCAGCGGTGGCTGGATTGACCAATTCTTGCACTTCCAGCGGCCGGTCGCGCGCCAGCAGGCGCGTTTCCAGCAGATGCAGCGCCAGCAGCCCGCCAAAATCAAAGCTGCGGTTGATGGAGCGCAGATTGGCCGGGTTGGGTGAGCGCACCGGCAACCACTCGTGCCAGGCTTGTATGGCGGCGTCGCGGCGGGCGTTGAAGGCTCCTTCGGTGGAGGGGTCGTGTTCCTGGGCACCAGCTACCCAAGAGTTATTGGCCAGCTCGTGGTCGTCCCAAATGGCGATCAGGGGCAGCGCCGCGTGCATCACTTTGCTGTCGGGGTCGGAACGGTACTGCGCGTAGCGGCGCCGGTAGTCCGACAGGGTGATGAGTTCGGTGGCTGGGTTGGCCTGCAAGCGCTCGGCGGGCGCGTTGAGGCCGGTAAAAACCCCGGTGGGGTATTCGTAAATGTAGTCGCCTAGGTGCAGCGCAAACTGCGCCCCGGAGCGCGTGACTTCTGAGTAGGCATGGAAAAAACCCGCGGGGAAGTTGGAGCAACTCATCACCGCCATGCTGACTTGGCTTGCCCCGGCGGCGGGCAGGGTGCGGGTGCGCCCGACTGGGGAGCTGTGCACGCCAAAGCGGAAGCGGTAAAAATATTCGCGCCCCGGTGCCAGCCCGCCGGCATCGGCTTTCACGGTATGACCGGTAGCGGCTGCAGCCACAGCGCTGCCGCTGGAGACCATGGCCGTGAAGGCGGCGTCGCTGGCCACTTCCCAAGTCAGGGCCACATCGACGCTGGAGTCGGGGAATTGTGCGTGCGTCCAGAGCATCACGCGGTCGACCAGCGGATCGCCACTGGCCACTCCAAAGGAGAATTGGGGTGGCACCGAGTCACCACCGTCGCCCAAGCAACCGGTGAGGGCGGTGCCGGCACCGGCTACAGCGGCCACCGAGGCCAGGCGGATGACGAAATCGCGTCGAGAGGCTTGCTGCATGCGGGGGCTCCGGAGGGTTGTGGTGAAAATTGAGAACCGGCCATGGCACGCCAAACAGGCGCGCCCCACTTTCTACACCATTTTCGTGACGCTGCCGCGACCTGCTGCAAACCAAGTCTGCGGCTTTGGAGCTTGCATAGGGGGTTGCATAACCGCCATTTCTTGCTTTCAGCGGCCCAATTGCTAGCTTTTCTGCTGATGCAATCCGATCCGTCCACCTCGGTCCGCCCCTAAAATGAGCCCATGCCCGCCTACAGCTATCAAGCCCTCGACGCCCAAGGGCGCGCTCACCGTGGCCTGATCGAGGCCGAATCGGCGCGGCTGGCGCGTGGCTTGCTGCGCGCGCGCAGCCTGGTGCCACTGGAACTCAAGCCCGCCGCCCAAACCCAAGAGGGCAGCGGCTGGAACCCCACCCTGTGGCAGCGGCGTGTGCTCGGCCACACCGCGCTGCTGCTGTTTACCCAGCAGTTGGCGGCCTTGCTGGGGGCCGGTTTGCCGCTCGAACGGGTGTTGGCGGTGCTGGCCGATGAAGCCGAGCACGCCGCGCAGCGCAGCCTGCTGTTTGGCTTGCGCGCCGAAGTCAACGCCGGCTCCAGCTTGGCGCGTGCGCTGGGCCACTACCCGCGTGAGTTTGATGCCAGCTTTTTGGCCGTGGTCGCCGCTGGCGAGCAGGGCGGGCAACTGGGCTTGGTGCTGCAGCGCTTGGCCGACGACATGCAGCAGCGCGAGCAGTTGCGCCAGCGCGTGCTGGCGGCGGCGCTGTACCCGGCCATCGTCACCGTTTTTGCACTGGCGATCGTGGTTTTTCTGATGAGCTACGTGGTGCCCCAGGTGGCGCAAGCCTTTGCGGGCGGGCAACGCAGCCTGCCGACCTTAACCGTGCTGATGCTGGCCGCCAGCGACTTGCTGCGCCAGTGGGGCTGGCTGCTGGCGCTGCTGCTGGCCAGTGCCGGCATGGCCTTGGCGTGGGCGCGCAAGCAGCCGGCTCTGCGCCTGCGGTTGGATGCGGCTTGGTTGCGCCTGCCCCTGCTGGGGCCGCTGGCGCAGGGTTACAACGCGGCCCGCTTTGCTGCCACCCTGGCCATGCTGGCCGGTGCCGGGGTGCCCATCCTGCGCGCCCTGCACACCGCCGCCGACACCTTGCACAACCAGGCCTTGCGCGCCGACGCCTTGGCCGCGCTGGTGCTGGTGCGCGAAGGGGCGCCGCTGGCCAACGCACTGGCCGCCAAGCAGCGCTTTCCTGGGTTGCTGCCGCTCTTTGCCCGCTTGGGCGAGCAAACCGGCCAATTGCCCACCATGCTGCAGCGTGCGGCCGACCAACTGGGCAGCGAGGTGCAGCGCCGCGCCACCCGCATGGCCACGGTGCTGGAGCCGCTGCTCATCATCGGCATGGGGATGGTGGTGTTGCTGATCGTGCTGGCGGTGATGCTGCCCATCATCGAACTCAACCAGTTGGTGCAATAGCTACAGGGCTGCTGCTGGATGCCCCAGAGGGTTGCGGTTTATTCGGTCTGCGGCAGCGCCAGCCGGCGCTCACCGCTTTGGCCAGCCGGGGCCGCCAGCACCACCTCGGTGGCGCTGAGCGAATGCAGCACCCAACCATCGGGCAGCGCTTGGCCTACGCGCAGCGCCCGGGCTGGCTGCCCGGCTTCGGCCAGCAAAGCCACCCCGTGCCCGTGGCCGTCGCTGACCACGCCCAGCAATTGCAGCACCGTGGCCGCCGACAGGGGCTCACCTTGCCCGGCAAGGTTGGGCGCAGCCGCTTGCGCACCCAAAGCGCGCGCCACCTGCTCGGCCTGCACTTGCACTGCGGGGGGGGCAGCCGGTGGCAGCGGCACCGGGTTGGGCTGCCACCACGGCCTGGCCCAAAAGGCCAGCGACAATCCCACCAGCGCCCACACCAGCAGCGCGGCCAGCACCGGCCCGAGCTGGACGCGCCCACCCTGCACCCGGCGTCCCACACGCCCGCCCCGCCCTAGGGCTGCAACGGCGGGCGTACCCGAGGGCAGACTTAGGTTGGGCGTGCGCAGCAATGGTTTCATGGGCACCGATTATGATGCCATGATCTTGACCTCGAGCTTTGGGAGCCTTCGATTGCACACCTCACTGCGCCTGACTGATCTGCACGCACGCGCCAGCGCCCACCGGCGTTCGCACCGCAGCCGTGGCTTTACTTTGATCGAGCTGATGGTGATTTTGGTCATCATCGGCGTGCTGGCGGCGCTGATCGTGCCCAACGTGCTCGATCGGGCCGACGACGCGCGCGTCACCGCCGCCCGCACCGACGTCAACAACCTGATGCAAGCCCTGCGCCTGTACCGGCTCGATAACCAAGCCTTTCCCAGCACCGAGCAGGGCCTGGAGGCGCTGGTGCAACGCCCCACCACAGCCCCCGCCCCGCCCAACTGGCGCCCCTACATCGAGCGCTTGCCCACCGACCCCTGGGGCCGCCCCTACCGCTACCTCAACCCGGGCGTGCATGGGCCGGTGGACGTGCTCTCGCTCGGGGCCGACGGCCAGCCCGGTGGCGAAGGCATCAACGCCGACATCGGCAGCTGGCAGTAGCGCCTGCCCACCCCAGCCACCCAGCGGCCCGCCCCGTTGCACAGCGTCAGAGCCCGCCTTGTGCCTCACCGCCCTCGCCCCTTCAGCCCGCGCGGCTTCACCCTGCTGGAGCTGCTGGTGGTGCTGTTCATCGTCGCACTGGCTGCGGGGGCCGTGAGCGTGTCCTTGCGCGACGGCCCGAGCCAGCAGCTCGAACGCGAGGCGCAGCGCCTGGTGGCTTGGCTAGAGGCCGGGCGCGCCCTGTCGCGCGCCAGCGGCAGCGCGCTGCACTGGCAAAGCACGGCCAGCGGCTTTGAGTTTGTTGGCGCGGCTACAGCCGGTGCGCCAGCGGTGCAGAGGGGCCAAATCGCTCAGGGTGCTTCCTTGGCAGGCCCCAAAAACTGGCTCCACCCCGGCGTGCAGGCCCAGGTGCTGCGGCCCGCGCAAGCCCAGGTGCTGCGGCTGGGGCCGGAGCCCATCATCGCCGCCCAAACCCTGAGCTTGCGCTTGGGCGAGCACGAAATCCGCATCGGCAGCAATGGCGCGCTGCCCTTTGCCATCCTGCCCTCCGGCCAAGGTCAACCTTGAGGATTGGCCCGATGCCTGCCCCAGCACACCCAACAGCCCAAGCGCCTGCGCCTGCGGTTGCCGCTTTTCGGGATAAACCAAGTCGCCACGGCCGATGCCCGCGCCCAGCCCCACGCCAGCTTGGCCTCACGCTGATCGAGGTGCTGGTAGCACTCGCCATCGTGGCCATCAGCCTGACGGCTGGCCTGCAAGCCAGCGCCGCCCTGACCCGGCTGGCCGAGCGCCAGTCGCAGCAGTGGTTGGCCCAGTTGTGCGCCGACAACGCGCTCGTGAACCTGCGCCTGCAACCCCAGTTCCCCGCCGTGGGGCGCAGCAGCCAGACTTGCGAGCAAGGCGGTCGCGTGTTTGAGGTCACGCTCGACGTCAGCCCCACCCTGAACCCGAGCTTCAGGCGCGTGCGCGCCGAGGTGCAGGGCCCCAGCAGCACGCCCGAAGCCGCGCCGGTGCAGTTGCTCTCCTTGTTGACCGTGATCGGGCGGCACTGAATGCAGCCGCTGCGCGCTCTCGCCCCCAAGCCATGGCCGCGTCCGCGCACTCGCGGCCTAACGCTGATCGAGCTGCTGGTCGCGCTCACCATCATGTCGGCGCTGGCGCTGTTTAGCTGGCGCGGCCTCGACGGCATGAGCCGCACCGAGTCGCACACCCGCAGCCACACCCAAGGCTGGCTGCAGTGGCAAACCGCGCTGGCGCAGTGGTCGACCGACCTCAACCACCTGCACGAAAACGCCGTGGTGCCCGCGCTGAGCTTCGACGGCCAACTGCTGCGCCTGGTGCGCACCGACCCGCACCCGCCGCCGGACCAAGAGCCGGGACTGGTGGTGGTGGCCTGGGCCTTGAGCCCTGCCAGCGCCGAGGCCCCAGCGCACTGGTCGCGCTGGGTTTCGCCGCCCGTGACGCAGCAGCACGATTTGCTGCGCGCCTGGCAGGCGGCCCAACTGTGGCAGCGCGAGCCCAATGCAGACCTGCCACAGCAGGCGCTGGCGCTGCTGCCGCTGCGCTCGTGGCAGGTGCTGCTCAACCAAGGCGGCCAGTGGCAGCCTGCGACCACACCCGCACAAACCGCACCCAACCAAGCCGCCCCGACCGACCCGGCAGCCCTGCGCGCACCCGAGGGCGTGCGCCTGCTGCTCACACCGCTTGAGGGGCAAGCGGTGCCGGGCGGCCCCATCACCCACGATTGGATCCACCCGCGCGTGGGCGGAGGCAAAAGCGGATGAAGCCCCTCTTGGACCCCGGCACGGGCACTGGCCACAGCCCACTCACCAGCCGCCACGGCAGCCGCACCCCACCCAGCGGTCCGCACAAGCAGCGCGGCGCCGCCCTGCTGCTGGCGCTGCTCACGGCGGCCTTGGCCGCCACCCTGAGCGCATCGGGCTACTGGCAGCAGTGGCAAGCCTGGCAGATCGAGCAAAGCGAGCGCCAGCGCGTGCAATCGGCCTGGCTGCTCACCGGGGCGCTGGACTGGGCGCGCCTGATCTTGCGCGAAGACGCCCGCGCCAGCCAGATCGATCATCTGGCCGAGCCTTGGTCGGTGCCGCTGCAAGAGTCGCGCCTCAACACCTTTTTGGCCGCGCAAGAGCAAAACCCCGAAGCCCTGCTGACCGAGTCTTTTTTATCGGGCCGCATCCACGACATGCAGGCGCGGATGAACCTGCGCAACCTGGTCGAGGGCAGCGGCCAGAACCTGCGGCTCTCTGGCACCGGCATGGCCAGCTTTGCCAAACTGTTTCAGGCCCTCGGCCTGCCGCAGGAAGATCTGCTGCAGTTTTCCGAGCGCCTGCTGCGCACGCTGCAAGCCGGCCAGGGTGCCGCCTTGTTGCCGCAGCATTTTGAACAATTGCAGTGGCTCGGGCTCTCGCCCGCCACCTTGCAGCGCATGGCCGACCACGCCACCTGGCTGCCCGAGCGCACCGCGCTCAACCTCAACACCAGCAGCGAACTGGCGCTCTACGCCAGCGTGCCGGGGCTGGATCGGGCACAGGCGCAGCGCCTGGTGCAGCAGCGCGAGCGCTCCCACTTCACCAGCCTGGAGCAAGCCGCCCCTGCTTTCGGCAGCGCCCGCACGCACATCAACGCCGAACGCTTCACCTTGAGCAGCCGCTATTTTCTGCTGCACGGGCAGTTGCGGCTCGACGAGTTGACGGTGCAAGAGCGCTCGCTGGTGTTGCGCGAGGGCATCAACGTGCGCACCATCTGGCGCCAACGCGGCGGCGCGCCGGTTGCGCCACGAGCCTGAAGTATCATCATCGATTGCTTTTTTTACCGCTTGCGCCCACCCCCCCTACCGTGCTGCTGATCTCACCCCGCCAACCCCTAGCTTGCGACTCGCCCACTGCGCTGTGGGACTGGGTGACGCTGCAGGGCGCAACCCTCACCGGGCAGGGCTGCGACAGCGCCGAGGCGATTGCGCGCCAGCCCGCCACGGTACTGGTGTGGCCGGCGCAGGCTTTGAGCTGGTTGCAATTGAGCCTGCCCAAGGCACCTGCGCACAAGTTGCGCGCCTTGCTCGATGGCCTGCTCGAAGAGCGGCTGCTGAGCGATTTGCCCGATTTGCACTACGCCCTGACCCCAGGTTTTCAGCCCGGCCGCGCCGCCGACACTTGGGTGGCTTGCTGCCAGCGCGAGCCGCTGCATCGGGCCGTGGCCTATTTGCAGTCGATTGAGCACCCGCTGGCTGCGGTGCTGCCCGCTTGCGCGCCGCAGCACCCGCCTTGGGTCTGGGTTTGCGGCAGCAGCGAGGCCCCTGAGCTGCTGGCCAGTGCGGCCCACGGTGCGCTGTGCTGGCCGCTGCAGCCCCAAGCCAGCGCCGCCGACCGCGCCTTGCTGCACAGCAGCTTGCAAGCCGTGGGCGCACTCGAGGCCGGCAGCACGGCCTGGGCCAGCCCGGCGCTGGTTGGCCTGGCCGAGCAGCACTTGCCCGAGCTGGCTTGGCAAACCCGCAGCGGTGCCCACCCTTGGCAGCAGGCGCTGGCCAGCGGCTGGGATTTGGCGCAGTTCGATTTGCACTTGCAAGCACGCAGCGCGCGCTGGCGGTTGGCACTGGAGCAGGTGCGCCAGCACTGGGGCAGCCCAGCTTGGCGGCCGCTGCGCTGGGGCTTGGGGGCCTTGGTGGCGCTGCAGTTGCTGGGCCTGAACCTGAACGCCTGGCAGGCGCGCCAAGAAATCGTGCAGTTGCGCCAGCTCAGCCATGCCACCTTGCAGCAAAGTTTCCCCCAGGTGCAACTGGTGCTCGATGCGCCGCTGCAAATGCAGCGCGAGCTCGACCGCCTGCGCCAAGCGCGCAGCGAACTCAGCCCTAGCGACCTGGAGCCGCTGCTGGAGCAAATGGGGCGCGCCCATTCCCGCAGCCCCTTGGAGTTGCGCCAGTTGCGTTTTGAAGGCGGCAGCGCCGAACTCGCTCACGCCCCCTTGAGCGCGGCGGCGCAGCAGGAGCTGGGCGCGGCGCTGGCCCCCAGCGGCTGGCAATTTCAGCCCCAAAACTCCGAGCGCAGCACCCTGCGCTGGGCCAGCGCCCGATGAAGGCCGCCCTGGCCGTGCTGCAAGCCCGCTGGCGCGCCTTGGCCCAGCGCGAGCGCCGCGCCGCCATCTTGGGTGCGGCCGTGCTGCTGGCTTTTGTGTTGTGGCAGTGGGCCATCCATCCGGCGCTGCGCACCTTGCAACAGGCGCCCGAGCAGCGCGCCGCTGCACTGGCGCAGTGGCAACAGATGCAGGCACTGGCAGCGCAGGCACAGGCCTTGCAGCAAGCCCCGCCCGGGGCCGCGCCCAGCCGCCAAGCCACCTTGCAAGCGCTGCAAGCCCTGAGCCTGAGCCACCTCGGGCCACAGGCGAGCATCAGCGCGCAGCCCGATGCGCTGGCGGTCGCCTTTAGCCAAGCCAGTCCACAGGCGCTGGCCGATTGGCTGCAAGCGGTGCGCCTCAACACCCGCTTGCTGCCACTGCGCGCCGATTTGCAGCGCGCCGATGCCGCCCCCGCCACCCCCGCCGGAGCCTCCCCTGCGGCGCAGTGGAGCGGCACCGTGTGGTTTGGCGGCGCTGGGCTGGCGGCACCATGAAGCCCAACCCATCCGCAACCCTGCCACGGCTGGCGGCGGCGTTTAAAGCGCCCCCCAAGCACGCCCAAGGCAAGGGGGCCGGCACTTGGGCCGCACTGGCGGCGCTCATAGGGCTGCTGCTGGGCCTCCTGCTGGGCCTGGCGCTGTTTGCCCCGGCGCAGTGGCTGGCGCAGGCCGTGAGCAGCGCCAGCGCCGGGCGCATCAACCTGCCCAATGCACAGGGCAGCGTCTGGAATGGCCGCTCCGACCTGCTGCTGAGCGCCGGTGCCGGCAGCCACGACCGCACGGCCTTGGCGCAAGGGCTGCAGTGGCGGCTGCGGCCGCACTGGCAGGGCGGGCCGGCGCTGGCTTGGCAAATCCGCGCGCCTTGCTGCACCCCGCAGCCGCTGGCCGGGGTCTTGAGCCTAGGCTGGCAAAGCGCCACCCTGCACCTCGACGCACACCAAAGCGCCTGGCCGGCCGAATTGCTCAGCGGCCTAGGCAGCCCCTGGAATTCGCTCCATCTGCAAGGCCAGATCGGCCTACACAGCGAAGGGCTGCGCTTGCACCTGCACCTGGGCCGCGCCCAACTGCACGGCAGCCTGGTGCTGCAAGCGCACGGGCTGGCCACCGCGCTCTCCACCCTGCGCCCGCTGGGCAGCTACCAGTTGCACATCGAGGGCAGCCCGCTCGCTGCCTCCGCCCCTTCCGAGCAGCCCACCCAAATCCGCCTCAGCACCCTGGCCGGGCCATTTCAGCTCAGCGGCCAAGGGCAGATCGTCAGTGGCCGCGTGCATTTTCGTGGGCTGGCCGAGTCCGACGAAGCCCATCTGGGCGCCCTGTCGAACCTGCTCAACATGCTGGGCCAGCGCGACGGCCGCCTGCGCGCCCACATCAGAATCGGATGACCCCCATGCCCCACTTGCCCCGCACCCTGCTCCGCACCTGGCTCCACCTGAGTGGCGCGGCCCTGTTGGCCGCCACAACCGGCGCTGCCTTGGCCAACAACCCGGCCCCTGCCCCAGCCACGGCAGCCAGCACACCCACCCTAGCGCTCACGCCCGCCGTGCGCCCCGGTGCGCCCATCACGCTCAACTTCGTGCAGGCCGAAATCGACGCCGTGGCGCGCGCCATGGGGGTGCTGGTCGGGCGCCACGTGGTGGTGGACCCGCGCATCAGCGGCACGCTCAACCTGCAAACCGAGCGCCCCGTGACGCCGGCGCAGGCGCTGCAACTGTTCAGTTCGGCGCTGCGCCTGCGCGGCTTTGCCATCGTGGAAAGCCAAGGCCTGCTCAAGGTGCTGCCCGAGGCCGACGCCCGGCTGCAAAGCGGCGCGGTGCTCGATGAAGCCCAAATGCCGCGTGGGCAGCAGATCGTGACGCAGATCTTCAGCCTCACGCACGAAAACGCCAACCACCTGGTGCCCATCCTGCGCCCGCTGGTGAGCGCGCACAACCCGATCAACGTCAATGCGGGCCAAAACAGCCTGATCATCACCGACTACGCCGACAACCTGCGCCGCATCGCCCAAATCATTGCCGCCTTTGATGTGGCCAACGCCACCGGGGTCGAGGTGATTGGGCTCCAGCACGCGCTGGCGGGTGAGCTGATTCCGGTGCTGCAGCGCCTGCTCGATGGCGATGCCGCCGCTCCCGCCGCCGCTGGCCAGCCCGCCACCGCTGCTGCGGGTTTTCGCACCGTGCTGCTGCCCGAGCCGCGCAGCAACTCGATCATCGTGCGCGCCGCCAACCCGGCCCGGGTGGCGCTGGTGCGCTCGCTGGTGGCGCAACTGGACCGCGCCCCCAGCGGCGGCGCACAAGGCAACATCCACGTGGTGCACTTGCGCAACGCCAACGCCGTCGAGCTCGCCACCACGCTGCGCGCCGCACTGGCTGCCGACTCCGGCCTAGGCGGCGACACCAGCCCCGCCACCGGCGCAGCCACCGCCCCGGCGGCTGGCGCACCCGCAGGGGCCTTGGGAGCGCTGCGTCGCACCGCTGCCGGGGCCGCCGTGGGTGCCAGCGGCGGCGCAGCGGGCGCTGGAGCAGCCCCTGCCCCCAGCAGCACCGGCGGCCAAATCCAGGCCGATGCCGCCACCAACTCGCTCATCATCAGCGCCCCCGAGCCGGTGTTTCGGCAGTTGCGCGCCCTCATCGAGCGGCTCGACACCCGGCGTGCGCAGGTCTTCGTCGAGAGCGTGATCGCCGAAGTCAGCGCCGACCAAGCGAGCGAATTCGGCATCCAGTGGCAGCAGTTGATCGGCCGCTCGGGCGCTGGCACCATCGGCTTTTTGGGCACCAACTTCGGTGAACGGGGAGCCAATCTGCTCAACCTGGCCACGGGTGCTCAACAAATGCCCTCCACCGGCCTCAACTTGGGGCTAGCGCAGCGCATCAACGGCAGCTACGTGCTCTCGGCCTTGGTGCGGCTGCTGGAGCAAAGCGGGCAGGCCAATATCTTGTCCACCCCCAACCTGCTCACGCTCGACAACGAGGAAGCGCGCATCGTGATCGGGCAAAACGTGCCCTTCATCACCGGCAGCTTCACCAACGTCGGCGGCCAAGGTGGCGCCGTCAACCCCTTTCAGACCATCGAGCGGCGCGATGTGGGCCTCACGCTGCGGGTGCGGCCGCAGATCAGCGAAAACGGCACCGTGCGGCTGTCGATCTTCCAAGAAGTGAGTTCGGTGGTGCCGGCCTCCATCGGTTCGCCCACCGGCCCCATCACCAACACGCGCTCGATCGAGTCCAACGTGCTGGTCGATGACGGGGCCGTGATCGTGCTCGGCGGCCTGCTGCAAGACGAATACGGCGCCGCCCAAGACCAAGTCCCCGGCCTGAGCCAGCTGCCGCTGTTGGGCAGCCTGTTTCGCAGCGAACGGCGCAACCGCAACAAAACCAACCTGATGGTGTTTTTGCGACCCGTGATTTTGCGCGACCAACGCGCCAGCGACGCGCTGTCACAAGACCGCTACGACCTGATCCGCGCCGCCCAACAGCAGCAGCAGCCCACCCCCAGCGCGGTGCATTCCATCAACCAGGCCCCGGCGCTGCCAGCGCTCGACTTGAGCCAGCCGCAACTGCCCTTGCGCTTGCTGCCCCAACCCACCCCCACGGCACCCGCCCCGCAATCCACCCCATGAGCCGCCGCCACCCGCTGCCCTACGCCTTTGCGCGCCAGCACAAGCTGCTGCTGCTCGACGAATCGGGCCAGCAGACGCTGCTCATCGGCCACTGCACCGAGCCCGCAGCCGCCCGCGCCCAACTGCAAGCCATCAACGAGGTGCTGCGCCGCCACGGCCCCTGCGCCTGGCAGGCCAGCGAAGCCAGCGCTTTGAGCGCGCACATCAGCGCCGCCTACGCCGAGCGCGACGCCGACAGCGCCGCCGCCGTGGTCAGCGAAGTCGAGAGCGAAGCCGACCTCGGGCGCCTGATGCAAGAGCTGCCCGCCATCGAAGACCTGCTCGAAGCCGCCGACGACGCCCCCATCATCCGCCTGCTCAACGCGCTGCTCACGCAAGCCGCCCGCGATGGCGCCAGCGACATCCACATCGAGCCCTACGAGCGCCACTCCAGCGTGCGCTTTCGCATCGACGGCATCTTGCGCGAAGTGGTGCAACCCAACCGCGCCCTGCACGCCGCCCTGATCTCGCGCCTAAAAATCATGGCCGAGCTCGACATCGCCGAAAAACGCCTGCCCCAAGACGGCCGCATCAGCCTGCGGCTGGGGCAGCGCGCCATCGACGTGCGCGTCTCCACCCTGCCCAGCGCCCAGGGCGAGCGCGCCGTGCTGCGCCTGCTCGACAAATCGGGCCAAAAGCTCACCCTGCCCGCCGTCGGGATGCAGGGCAGCACGCTTGAGCGCTTCGAGCACCTGATCGCGCAACCGCACGGCCTGGTGCTCGTCACCGGCCCCACCGGCAGCGGCAAGACCACCACCCTCTACGCCGCCTTGCAGCGGCTGGACGCGCTGCGGCTCAACATCATGACCGTGGAAGACCCGATCGAGTACGAGCTCAGCGGCATCGGGCAAACCCAGGTCAACCCCAAAATCGAGCTCAGCTTCGCCCGCGCCCTGCGCGCCATCTTGCGCCAAGACCCGGACGTGATCATGATCGGCGAAATCCGCGACTTCGAGACCGCGCAAATCGCCATCCAGGCCTCGCTCACCGGCCACCTGGTGCTGGCCACCCTGCACACCAACGACGCCGCCAGCGCCGTCACACGCCTGACCGACATGGGTGTCGAGCCCTTTTTGCTCAGCAGCTCGCTGCTGGGCGTGCTGGCGCAGCGGCTGCTGCGCAAACTCTGCCCCCACTGCCGCCAGCCCGGCCCTGACGGCCACCTGCACCCCGTGGGCTGCAGCCACTGCGGCCACACCGGCTACGCCGGGCGCAGCGGCATTTTCGAGCTGCTGCTGGCCGACGACGCCCTGCGATCGCTGGTGCACCAGCGCGCCCCCGAAGCCGCACTGCGCGCCGCCGCCCAAGCCCAAGGCATGACCCTGCTGCGCGACGACGGCGCCCGCCTGCTGGCCCAGGGCCTCACCAGCCCCGAAGAACTGCTGCGCGTGACGCGGGAGTGAGGGGGGGGTACGGGATCTTTGATATACACGTATAATCAAGGCAGTCAACGCCCAAAGGACTGCCATGCTTGCCATACGACTACCCGAGCAAATCGAAAGCCGGCTGAGCGCGCTAGCGCACGCCACCGGACGGACCAAGACCTACTATGCACGTGAGGCGATCATCGAGCACTTGGACGATCTAGAGGATTTGTACTTGGCTGAGCACAGGCTGCTACAGGCCCGCGCCGGACGCAGCGAGGCGCACTCAATCGAAGAAGTGGAGCGCCGCCTTGGCCTATCTGATTAAGATTGATGGTGCCGCTGAAAATGACTTGTCCAAGCTCGACAAACCAGTTGCCAGACGCATCACCGCATTTTTGCGTGAGCGCGTGGCGCTGCTGGATGATCCCCGCAGCATCGGAGAACCGCTCAAAGGCTCGAGCTTGGGTGCGTTTTGGAAATACCGCGTCGGCGACTATCGAGTCATAAGCCTGATCGAAGACGATGCCCTGCGAATTTTGGTCATTCGTATCGGTAACAGGCGCGAGGTGTACCAGCGCCGCCCATGACGGCGGCTGGTCGGTCGCCAGGGCCAAGAGCAAGGGCCTCAGATCGCTATCGAGCGCATTCCGCCTGCTCGCCCAGGGCCTCACCAGCCCCGAAGAACTGCTGCGCGTGACGCGGGAGTGAGGGGGGCGGGAACACCCACCCTGCCGCGTCCAAGCGCTGAGGCTCACACGCCGCGAAGGAAGCGCTTTCGGGAGATCGGGCGGGGCAACACAGCATCCGCATCAATGACCAGTGGCGGGTGTGCTTTGTGTGGGATGCAGGGCATGCTAGGCAGGTTGAAATCGTGGATTACCACTGATGGAGGAACACACCATGACACGCGAAGTACCCCTCATCCATCCGGGTGAAATCCTGCTCAAAGACTGGCTCGAACCCTTGGGGATTAGCCAGTACGCGTTGGCCAAGGCGATTGATGTGCCGCGTCGGCGCATCAATGAAATCGTGCAAGGCCACCGGGCCATCAGCGCGGATACCGCTGCACGGCTGGGTGCTTTCTTTGGCGTCGATGCCGAGGGCTGGCTGGCCTTGCAGGCGCACTACGATGCGCAAGTGGTGCGCGAGCGCCTAGCCGATGTGCTGCCCCACATCCCGCGCTACGACCGCCCTGCTCACAAACCCATGACAGCCCGGGTGGCCTCCCTCTGATCGATGCCGCTTGGGAAAAGTTTGTATGCCGAAACCGTGGCCTGACACCATTTTCCTCAAAAAAAAGCGCAAGGCGGCTTCAAGCCAGAAAATTCCCGTTACAATAACAGGGCGATGACCGAGCTTAATGTGGAAGACACCCCACCAGCAGCCGAGACTCATCCTGACCTCAGGCTGGCCGGGGCCGCGAGATCAGCGGGTAGGTCAGCCTCAGGCGGCTGCGGCTGCGGGATTGGTGATGAAGCCGTGTTTGAGCAGCATCTTCATCCAGCGTGGGGCGTTGCGCTCGACGTTGAGCGCCTCATAATCAACCTCCTTGTCCCGGTAGTGGGTGCCATGGGTGAGCATGGCGTAGATGGTGCGCAGCATCTTGTGCGCCAGCGCGATGATGGACTTCTTGCGCCCCTTGCGGATAGTCAGCGCATCGAACTTGGCCTTGAGCGCACAGCGCGTTCGAGCCGCAGCTTGGGAAAACTCGCACAACAGCCTTCGCACCCAAGCGTTGCCCTTGCGGATGCGCCCGCACTTGCGCTTGCCCGCGCTCTCGTTGTTGCCCGGGCAAATGCCGACCCAGCTAGCCAGGCGCTCAGCGCTGCCAAAGACGCTCATGTCTGCGCCAATCTCTACCAGCAGCATGGCCGCGCCCTGCTCGTCGATGCCGGGAATGGTTTGCAGCAGCGTCAGTTGCGCCCGCCAGGGCCGCAGACCTTCGAGCAAGTACCGATCAAAGCCCGCTATGCGCCGCTCCAGAGACTCGATGTGCTGCATGATCTCATCGGCTACGAAGCGGTGCGCGGCGCTGAACTGCTCGGTGCATAGGGCCTCGAACAACTCGTCTCGGCTGGCACGCAGCCGCCCCTTGTGATCGAGCACCTCGTGCATGGGCTGGCCGACAATCAGCGCCTTGATCATCGCACGCGCACTGCTGCCGTGGATGTCGGAGACCAGCACGTTGAGGCGAATGCCCGCATCCACCAGCACCTTGTGCAGCCGGTTCTTCTCGGCGCTGCACATGCCCACCAGCTTTTGCCGCTGGCGTGCAACCAAGCGCAGTTGGCGCATGAGCTGGGGAGGGATGAACGAGGCGCGCAGCAGCCCCGCACGCGCCAGCGTGGCCAGCCACTGCGCATCGGCCATGTCGGTCTTGCGACCGGGCACGGCCTTGACGTGCCTTGCGTTGACCACCCAAGCGATGATGCCCACCGCCTCCAGTGCCGCAAACGGGCTCTTCCAGTACACGCCCGTGCTCTCCATGACCACTACCTCGGGTGCGATTTGCAGCGCCCACTGCGCCAAGGCGCGCCGATCACGCTTGAAGGCACCAAAGTCGCGCTTGGTCACCTGCACGCGGCCGTCATCGTGCTCGACGACGGCACACGCGGTGATCTTGGCTTGGTGAACATCGAGCGCGAGCACGCGCTTGTGCATCGGGGTCAAATCCATTGCATCTCTCCTAGCAGCTTGAACGATAATCACAAGCGTGCAGGGCAAGCATGGGTGCCGCAGACCAACGGCCTGCCGGGCAAGCCCGGCGGCTCCATTTAATGTGGGCTGTCAGGCATGCACTGATCCGACTGGGTCAGGGCAGCGCCCGCAGGCAATCCAGGGTACGAGTGGTCGGCGGCGGGTCAAGTTAGGAATCGCGGTCAATGTGCCATCAAAGGTTTGACCGACCTCTACCCAAGCTCGCCCGCACACCCCCTCAGTGTCTTCCATCGTCCGGGGTGTCGCGCAGGATTCATGAGAGTTAGGGGGAGGAAACCCGGCCGCGCCTGATCGGTGCCTGCGATCCACCTTTTTTGCAACTTCACACGACGGCTTTTTGTCTGTGCGGCTCATGCACTGCGTGCCAGTGCGTGTGCGCGCCAGCGAACTGAGCCAAGCAACCCGGTCTTATTCCACTTCAACAGGGGTATTTTGCATGAGAGTTCTAAAATTTCTGGCCATCGCAGCCGCAGCGGCTTCGCTTGCGGGCTGCTTGGGTGGCGGCGATGACGTGGTTGCAACGGGCACGCTGCCTCCTACCACGCCTCCTACCACGCCTCCTACCACGCCTCCTACCACGCCTCCTACCACGCCTCCTGCCACGCCTCCTGCCACGCCTCCTGCCACGCCTCCTACCACGCCTCCTACCACGCCTCCTACCACGCCTCCTGCCACGCCTCCTACCAGCCCCCCTATCGCCGCCACAGCACCCACCACGCCTGCGGAACTAACTGGGCAATTCAACTGGGCCCTGCCTGCAGCACCAGCAGGATCCACACCGAGCATTGCCACCAGCGGTAACATGGCAGTTAGCGTGATACGTCATGATGGCCAAACCGAAACCGTGCAGACCAACGTGGCGGCAACCACAACCCAAGCTCAAGTGGCTTTTGGCCTATCCAACTTCCTAGGCAGTAACGTGGTAGTTAACGTCACCGGGATTGGCACCAACACTTGGCAAACCCGCGCCACAGTAAACAACACCCCCGTCTCCGTGTTACTCGACGACACGGGCAATGTAGCCGTGGCCTGCCTTCCCGGTCCAACAACTTCACAAAGTACAGTGGTTTTGCTGTCGCACAACCTGCGCCGGGTCACTCTGACTGAAGCCCTTGATGGCCCCAACAACATTGCAGGCCAAACTTTTGATGCGATCGATTGCTTCCATAGTGAAATTGCCGGAGTTGGCGGGCACACAGGATGGATCCGCTTCAACAACGACGGATCGACGGTTTCTGGCAATGATGCCGACGCCCTCCAGCCTATTCCAGCAGACGCACTCACTAGGGTTCAGGTGGACGCCATGCTGAGCCCGGCTGGACTTAGCTTGTTGCCTGCCGAAAATACAGTAGACCGGGCTCAAATCTACGAACTCGTTATAGACGGGCAAAGGATGTTTTTTATCCTTTATCACGCCAGTGAGGGCGGCGGGATGCAACAAGACGTAATGCTCTTGATTCGGCGCTGAAATCACAAAGGGGAGGGGGAAATCGCGGTCAGACCACGGTTTTCTTCTGCCCCAAGCCCCTGCCTTCGGGTAGGTGCTTGATAAAATTTAAGCCCCGTCCTTCGCAAGAGGGGCGGGGTTTTTTCAGATGTGGCGTGGTGGCAGCTATGCCAGCACGACGGTGGTGCGAACCTCAACCTTCAGCGCGCGCTTGATGGCGGCGAAGATCGCGGAAATGTTGCTCATGGTCGGATTGCCCGAGGCCGACAGCATCCGGTGCAGGCTTTTTGCCGGCTTGTGAATTTCCTCGGCCAGCGACTCGAACCCTACCGTCGCGTTCACCAGATCGCGCAGGATGAGTTTGGCGCTATCGGGCTCGCCGTCGATGAGCAGGGTGATCGCCTCGTCCAGCAGGGCCTGGGCAAACGCCGGATCGCTCTGCACGCGGGCAGCCACGGTTTTTTTGAAATCACGGGTCAGTGCCATCGTCCTTGGCCAAGTAGATGCGGTAACCCGGCCCCCAGTCGATCTTGTACTCACCAATGCCCCGGAACCACTCCACATTGGAGAGATTGCCCTGTTCCATCCGCGCAGCGGCTACATCTGCTCACCCAAATGGCTATACACCCGCGCCAGGAAGCGGGTGTGCGCCTGAGCGATTTGCGCCGGATCGAGCAGTTGGGTCTCAACCAGCAGATCGATATCCCCACCGCGCTGCCCGTCGGCCACCCGCGAGCCAAACAGGCGCAACACGACGCCGGGCCCAAAGCTGCTCAGAGCGGCCTGCTTCAGGGTTTGGCGTTCAAAGGCGGAAAGGCGCATCGTGCGGTGGTTGAAAGGCTTGGGGGATGATAGCGCAACGACAATGGGGTCCGGCCACGTTTTGCGTGTAGGCTCATACATCGTCGGATAAGGCTTGGGCTTGCACCGTTATCCGCTTCTAGCGGATAATGGAAGTCATGGTTTTTGTGGAACTTCCGATCTTCATCCGCTGTGCAGCCGAACTGTTCGCGGATGAGGATATCGCCGCGCTGCAGAACACCTTGCTGGAAAATCCCGCCGCTGGCGACTTGATTCCCGGCGGCAGGGGGCTGCGCAAGTTGCGTGTTCCGTTGCCTGGCAGGGGCAAGCGCAGTGGGGCACGGGTCATCTACTACCACTGGGTGAGCAAGGAGCAGTGCTACTTGATCTATGCCTATGCGAAAAATGTCAGCACCAATCTGACACCCGTTCAACTGCGGCGGTTGGCCGAGATCATGCAAGCGGAGATACCAGATGAATGACCAACAGTTCGACGAGTTGCTCGACAGCGTGCGCGACATGGGGCGCCATATGCGCGGCGAGAAGCTGCTGGGCGTTCGCGTGCAGGCGTTTCCTGAGCCCGATGTCAAGGCGATCCGTGAGCGCACCGGTCTGTCGCAGAGTCGTTTCGCCCACCTGATCGGCGTCAAGCCCAAGACCCTGCAGAACTGGGAGCAACATCGCGTGCGTCCAGCAGGACCTGCGCGCGCCTTGCTAAAGATCGTCGAAGCCAACCCTGATGCGCTCTCGGCGCTTCACGCATAGAAACGGCTTCGATGGCTTGGAATTTGCCGTGCGGGCGGGCTGTCGCGCCCAAGCCGCCTGCTCAATGCGGCGGCTTGGCCTCGAACTGGGCCGCGTTCTTGCCTTGGAAGGGCGCGTAAAAGGCCTTGATGGCGGCCATGTCGGCCTCGAGGTTGCCGCTGGGCACGAACAATGGCCCTAGGCCGCTGCGCTTGCGGGTGTAGTCCATATAGGCCATGACGATGGGCACTTGGGCACCCTGCGCGATGTAGTAAAAGCCGGTTTTCCAGTAGCGCGTTTTGGCGCGCGTGCCCTCGGGCGACACGATGAGCTGCAGCGGGGCGTCGGCCTCGGCAATGGCACGGGCCGATGCCTCCACCAGGTTGCCCGACTGCTCCCGGCTGACCGAAATGCCGCCCAGCCAGCGCATCAGGGGCCCAAAGGGGGACTTGAACAGGCTGTGCTTGCCCATCCAGTAGGGGGTCAGGCGCAGGGCAAAGGAGACCATCAGCGTGTAGGGCAAGTCCCAGTTGCTGGTGTGGGGGGCGGCGATCAACACGCTCTTGGCCGCCTCGGGTGGCAGGCTGCCTTCCACCTTCCAGCCCGTGAGGCGCAAAAAAGCCAGCGAGCCGCCGCGCAGCAAGGTGTTGACGACTGGCGTGGTGAAGATGGTGCGGTGCATGGGCCCTGAGTATCGCCGAAGCGCCCCTCAAGCCCGCGCATCGCCCCAGCGCAGCGGAAAGCGGTCGTCGCCCACGTAGGTGGCGTGGCCGTGGCGGTCCACGCAGTAGCTGGGCGAGACGATCATGTCTTGGAACAACATGCCGGCGCCGATGCGGGTGTACTCGAACAGCACGCTGCGCTCGACCCGCGCACCGGCGCGCACGTGGCTTCCGTGGCCGATCCAGGCCGGGCCGATGACCGAGCTGCCGGGGTCGAGCCGCACGCTCGAACCCAGATACACCGGGCCTTGGATGTGCACCGCGTTCCAGTCGATGCGGGTGTTGAGCCCCGCCCACACGCCGGGGCGCACCTCGGTGCCGGGCATGCGCATATCGGCCAGCTCGCCGCGCAGCACGCGCTGCAGCACCGACCAGTAATCGCTCACGCGCCCGATGTCGATCCAGTTGAAGCTGCGCTCTTGGGCGTAAAAAGGCAGGTCGCGCTCGACCAGCAAGGGGAACAGTTGGCTGCCGATGTCGAACACCTGGCCGCTGGGGACGAGCTCCAGCGCGGCGGGCTCGAAAATGTAGATGCCGGTGCTGGCGTGGGTGGATTTGGCCTCGTGCGGCTGCGGCTTTTCCTGGAAGGATTGCACCCGGCCGTCGGGCCCGGCGACCACGATGCCGTAGTTGCCCACTTGCTCGCGCGGCACGTCCAGCGTCACCACACTGGCCAGTGCGCCCTGGCGCTGGTGCTGCTCCAGCGCAGCGCCAAAGTCGAGGTCGATCAGCGCGTCGCCGCACAGCACCAGCGTGGTGTCGTCAAAAAAGCCGCTCTGGTCTTGGATGTGGCGCATGCCGCCCGCGGAGCCCAGCGGGCGCGGCAGGATGTCGCCGTGGTCATACACGCCTTCGTAGGAGTAGCCGAGCTCGACGCCCCAGCGGTGCCCGTCGCGAAAGTAGTCCTCGATCTTGCGGTGGTTGTAGGCCACGTTGACCATGATCTGGCGCACGCCGTGGCGCGCCAGGTGCTCGATCAGGTACTCCATCACCGGCTTGCCCAGTATGGGCACCATGGGTTTGGGCAGGTCTTTGGTGAGCGGGCGCACGCGCGTGCCCTGCCCGGCGGCGAGGATCATGCCTTTGGCCATATCGTGGTTTCGTGTGGCGGCCGGCGGGTGGGCGCGGCTGCGCTTGGGTTGAGATTAATCCTGCCAATGATAAGCCCGCCAACTATCGGCGAGAATACCTAAAATCGATCCATCCCTGCTTGGCCGTCGGTAGGGTTGGCGTGGTGGTCGGCGTTGCGCTTGGCTGGCCCAGCGCAGACTGCGCCCATACCCTTGCCCCACTTGACTTGGTCCTTGTACACATGCTTGCGCGAATTTTTGGGTTGGCCGCTCTGGCCCTGCTGGTGGTCGGCTGCGCCACACCCACCCCACCGCCTGCTGCACCCACCCCGAGCCCAGCACCGGCCGCTGCGGCCGCACCCGGCCTAAGCACACTGCCCTTCGAGGGCGGCCGTCTGCTGCTCGACACCCGCAGCGCCGCGTGCAGCATCACCTTGCAGGGCGAGATACACGAAGGCACGGTGCGGCGCCTGCACACGGGTTTGCAGCAGTTGCAGGGTGCGCGCTGCAGCAGCCGGCGCCTGTTGCTGGAGGCCACGGCGGGTAAGCTGGGCAGCGCCATCACCATCGGCTCGATGCTGCGCAACCGCCAGTTCGACACCCAAGTGCAGCCGGGCCGCACCTGCGACACGCCCTGCCTGCTGGTGTTTGCCGCCGGCACGCAGCGGGTGCTGCCGCTGCTGCCACAGCCCGCCTTGCTGGCTTTCACGCCGCTGCCGCCCGACCTCGACTTTGGCCCGCGCACCTGCCACAGCCAGCCCAACGCCGCACAAAAACTCACGCTGGCGCGCTACCTCAACGCCATGCTGCCCGAGCCCGGTTCCAGCAACGTGCTGCGCCAGATTATGGCCGCCGACTGCAACGGCCCGACCCGCATCGGCGCGCAGCAGACGCTGGCCATGGGGCTGGCCACTTCGACTGTGGCGCGCTAAAGCCGGCAGATTTTGCTCTGCCACCCATCCAGCCATCCGCCGTTTGTGGCAAGCTACTGGACATCACAACCGGAGCCATTTCATGGGAATGCCAGTAGAAGTCCTCGCATCCGAACTGTTGCAGTTGCCCAAGGCAGAGCGCATTCGTCTGCTGGACCAGATTGTTTCCAGCCTAGATGCCGATGCAGCGCGCGATTCGGCTTGGGACGCCGTAGCGGCGCAGCGAGACGCTCAAGCCGACAGCGATCCGTCGGCGCTGCTCGCGCTGGACGACGTGCTTGGCAAGCTGCGCGCCGCAGTGCAATGACCCGTTCCATCCACCGCCTGGCCGCCGAAGACCTTGCACAAGCCGTGCGCTTCTACCAAAACGAGGCCGGGGCCGGGTTGGCACGCCGGTTTTTAAACGAGTTTGAGCGGGTTGCCCAGCTGCTGGAGCAGCATCCGGGCCTTGGCACGCCGACTGCTGATGGCCGCCGAGCCCACCCCCTATCAGACTTCCCTTACTCGCTCATCTACCGCCACGAGGGCCTTGAACTGCGCATTCTGGTTGTGCGCCACCAAAGCCGCGACCCCGAGCACGGCGCAGGACGCAGATAGCCCCCTCAATGCGCCTGCTCCCAGTTGGCGCCCACGCCCACTTCGGCCAGCAGCGGCACCTTGAGCTGCGCCACCGAGGCCATCAGTCGCGGCACTTCGCTGCGCAGCCAGTCTAGTTCAGCGGCGGGCAGCTCGAATACCAGTTCGTCGTGCACCTGCATGATCATGCGGCTGGCGCGGCCTTGGGCGTCGAGCGCATGCTGCACCGCCACCATGCTGAGCTTGATCAGGTCGGCGGCGGTGCCCTGCATCGGGGCGTTGATGGCGGCGCGCTCGGCGGCGGCGCGGCGCGGGCCGTTGGGTGAGTTGATCTCTGGCAGATACAGGCGCCGGCCCAGCACCGTCTCCACGTAGCCGCAGGCCTTGGCTTGGGCGCGGGTGGCGTCCATGTAGCGGCGCACACCGGCAAAGCGCTCGAAGTAGCGCTCGATGTAGTTGCGCGCCGCCGTGTTGTCTATCCCCAGCGCCTTGGCCAGGCCAAAGCTGCCCATGCCGTAGATCAGGCCAAAGTTGATCGCCTTGGCGGCGCGGCGCTGTTCGCTGCTCACCTGCTCGGGCACCAGTCCAAAAACCTCGGCGGCGGTGGCGCGGTGCACGTCCTGCCCGGTGTGGAAGGCGCGCAGCAGGGCCGGGTCGTCGCTCAGGTGCGCCATGATGCGCAGCTCGATCTGCGAATAGTCGGCGCTGGCGATCAGGTGCCCGGGCGCGGCCACGAAGGCTTCGCGCACGCGCCGGCCCTCGGGGGTGCGGATGGGGATGTTTTGCAGATTGGGCTCGTTGCTCGACAAGCGCCCGGTCACGGCCACGGCCTGCGCGTAGTGGGTGTGCACGCGCCCGCTGCGCGGGTGCGCCAGCGCGGCGAGCTTGTCGGTGTAGGTGTTTTTGAGTTTGGAGAGCGAGCGGTGCTGCAAGATTTGGGCCGGCAGCGGGTAGTCTTCGGCCAATTTTTCCAGCACCTCTTCGTCGGTGCTGCGCGCGCCGGTGGCGGTTTTCTTGAGCACCGGCAGGCCGAGGCGGTCGTACAAAATCTCGCCCAACTGCTTGGGGCTGCTGAGGTTGAAGGGCTGGCCGGCGCTGGCGTGGGCCTGCGCCTCCAGCGCCACGATGCGCTGGCCCAGCTCGTGGCTCTGGCGCGCCAGCGTGGCGGCGTCGATCAGCACGCCGTGGCGCTCGATGCGGTACAGCACCTCGGAGCAATCGATTTCGAGCGCATACACCGCGCCCAGTTTGGCATCGGCCTGCAGCCGCGGCCACAGGCGCTGGTGCACCTGCAGCGTGAAATCGCTGTCTTCGCAGGCGTAGCTGCTGGCGCGTTCGATGTCCACTTGTGCAAACGGTATTTGCTGCGCGCCCTTGCCGCACAGCTCGGCGTAGCTGGTGCCGCGCAGGCCTAGATGGCGCTCGGCCAGGCTCTCCAGGCTGTGCGGCAGGTGGGCTTCGAGCACGTAGCTTTGCAGCAGCGTGTCATGGTCCAGCCCGCGCAGGGCTATGCCGTGGTTGGCGAACACGTGGCGCTCGTATTTGATGTGCTGGCCGAGCTTGGGCGCGGCCGCGTTTTCCAGCCAGGGGCGCAGGCACTCCAGCGCCTGCTCGCGCGGCAGTTGCGGCGGCGCGCCGGGGTAGTCGTGCGCCAGCGGCAGATAGGCCGCTTGGCCCGGTTCGATGCTCCACGAAAGGCCGACGATTTCGGCGCGCAGGGGGTCGAGCCCGGTGGTTTCGCTGTCCAGCGCCACCAGCGGGGCCGCTTGCAGGCGCTCCAGCCAGGCGTGCAGCGCCTCCCAGGTGAGCACGGTCTCGTACTGGCAAGGTGGCGCGGTGGGTGCGGTATCGGCGCCCTCCGCGGCCCCCTGCCCTGCCTGCGCCGCCTCAGCCAGCCCGAAGGCGGCCACAGCAGCGCCTGGTGCATCAAGCCCCATCCCACCAAGCTGATCGGCCCCGGACTGTGCGACCCCGGCCCGGCCCGGAACCGCTTCCAGCGATCGCACCAGCGTCTTGAAGCCGTAGCGCTGGTAAAAATCGCGCAGCGCCGCCTGATCCGGCGCTTGCAGGCGCAGCGCTTGCTGCAAGGGCGCGGCAGGGTCTAGGTGCGCGCTCAAATCGCAATCGGTCTTGATGCTAAGCAACTGGCGCGCCGTGGGCAGCCAATCCAGCGCCTGGCGCAGCTTTTCGCCCACGGCACCGGGCATCTGCGCGGCTCGCGCCACGATGGCGTCGAGCGAGCCGTATTCGAGCAGCCACTTGACGGCGGTTTTGGGCCCCACCTTCTCCACCCCGGGCACATTGTCCACCGCGTCGCCCACCAGGCACTGGTAGTCCACCATCTGCTGCGGTGGCACGCCGAATTCGGCCTGCACCCCGGCCACGTCGCGCCGCTTACCACTTAGCGTGTCGATGACCGTGATGCGCGGCTGCACCAGTTGGCTCAGGTCTTTGTCGCCGCTGGAAATGAGCACCTGCATCCCGGCTGCGGCGGCTTGCTGCGCCAGGGTGCCGAGCACGTCGTCGGCCTCCACACCGGGCACGCACAGCACCGGCCAGCCGAGCAGGCGCAGCACCGTGTGGATGGGCTCGATCTGGGCGCGCAAATCGTCGGGCATGGGGCTGCGCTGCGCCTTGTAGGCGGGGTAGAGCGCATCGCGAAAGGTGGGGCCGGGCGCGTCGAACACGAAGGCCGCGCTCTGGGCCGGGTGCTCGCGCAGCAGCGCCTGCGCCATGTTGATGAGACCGCGCAGCGCGCCGGTGGCCGGGCTGCCGGGGTCGCCGGGTACGGCGCGCAGATCGGGCATGGCGTGGTAGGCCCGGTACAGGTAGCTGGAGCCATCGACCAGCAGCAGGGTGGGGGCCGTGGCGGGGTGGTCTGCGCTTGGGAGTGTGGCTTGGGTCATGCCCGCATTGTGCCGCCTACAATCGCAGCCTATGCAAGCCACCCTTTCTAGCGCCGGCGGCGCGCCCCGAAACCCTTGACCATGGCGGTATTCACCGAAGTCACGCCCTCCCAGGCTGCGGCGCTGCTGCGCCCGCTGGGCTTGGGCGAACTGATCGAGCTGCGCGGCTGCCCGGGCGGAATCGAAAACACCAACTACTTTGCCTCGGTGCGCGCACCCAGCGGCGAGCGCCACGAATACGTGCTCACGCTGTTCGAGCGCCTAGGCTTTGAGCAACTGCCCTTTTACCTGTATCTGATGCAGCATCTGGCGGCCAAGGGCATCCCGGTGCCCAACCCGGCCCCCGACGCCAGCGGCCACATCCTGCACCGGCTGCAGGGCAAACCGGCGGCGGTGGTCAACAAACTGCGCGGCCACAGCGAACTCAGCCCCCAGCCCGGCCACTGCGCGCAACTGGGCACCCTGCTGGCGCGCATGCACCTGGCGGCGCTGGACTACCCGCGCCAGCAACCCAATCTGCGCGGCCTGGCGTGGTGGAACGAAACCGCGCCGCTGGTGCTGCCACACCTGGCCCCGGAGCAGGCCGATTTGCTGCGCAGCGAACTGGCGCTGCAAAACGCGCTGGTGCAGCAGGCTGGCTACCAGGCCCTGCCGCGCGGCCCGGTGCACGCCGACCTGTTTCGCGACAACGCGATGTTCGAGGGCGGTGAGCTTACCGGCGTGTTCGATTTCTACTTTGCCGGCTGCGACACCTGGTTGTTCGACCTCGGGGTGTGCCTCAACGACTGGTGCATCGACCTCGCCAGCGGCCAGCCCGACGCGGCGCGCAGCCACGCCCTGCTCGACGCCTACCAGCGCGTGCGCCCCTTCACAGCGGCCGAACAAACTCTGCTGCCCATGCTGATGCGCGCTGCGGCGCTGCGCTTTTGGCTCTCGCGCCTGTGGGATTGGTATTTGCCGCGCTCGGCTGCGCTGCTGCAACCGCACGACCCGACCCACTTCGAGCGCGTGCTGCGCGCCCGGGTGGCCCACGCATGAGGCTGCACCGCGTACCGGCGCGCACCGGCTGGCTGTGGGTCAAACTGGGCTTGCGCACTTTTTTCAAGCAGCCGCTGGCGCTGGCCGGGCTGTTTTTCATGTTCATGCTGCTGGTCACGGTGCTCTCGATGGTGCCGCTGCTGGGGCAGGCGCTGGCGCTGGCGCTGCTGCCTGCGGCCACGCTGGGTCTGATGGCGGCCACACGCATCGCCGCCGCCGGGCAGTTCCCCATGCCCGCGGTGTTGGCCAGCGCCTTCCAGGCCGGGCGCGAGCGCGCACGCGCCATGCTGGTGCTGGGAATGATCTACGCCGCGGGTTCGCTGCTGATCATGGGCCTGACGCTGCTGCTCACCGGCGGCGCGCCCACGCCCTTGGTTGATCCAGCCAGCGTGCCCGCTCCGGGCACCGCCCCCAGCCCCGAAGACCTGGTGCTCAACCCCGAGGCCATCAACCGCATGATGATCGGCGTGCTGCTGCACATCCCGCTCGGGCTGCTGTTTTGGCACGCCCCAGCGCTGGTGCACTGGCACGGGGTGTCGCCGCTCAAGAGCCTGTTTTTTAGCGCGCTGGCGTGCTGGACCAACAAGGCCGCGCTGCTGGTCTATTTCCTTGGCTGGGGCGTGGTGTTCTTTGGCGTCTCGCTGCTGCTGGTGCTGCTGGGCGGCTTGGTGGGTGGGCCGCAGTTCATCGGCATGCTGCTGTTCCCGGTGGCGATGCTGATGAGCGCGATCTTTTTTACCTCGCTCTACTTCACCTTCCGCGACAGCTTCGAGACCGACGAAGGGCAGCCACCGGCCTGACGCGGCCCCGCTGCGCTACAGCGGCGTGAGCTTGGCCACCGCCAGCGCCAGCCATTTGCTGCCGTGGCGCGTAAAGTTCACGTGGGCGCGCGCATCGTCGCCGCGCCCCTCGACGGCCAGCACCTTGCCTTGGCCAAATTTTTGGTGAAACACCGCCATGCCGCTGCGGATGCCGTGCGTGTCGGCTGTGGCTGGGGCGCTGCGGCTGGGCAGACCGGGCACCCCCGGCACTTCAGGCACCAAGGCGCTGCGGCCCCAAGCCGGTTGCAGCCCAGTCGACCCACGGGCCAGCCCGGCCACTGCACCCGGTTTGGGGCTGAGCCACTGCAGGCACTGCGGTGGCAGCTCGTCCAGAAAGCGGCTGCGCGGGTGGTAGCGCGTTTGGCCGTGCAACATGCGCGTCTGGGCGTGGCTCAAATACAGGCGCTGGCGCGCGCGCGTGATGGCCACGTACATCAGCCGCCGCTCCTCCTCCAGCGCCTGCGCGCTGCTGCTGGCGTTGTCGTGCGGGAACAGGCCTTCTTCGAGCCCGGTGATGAACACGGCGTCGAATTCCAGCCCCTTGGCGGCGTGCACGGTCATGAGCTGCACCGCGTCTTGCCCGCTCTGGGCTTGGTTGTCGCCCGCTTCCAGCGCGGCGTGGCTCAGGAAGGCTTGCAGCGGGCTCAGGGTTTCGCCGCTGGGCGGCTCCTCATCGGGTGGGTTGCCTGCATTGGCCGCTGCCCCTGCCTCGGCCGCCGCCGTCTCGTCCAGCGGCAGCGCCACCGCGTCGCGGCCAAAGCCTTCTTGCATCACAAAGCTCTCGGCGGCGTTGAGCAGTTCCTCTAGGTTTTCTACGCGCTCGCTGGCGTCGCGCTCGGCGCGGTAGTGCGCCAGCAGGCCGCTGTGCTGCAACACCTGCTCCACGATCTGGCGCAGCGCCAAGCCTTGGCAGCGCTCGCGCAAGGCATCGAGCAAGGCCACGAAGGCGCCCAGGCTGGCCCCGGCCCGGCCCGGCACCGCGCTGGCCGCATCGTGCAGGGAGCAGCCGGCCGCCTGCGCCGCCGCTTGCAAGGCCTCCACGCTGCGCGCCCCGATGCCGCGTGGCGGAAAATTGAGCACGCGCAGCAGGCTGGTGTCGTCGGCGGGGTTGTCGAGCAGGCGCAGGTAGGCCAGCGCGTGCTTGATCTCGGCGCGCTCGAAAAAGCGCAGCCCGCCATAGACCCGGTACGGCAGCCCGGCGTTGAACAGCGCCGTCTCCAGCACCCGGCTTTGCGCGTTGCTGCGGTACAGCAGCGCCACCTGGTGCGCCGGCAGGCCATCGCGGCCGGTGAGCTGGCGCACCTCATCCACGATCCAGTTGGCCTCGGCGTAGTCGCTCGGCGCTTCATAGACGCGCAGTGGCTCGCCCGTGCCCTGGTCGGTGCGCAGGTTTTTGCCCAAGCGGCCCTGGTTGTGCTCGATCAGCCGGTTCGCGGCTTCCAGTATGTGCGCCTGGCTGCGGTAGTTTTGCTCCAGCTTGATTTGCTGGCGCACGCCAAACTCGCGCACGAAATCGGCCATATTGCCCACGCGCGCGCCGCGAAAGGCGTAGATGCTCTGGTCGTCGTCGCCCACCGCCAGCACGGCGTTGCCGGCCGGCACAAACTGGTTGCCCTCCATGCGCCCGGCCAGCAGCTTGAGCCAGGCGTATTGCAGGCGGTTGGTGTCTTGGAACTCATCGACCAGTATGTGCCGGAAGCGGCGCTGGTAGTGCTCGCGCACCGGGTCGTGGTCGCGCAGCAGCTCGAAACTGCGCAGCAGCAGCTCGCCAAAGTCGAGCACGCCTTCGCGCTGGCACTGCTCCTCGTACAGGCGGTAAAACTCGATTTTGTGGCGCTGCTCGGCATCGCGCGCGGGCACCTGGTGTGCACGCTGGCCCTCCTCTTTGCAGGCGTTGATGAACCACTGCAATTCCTTGGGCTTGAAGCGCTCCTCATCGAGGGCGAGCTGCTTGTGCAGCCGCTTGATGGCGCTGAGCTGGTCTTGCATGTCCAGAATCTGGAACGTGGCGGGCAGATTGAGCAGCTTGCAGTGGGCGCGCAACATGCGGTGGCACAGGCCATGAAAGGTGCCGATCCACATCCCGCGCACGTTCAGCGGCAGCAGCGCCGCCAGCCGCGTGAGCATCTCTTTGGCGGCCTTGTTGGTGAAGGTCACGGCCAGCACCCCGGCCGGGCCGACTTGCCCGGTGCTCAGCAGCCAAGCGATGCGGGTGGTGAGCACGCGCGTTTTGCCGGAACCGGCACCGGCCAAAATCAGCGCCGGTTCGGGCCCCAGCGTGACGGCAGCGAGCTGCTCGGGGTTGAGGCTTTGCAGCAGCGGCGACGGCTGGTCTAGGGCTGAGGTGGGGCTGGGGGTGTAGGCCGGGCTGGGGGCGGATTCGGGCGCGAAACGGTGGATCATGGGCCGATTATCGGCTGGCCCACGCGCCCGCCTGCGTCCGCCTGCGTTTACTGCACCGGCGGCGCTTCGAGCACGATTTCCACGCGCCGGTTCTGCGCCCGCCCGGGCGCGGTGGCGTTGTCGGCCAGCGGCTGCGTGTCGGCCACGCCGGTGGCGCGCAGCCGCATCGGATTCACGCCGCGCGTCTCCAAGTGACGCACCACCGCACCGGCGCGGCCCGCCGCCAGCTCCCAGTTGGAAGGAAAGCGCGCGGTGGCGATGGGCACGTTGTCGGTGTGCCCCTCGACCACGATGGTGTGGCCAATGGCCTGGTTGAGCACCGGCAGCAGCTCGTCCATCACGCGCTGCCCCGCCGGGGTCAGTGCGGCCTGGCCGGGCGCAAACAGCAACTCGCTGCTGATGCGAAAGCGCGTCACGCCCTTGGCGTCGGTGACGACATCGACGTTTTGGCCCAGATCGCCCACGTTGAGCGCGGGCGGCGCGGGCGGCACCGGGGCGGCGCGGATGTCGACCGGGTCGCCCTCCAGACGCGCCGGCGCCGTGGCTGGGTGCGGCAGCGGCACCGGCGGCAAGATGGTGGTGCCCGCATCAGCCGCGGCTTGCTCGCGCGGGTACAGCCGGTCGAGCGCGATCTCGCGCCGCTCGCCGCGAAAGGCCTCGCTCACCGGCTCGGAAAAAGCCAGCATCACGACCAGCATCGCCAGCAGCAGCGTCATCATGTCGAGGTAGGTGATCAGCCAGGCCTCCTCCTCTTGCACCGGCACCGGGTCCACGTGCCAGCGCTCGAAACGGCCGCTGTGCAGCGCGCTGATGGAGCGGTTGGGGCCCATGCTGTCATCGGTGGCCGCCGCCTGGTGGCTGGACGCGTTCGCCGCCGAGCCGGGCCCGGGGGGCATGCGGGCCAGCATGCTCTCGAGCAGCGTCGGGCTCATGGACGCCCGGCGGGGTTGGGTCCGGCTTTGCTGGACGGATTGGCTTTGCGCCGGCCCAAGCCCCACCAGCCGCCCGATTTAGGCGTTGCCTGCGGCCCGTCAAAAATCTCGTCTTCGTGGTGCGCCGCAAAGGACTTGAGCGTTTCGCGCATCAGCGAGGGGCTGCGCCGCGCCGTCATCATGGCGATGCCCTGCATCACCATGTTCATCAGCACCACGCGCTGCTCGGTGCGGCGCTCGAGCTTGACCGCCACCGGCTTGAAGATCAGGTTGGCGAGCAAAATGCCGTAGAAGGTGGTCATCAGGGCCACCGCCAGATGGCCGCCGATCACCAGCATGTCGCCGGTGCCCAGTATGTCCATCATATTGACCAACCCGACCAAGGTGCCGATCATGCCAAAGGCCGGCGCGTAGCTGGCCATGACGCGAAACAACTGCGCCTCGGCGGTTTCCTTGGCGCGCAGGCGCGAGATGCGCCACTGCATCAAGTCCAGAATGTCGGCCTCGGGGGTGCGCTCGATCACCAGTTGCACCCCGGTGCGCAGGAAGGGGTTGTTGACGTTTTTCAGGGCCCGCTCGACCGCTGCCAGGTCGTCGCGCATCCACAGCCGCGAGACATCGACCAGCTCGTCGATGGCGCTCTGGGTGTAGAGCCGCTCGTTTCGGATCACGGTGCCAAAGAGCTGAAACACCCGCAGCACCTCGCGCAGCGGGTAGCTCATGAAGGTAGCGGCCAGGGTGCCAAAGAGCACGATCCCCAAGCCCGGCAAGTCGATGAACAGCAGCGGGTCTTCGGCCGCAAAAATCATGACGACGACCAGCAACAGCACGCTGGCCACCATCCCGATCAGGGTGGAGGGATTCATCTGGTAGGGCTCCTGGCGGCGCATGCGCGCCGCCCTGTGACGCAATTGTGCCGCATCGACGGCCGCCGCCGCAACCCGCCTTGCCACTCACCCGCCCCCCTACGGCGCGCATGGCCGTGCGAGGGAGGATGAGCAGGATTACCCGCTTAGCGGCTGGTGCGGCCTTTGCCGGCAAAAGGCTTGGGGCCGCCTTGGGGGCGCTCGCGCTTGTCACCCCAGGCCGGGCGGTCGCCGCCGAAGGCCGGACGATCGCCATACGCAGGGCGGTCGCCGAAGGCCGGACGATCCCCGTGACTGTGGCGTGCCGGGGCGGCAGGTTTGCCAAAGCCGTGGCGCGGCCCTTCGCCGGGGGTGCGCGGTGGGTGGTGCGGCTGGTGCTGCGTCGGCCGGGCACCGAAACCGCCTTCGCGCGGGCCGCTGAAAGAGCCGCCGGGGCGGGCACCGCGCCCAGCCGGTGGGCGACCACCCGGGCCACGACGGGGCTCGCTGCGGCTCTCGTAGAGTTGCTTGCGCGGCTCCATGCCGACAATGGTGTGGGTGTCGATCACTTGCTGGCTAAAGGCTTCGATATCGCCAATCTTGCGCCGGTCGCGCATTTCGGCCATCGTCACCGCCATCCCTTGGCGCCCGGCGCGGCCGGTGCGGCCGATGCGGTGCGTGTAGTCCTCGGCCTTCATCGGCAGCCCGTAGTTGAATACGTGCGTGATGCTGGGCACGTCGATGCCGCGCGCGGCCACGTCGGTGGCCACCAGAATCTGCACCTGGCCGCTGCGCAGCGCCATCAGGCGCCGGTTGCGCAAGCCCTGGCTGAGCGCCCCGTGCAGCGCCACGGCGGCAAAACCGGCCTGCTGCAAATCGGCCGCCAAGGCGTCGCACTCGATCTGGGTGCTGGAAAAAACGATCGCCTGCCCGATGGAGGCGTCGCGCAGCCAGTGGTCCAGCAGCTGGCGCTTGTGCTCCGGGCTGTCGCACCAGTACAGGCGCTGCTCGATGTTGACGTGCCGGTCTTGCGGGGTGTCGATCTGCACCCGCTGCGGCTCGCGCATGACGCGCGTGGCCAGCGACTGGATGCGCGGCGCAAAGGTGGCGCTGAACATCATGGTCTGGCGCCGCGCCGCAGTGAGGCGGTTGACTTCGGCCAGGTCGTCGGCAAAGCCGAGGTCGAGCATGCGGTCGGCCTCATCGACCACCAAAAACTGCACCTGGTCGAGCACCAGTTGGCCGCTGCGCTGCAAGTCCAGCAGGCGGCCCGGCGTGGCCACCACCAGGTTGGCGTTTTGCAGCTTGGCAATTTGCATCTGGTACGGCATGCCGCCGACCACGTTGGCGATGCGCAGGCCGCGGCAGTGTTGCACCAGGTCGATGGCGTCGTTGGCGACTTGCTGCGCCAGTTCGCGCGTCGGGCACAACACCAGCGCACCGGGCACGGTGGGCTTGAAGTGGCGCGCCAGCAACGGGTTTTGGCGCTTGGCTCGTTTGGGAACCGGCTGGCCAGCGGCAGCGGCTTCAGCTTGTTGGCGTTCCCAATCGGCGCGCTCGGCGGCTTCTTGCTGCTCCATCTGGACCAGCAAGGTGTGCAGCACCGGCAGCAGGAACGCCGCCGTTTTGCCGCTGCCGGTCTGGCTCGACACCATCAGGTCAGTGAAAGCCTGCGCGCCGGAGCGGCCCGTGCCTTCGGCCTGCATGGCTTTGGGGATCACGGCTTGCTGCACCAGCGTGGGCTGGGTGAAGCCAAGGTCGGCCACAGCGTTGAGCAGCGGCTGGGCCAGGCCCAGGGCGGCAAAAGCCGAGGGGGCGGTGGGGGTGGCCACGGGGGTGGCCGCAACCACGGGCGTGGCGGCGGCAGGGGTGGCTGCGTCGGCAGCCTCAGGGGTGTAAGCAATGTCTGTCATGTCGTTCGTCCATGCGCACTGTAGGCGCAAAGGAACAAAACGGAAGGCCGCGCAGCCGTGCTGGCCGTGCGGGTACGCCCGATTCGTTCGTGGTGAAAAAACACATCGACCACAAACAAATCGACCTGGGCGCTATGCTTCCCCCTAAGGGGCAGTGCAACCAGGCTGGGGTTGGATGGGGTGGCGGTGCCGCTGCTCTTTAAGCCCGACTGCGCCCCATGAAACCACCCCCAAAAAAGCGTGAGGCAGATGCAAATGTCTTCGCTGTATTTCAGCGAAGCCCCCGATTATGGCGCATTTACGCGCGGCGTGCAAATTTATTTTTTAGTGACCCGCAACCGGCTTTGCGGATAGCTCGATCCCTAGCGCCTTCATAACAGCCAGCGTGGAGCGCAGCGTCGGGTTGCCATGGGCGCTGAAGGAGCGGTAGAGCTGTTCGCGCGACAGGCCGGTCTGGTTGGCAATCTGCGCCATGCCCTTGGCCCGGGCAACGACGCCCAGCGCATGCGAGATGTAGGCCGTATCCTGGGTCTGGAGCGCCGCAGCCATGAAGTCAGCAATGGCCTGGTCGGAACTCAAATCCTCGGCCGGATCGTAGGGGCTCAGTTTTTCGCTCATGCTCATTCACTCCATTGCTCTGCCAGGCGCAGCGCGGTAGCAATGTCCCGCACCTGCGAGGCTTTGTCACCGCCGCACAACAAAACGATGATCTGATTGCCGCGCCGCTGAAAATACACCCGGTACCCCGGACCATAGTGGATGCGCAGTTCGCTCACACCCTTACCCACTGGCTCGGCGTCGCCCACATGACCAAAGGCCAAGCGATCGAGCCGCGCTGCAATGGCGGTGCGAGCGCGCCCATCCTTGAGCCTAGAACGCCACTTGCGAAAGGCTTCGGTTTGCAGCAACTCAAACATGTTTGGAGTGTAGTCTAAAAACTACATCATCGCAACACCAATTCAAGGCGACCCCGCAGCCCTACTGGCCCTTTAGCGCAGCAGATGCTGCCGGTAGTGCTCCAGCTCGTCGATGGACTCGTGCACGTCGGCCAGCGCGGTGTGGCGCTGCTGCTTTTTGAAGGCGGCATAGACCTCGGGCCGCCAGCGCTTGGCCAGCTCCTTGAGCGTGCTCACGTCGAGGTTGCGGTAGTGGAAGTAGTCTTCCAGCTTGGGCATGTACTTGAGCAAAAAGCGCCGGTCTTGGCCGATGCTGTTGCCGCACATGGGCGAGCCGCCCTTGGGCACGTAGCGGCGCAAGAAGGCCAGCAGCTCGGCCTCGGCCTCGGCCTCGCTCAGGCGGCTGGCGCGCACCTTGTCGAGCAGACCGCTCTTGCCGTGCGTGCCCTTGTTCCAGTTGTCCATCGCCGCCAGCAGCGCCTCGCTTTGCTGCAGCACCAGCACCGGGCCGTCGATGCGCGGGCTCAAATGCGGCCCGGTGACAACCACGGCGATCTCGAGCAGGCGCTCTTTGTCCGGGTCGAGCCCGCTCATCTCGCAGTCGATCCAGACCAGGTTTTGGTCGCTGTGGTGCAGTTCGGCCGCGGCGGCCAAGGGTGGGGCGGGGTTTTGCATGGGCTGCATTCTCGCCGATTCGTGCGCCGATTCGCCCCAGTCCCTGCAGCATAGGGCGGCGGCTCCTATACTTGCGGGCTATGAATGATTTTGCTGTTTTTGCCCCGGCCTTGTGGACGGCCGTGTTTTGCCTGCTGCTGGCCGCTGGCTTGCTGACCCGGCTCTGGCTGGCCGGGCGCCAGATGCGCCACGTGGCGCAACACCGCGCCGCCGTGCCGGCACCCTTTGCCGAGCGCATCGGGCTGGCGGCGCACCAGAAAGCGGCCGACTACACCATCGCCAAAACCCGCTTGGGGCTGATCGAAACCAGCTTCGGGGCGGCGCTGCTGGTGGGCTGGACGCTGCTGGGGGGCCTGAATGCCCTCAACCAGGGCTTGCTGGCGTGGTTCGGGCCGGGCTTGCTGCAACAGGTGGCGCTGCTGGCGGCCTTTACCGCGCTGGGGGCGCTGCTGGAGCTGCCGCTGTCGTGGTACCGCACCTTCGTGCTCGAACAAAGGCACGGCTTCAACCGCATGACCCCGCGCCTGTGGCTCAGCGACGGCCTCAAGGGCGCCGCCGTGGGGGCTGTGATCGGGTTGCCCGTGGTGGCCTTGCTGCTGTGGCTGATGCAGGCCGCCGGCCCCCTGTGGTGGTTGTGGGCGTGGGGGCTGTGGATGGCCTTCAACCTGCTGCTGCTGGTGTTGTACCCAAGCCTGATCGCGCCGCTGTTCAACCGCTTCGAGCCGCTGCAAGACCCGGCCCTGAAAACGCGCATCGAAGCCCTGTTGGCGCGCTGCGGCTTTCAGGCCAAGGGCTTGTTCGTGATGGACGGCAGCAAGCGCAGCGCGCACGCCAACGCCTATTTCACCGGCTTTGGGCCGGCTAAGCGGGTGGTGTTCTTCGACACCTTGTTGCAGCAGCTGGCGCCAGGCGAGCTCGACGCCGTGTTGGCGCACGAGCTGGGGCACTTCAAGCGCCGCCACATCCTCAAGCGCATCGCGCTGATGGCGCTGCTGAGCTTGGGCGCTTTGGCGCTGCTGGGCTGGCTGGTGCAGCAAGTCTGGTTCTACACCGGCTTGGGCGTGACCCCCAACCTGATGCAGCCCAACGGGGCCCTGGCCCTGATCCTGTTTTTGCTGGTAACCCCGCTGGTCGGCTTTTTTGCTTCGCCGTGGATGAGCGCGCTGTCGCGCCGGCAAGAGTTCGAGGCCGACGCCTTTGCGGTTGCGCACGCCGACCCGCGCGACCTCGCCAGCGCCCTGCTCAAGCTCTATAAAGACAACGCCAGCACCCTCACGCCCGACCCGCTGTACGTGCGCTTTTACTACTCGCACCCGCCCGCCGGCGAGCGCTTGGCGCGCTTGGGCGCATGATGCCTACCCAGTGCCCCGATGCCACTGGTTCGGGGCTGGCTGAGCGCCTGGGTTTGGTGGTCGGCACCCACGGCCGCCACTGCTGGGTCGAGACCGACGACGGCCAGCGCCTGCTGTGCCACCCGCGTGGCAAAAAAGACGCCCCCTTGGTGGGCGACCGGGTCTGCTGGCAACCCAGCGGCGACGGTGGCACGATCATGCGCACGCTGGAGCGGCGCAATCTGTTCTACCGCCAAGACGAACTGCGCACCAAGTCCTTTGCCGCCAACCTCGACTTGCTGCTGGTGCTGCTGGCCGCCGATCCGGTGTTCTCCGAAAGCCAGCTCAACCGCGCCCTGGTGGCCGCCCGCGCCGCCGGCATCGAGGCGCTGGTGGTGCTCAACAAACAAGACCTGGGCCCGGCTTTCGACAGCGCCTGGGAGCGCCTAGCCCCCTATCGCGCCTTTGGGCAAACCGTGCTGCCGCTGTGCCTGAACGCGCCGGGCGGCGCAGCGGGTGCGCCCGCAAGCCTTGACGACGACGGCGGCCTCGAGGCCCTGCGCCAGCACCTAGAAGGGCGCGCGACGCTGGTGCTGGGCCCTTCGGGCACCGGCAAAAGCACCCTAGTCAACCGGCTCGTGCCCACGGCCATGGCCGCCACCGGAACGGTCTCGCGCGCGCTCAATTCGGGCCGTCACACCACCACCAGCAGCACCTGGTACTGGCTCGATGCACAGCGCCGCTCGGCGCTGATCGACTCGCCCGGTTTTCAGGAGTTTGGCTTGCGCCACCTCGAGCCACCGCAACTGGCGCACCTGATGCCCGACCTCGACGCGCACTGCGGACAGTGCCGCTTCTACAACTGCACCCATCTGCACGAACCGGGTTGCGCGGTGCGGGCCGCCGTGGGTGCGGGCATCAACGAGCAGCGCTACCGGCTCTACGTCGATCTGCACCGCGAACTCAGCGTGGCGGCGCGCTATTAGGAAAGGCGCCGCGGAAACCTCACCAAGCGCGCGCCAGCAGCGCCAGCGCCAGCAGCAGCAGCCACAGCAACACGCCGCGCCAAACCAGCCCGACCATGGTGGCCAGATGCGCCAATTGGGGCACGCGCGCATCCGATTCACTCCAGCCCAACTCGGGTGAATACAGGGGCTCACCCAAGGGCGGGCCGCTGCCCAGGCGCACGTTCATGGCCCCCGCACTGGCAGCCAACAACAAGCCGTCGTTGCCCTTGGTCAGGCTGCCTTCCTGGCGCCAATTGGCCAGCGCTTCCTCGAAATTGCCCACCACAGCAAACGCCAGCGCGGTGGCGCGCACCGGCACGTAATCGACCACGCGCCAGCCGCGCCGCGCTGCGCTGGCAGAGGTGTCCTCGACTTCAACCGCCGTGCGCACCGACCAATGGCGCGCCACATGCAAGGCCATGCGATACAAGACCGCCCCGGCCGGCCCTAGGCCCATCGCTGCAAACACCACAAACGCCACCATCACCCCAAACACATGGCGGTGCGCGGCCAGCACCGAGTGTTCGATCACATGGCGCAGCAACTCCTGCTGCGGCAACTCGGCTACCTCCACCCCTTGCCAGCGCGCCAGCTCGGCCCGCGCCGCCGCCTCATCGCCCGACTCCAGCGCCACCCGGATGGAGGTGAAGTGGTGGCTGAACTGCCTAAAGCCCAGCGTGAGGTAGAGCACCAGCGCCGCCCACGCAAAACCGAGCAGACCGTGCACCCAGTTGAGCAAGCCGTAGATCAACAGCGCGAGCACGGTGGGCAGCAGCACCGCCAGCGCCCAAGCCAGCCAGCCATGCTGCCACTGCCCGGCATCGAGCCAGCGGCGCGCAGCGGCCGCCCAAGCGCGCAGCGCAGCGTGGGCCGGGTTGTCGTCGGGCAAGGGGCGCGCCTGTTCGAGCACCAAAGCCAAAATGAGGGCGAACAAGGTCATGGGTTGGCATCATAACCAGTGCAACCGCTTTCGGCCAGCCCTGTGCAGGCTGTCCTGCGCCTGTCCTAGAACGCACCCGCCGCCGGAGCGCCGGGGCCGGCTCAGGCACTCAACAGCCGGTACAGGTTGCGCAGCATGGCCGCCGTGGCGCCCCAGATGTAGCACTCCCGCGTGCCGTCGTGCCAAGGCATGGAAAACCATTGCCGGTGGCTGCCTTGCCAAAGCAACTCGTGGCGGCGGTGGTGCGCGGGGTTCATCAAATAGGCCAGCGGCACCTCAAACACCGCCGCCACCTCGCGCGGATTGGGTTGCAAACGCTGCCAAGCGGGCACCAGCGCCAGCACCGGCGTGACGATGAAGCCGCTGCCGGTGGTGTAGATGGGCAATTGACCCAGCACCTCGACCGCCTGGTGCGGCAGCCCGATTTCTTCTTCCGCCTCGCGCAAGGCGGCGGCTTGCGCATCGGCATCGGTGGCGTCGATCTTGCCGCCCGGGAACGCGATCTGGCCGGGGTGATCGGGCAAGGCAAGGCTGCGCTCGGTGAGCAAGAGCGTGGGCTGCGGCCCGGTGCGCACCGCCATCAACACCGCCGCCGGGCTCGGCACGCGGTCGATGAAGCGGGGCTCGTGGTGCAACTCGGGCTGCCAGACCGGAGGGGCCGCAAAGCGCTGGCGCAGCGCCATGGGCTGGCACTGCGCCAGCGCCACGGCGGGCAGGTGGCTGTCGGTGCCGAGCACGGGCACTTGGGTGGGATCAAACATAGCTGGCCGGGCGGCTGCCGCGCATGCCGCACCACACACACCCGCCTTGAAGTTAAGATAAGCGCTATTGTGCAGGGGTTGGAAGCGCAACACACAGGAGGCGGCATGGATGGCGCATGGGCAGCGGGCGCATCGTGGAAAGCCCGATTCGGCAAGTCATCCCACCAGTGGGTCTTGGCGGCTTTGTGCGCCGCTGCGTTGGCGCTGGCCTCGGCTCAGGCCCAAGCGGTCGAGGCCAATCAGGCTTCACCCGCCGACCTCGATGCCATCAAGGGCATAGGCCCGGTGATGGTCGAGCGCATCGTGTCGGCGCGCCAACAGCGTCCCTTTGCCAACTGGAGCGATTTTTCGAACCGGGTGCGCGGCGTGGGCCCCGCCACCGCGACCCGCCTGTCGGCCAACGGCTTGACCGTCAACGGCAGGCGCTTGGGCCAAGAACCCCCGCCCACCCCCATCCAGTGGCAGCCCATGGTGCCACGCCCGCTGGAGCCGGCGCACTCACCCGGCCCCGCACCCAAAGCCCACAACTGACCGGCACAAGCCCTCCAGTATTTCCTCAAGTCGGCGCCCAATCCAACGATATAAAAGGCATGACCCGCGGATCGCCAAAATTTGCATCCACCCCTTCGACCCACCCACCCACCATGGCCATCCACCTGCTCGACTACTATCAGGCGATCGAAAGAACCAGCCAAGCGATGCTCGATGCGGCACAGACGCAAGACTGGGACGAGATGGTGCGCCTCGAAAGCGCCTGCGCCGTGTTGATCGCGCGCTTGCGCGAACTCGGCAGCGAGACCCCCCTGACACCCGAAGAGCGCGCGCGCAAGCAGCGCATCATGCTCACCCTGCTGCGCCACGATGCGCAAATCCGAGAATTGGTGGAACCTTGGGTGGATGAGTTGGGCACCGTCTTGCACCCGCCGCAGTCGCGGCTGCTGCACTAGTCTCAAACCTGCATATTCATCACATCGGTGTAAGCCTGCATCATGCGGTTGCGCACATGCAGCGCGGCCTGAAAGCCGATTTGGGCCTTTTGCATGGCCAACATGGTTTGCTCTAGGCTGACATTGGGGTTGCCGATCTGGAACTCGGTCTGCAACTGCGTGGCCCGGTTTTGTGCCGCGCTGACGTTGTGCAGCGCGGTTTTGAAGGCCTGCCCAAAACCACTGGCACCGGCAACCTCAGCCGCGCCCCCGGCCTCGAGGGAGGGTGGACGCGTTGGCGCGCGCACTGCGCCCGCAGTGACGGTCGTGGGGGGGGTAAGGCGCAATTCCATGGCAGTATCCTTGCAGTACGGGGTTCAATCCGACGCAACCGATGCTACGGCTCGGCGCGGCCCAGCTTGAGCCCGATAAGACACCCATCCAAGGGGCTTTTCCTGCTTTAGATTCCGGGATGGGCTTTCATAATTGCCTCAAACCGCCCGCCCTCCCGCCCTTTCACGGCGCTTGAACCCCACCGCCACGCATGAACACCGCCGTTGCCACCGTTGATGCCCCCTTCGCCCAGGCTGCGGGCCGTCCCAACCGCCTGGTGCAAGGCTTTGCGCGCTTGGACAGCGGGCGCAAGCTCATGCTCGCCCTAGGCGCCGCAGGCCTGCTGGCCCTGCTGGTGGCAGCCGTCCTAATGGCCGGCCGGCCCGAGTTTCGGGTCTTGTACGCCAATCTGTCGCCGCAAGACGGCGGCGCCGTGATCGAGCAGTTGTCGCAACTCGGTGTGCCCTACCAACACTCTGAGGGCGGCACCGCGATCTTGGTGCCGGCCGACCGGGTACACGACGTGCGGCTGCAACTGGCGGCGCAAGGGCTGCCGCGTGGCAGCGTGGTCGGCTTTGAGCTGATGGACAGCGCCCGCTTGGGGATGACGCAATTCCAAGAACGCCTGAATTTCCAGCGCGGCCTCGAAGGCGAACTGGTGCGCTCGATTTCCTCGCTCAATGCCGTGGCCGAAGCGCGCGTGCACCTGGCACTACCGAACCAGACCGGGTTTTTCAGGGAGCAGCAAAAGCCCTCGGCCAGCGTATTGCTGACCCTGCACGGCGGCCGCACGCTGGACCGCGCCCAAGTGGCCGGCATCGTGCATCTGGTGGCCAGCAGCGTGCCCGAAATGCGCCCCGCCGCCGTGAGCGTGGTGGACCAGCAGGGCAATCTGTTGTCGCAAAGCGCCGACGGCGCACAAAATGGCATCGATTCGCGCCAGCTCGAATACCGGCGCATGGTCGAGCAGATGTATGCACAGCGCATCTTGGATCTGCTCGAACCCTTGGTGGGGCGCCAAAACGTGCGCGCCCAGGTCACGGCCGACGTCGATTTTTCGGTCACCGACCAGACCAGCGAGCAATTCCGCCCCAACCAAACCCCCAACGAAGCCGCCGTGCGCAGCGCTCAACTGCTCGAGAGCGGCAGCCAGACCGACCAAACCCCCGCCGGCGTGCCGGGTGCGGTGGCCAACTTGCCGCCGGGGGCCGCTGCCGCCCCCATCAACGCCCCCGATGCCGCTCCCTTGGGCGTGGTGCCGGGACAAAACGTGGGTGGCGGTACGGCCGAAGCCAACCGCCGACGCGAGCAAGTCACCAACTTCGAGGTCGACCGCACCGTGGCCGTCACGCGCGGCGCCACCGGCAACATCCGCCGGTTGAGCGCGGCCGTGGTGCTCAACCATGCCGAAGGCACCGACCGCCGCGGCGAGCCCACCAGCACCCCCTTGTCGCCCGAGCTGATGGCGCAGATCAATGCCTTGGTGCGCGAAGCGATCGGCTTTAGCGAACCGCGCGGCGACACCGTCAACGTCATGAACGCCGCCTTTAACCGCACCGCGGTGGAAACCATCGAGCTGCCGCTGTGGCAGCAGCCGTGGCTGCAAGACCTGATCCGCAGCCTGGCTTGGCCACTGGGCCTGTTGCTGCTGGGCCTGATCGTGTTCTTGGGCATGGTGCGGCCCTCGCTCAAGCTGATGGCGGCCCAAGCCTCAGAAGGCGCCGATGGCAGCGCTGCACCGGGCGGCCAGCTCAACGCGCTGGTGGACGACCAACCCCAGCGTCCAGGCTTGCCCGCACCCGCATCCAATGAACCCACGGCCGAGCAGTTGCGGCTGGAGGATGCGCGACGGCTGGCACGCGAAAACCCGATGGCCGTGGCCAACATCGTGCGCGGCTGGATGAGCGGCGAAGCGGCGACGCCGGCCACCACCACCTGAGGGGCCCATATGGCGACAATCGGGCGACAATCGGGCCCTTGACAAGCCCAAAGGTAACGCGCAATGGCTGACAGCGACGACGGACTGCAGGACGCGGCCATCTTCCTCATGTCGCTCGGCGAAGAGGAAGCGGCCGAGGTGTTCAAGCATTTCTCTCCCAAAGAGGTACAACGCCTGGGCGAGACGATTGCGCGCATGCGCGCCGTCAGCAAAGACAAGGTCGATGGCGTGGTCGACAAGTTCACCGCTGAGGCGGCCTCGCAAAGCCTGCTGGTCTCGGACACCGACAACTACGTGCGCGCCGTGCTCAGGCGCGCGCTGGGCGACGACAAGGCCTCGTTGCTGATCGACCGCATCCTGCAAGGGGGCGATGTCTCGGGCATCGAGAGCCTGAAATGGATGGACCCCAGTTCGGTGGCCGAGCTGCTGCGCAACGAGCACCCGCAAATTCTGGCCGCCATTTTGGTGCACCTCGACCAAGACCACGCCGCCAGCGTGCTCAAGTATTTCACCGAGCGCACCCGCAATGACGTCATGCTGCGCATCGCCACCATGGAGGGCATCCAGCCGATGGCCCTCAAAGACCTCAACGAAGCGCTCTACCAGGTGCTGGCGGGCGGCGACAAAATCCGCAAGAGCTCACTGGGCGGCGTCAAGGCGGCGGCCGAGATCATCAACCTGCTCGGCACCAGCCTAGAGACCACCGTGGTTGACTCGATCCGCGAGTCCGACCCCGATCTGGCACAAAAAATCATGGACAAGATGTTCACCTTCGAGGACGTGAACAAGCTCGACAACAAGGCCATGCAGATGGTGCTCAAAGAGGTGTCATCCGACGCGCTGGTGATCGCCCTCAAAGGCGCCAGCAGCGAGCTGAAAGAGAAAATCCTCGGCAATATGTCGAGCCGCGCCGCCGAAGCGCTCAAAGAAGACCTGGAATCGCGCGGGCCGGTGCGGCTGTCCGAAGTCGAGGCGCAGCAAAAAGAAATCCTCAAGGTGGTGCGCCGCTTGTCTGACGAGGGCCAGATTTCGATTGGCGGCGGAGGCGACGATGCCTTCGTCTAGCCGCGCCTCGCACTATCAGCGCTTCATCCCACGCGAGGAAGTGCTCGAGGTGGCAGCGGTGCAGTTTGGCCCCATCGACGGACAAGCCCAGCGCCACCCCACCCCCGAGGCACAGGCGCAAGAAGATCTGCACCAGACACAGCAAGAGCAGGCCTTGCGCCAACAGGCGTGGGACGCGGGCTTCGAGGCTGGCCAGCTTAAAGGCGCCGCACAAACGCGGCTCGAATTGCAGGAGCAAACCCTGCTGACGCAACGCGAACAGGCGGAACGGGTGGCAACCCTGCTGCATCAGGCACAAGCGGGTTTTGATCGGCTCGAACAGGCGCTGGCCGAACAGGTGTTGCAATTGGCCTGTGAATTGGCGCGCCAGGTGGTGCGGCGTGAGCTCAGCACCCCGCTGCCGCCCTTGCGCAGCGTGGCCCAAGAAGCGCTGGCTTTGCTGATCGACGACGGCCGCCCGGCCACTCTGCGCCTGCACCCGCTGGATGCCGCCCTGCTGGCTGAGCATGCGGCGCTGGAGGCGCACGGCAGGCCAGTGCAGGTGCAGCCCGACCCCACCCTGAGCCCGGGCGACTGCGTGGTGGAATGCGCCCATGGCGGCGTCGATGCGCGGCTGGAACAACGCTGGCAGCGCGCGGTGGCCAACTTGGGGCTGGAGCCGCCCTGGCAACCCGGCGGGCAAGCCGATGTCTGAGCCCCAAGCCCCAGACCTACCGCCGCGCTGGCAAGCCTTCATGGCACTGGCGCACCAGGCGGCCACCCAGCACACCGCGCTCGAAACCAGCGGCCGGCTGGTGCGCCTAGCCGGTTTGGTGCTCGAAGCCCAGGGCGTGCGTGCGCCCGTGGGCTCGCAATGCGTGATCGACACCCCCGGCGAGCCCGACAGCGCGGTGCTGGCCGAGGTGGTGGGCTTCAACGCTGACCGCGCCTACCTGATGCCGGCCGGCGACGTGCAGGGGCTGGCCAGCGGCGCACGGGTGCGCCAATTGCCTCCCTACCGGCCGCAACTGCGCTTGGGCGACCCTTTCAAGCCCCTGCCGCCCAACGACCGCGGCGTGCTGCGGCTGCCGCTTGGGGGCGGGCTGCTGGGCCGGGTGGTCGATTCGCACGGGCATCCGCTCGATCACCAGGGGCCCTTGCGCGCGGTCGTGGTCGAGCCGCTGGAGCGCAGCCCCATCAACGCCATGGAGCGCGCCCCGGTGCGCCAGCCGCTCGACACCGGGGTGCGCGCCATCAACGCCTTGCTCACCGTCGGGCGTGGCCAGCGCATCGGGCTCTTTGCCGGCTCCGGTGTCGGCAAAAGCGTGCTGCTGGGCATGATGGCGCGCTTCACCCGCGCCGACGTGATCGTGGTTGGCCTGATCGGCGAGCGCGGCCGCGAGGTGAAAGAATTCATCGAAGACATCCTCGGGGCTGATGGACTGGCGCGCTCGGTGGTGGTGGCCGCCCCGGCCGACCTGCCGCCGCTGCTGCGCCTGCAGGGCGCGCACTACGCCACGGCCATCGCCGAGCGCTTTCGCGACGACGGGCTCGACGTGCTGCTGCTGATGGACTCGCTCAGCCGCTACGCCATGGCGCAGCGCGAAATCGCCTTGGCCATCGGCGAGCCGCCCGCCACCAAGGGCTACCCCCCGAGCTGCTTTGCCAAAATGCCGCAACTGGTCGAGCGCAGCGGCAACGCGGCGCAGGGCAAGGGCTCCATCACCGCGTTTTACACCGTGCTCTCGGAGGGCGACGACCAGCAAGACCCGATCGCCGACGCCGCCCGCGCCATACTGGACGGCCACATCGTGCTCTCGCGCAGCATGGCCGAGTCGGGCATCTACCCGGCCATCGACATCGAAGCCTCGGCCTCGCGCGTGATGCACAACGTCACCAGCGCCACGCACCAGCAGTGGGCGCGGCGCTACCGCCAGCTCTATGCGCGCTACCAAAAAAGCCGCGACCTGATCCAGCTCGGTGCCTACGCCGCAGGCAGCGACCCCGAGACCGACCGCGCCATCGCCCTCTTTCCCGCCCTGCAGCATTTTCTGATGCAGGACATGCGCGAACAAGCCCCGTTCGAGGCCAGCGTGCAGCAACTGGCCGAGGCCATCGGCGAAGCCCACGCCACGCGGGCCAGCCACCTCCACCCAACGCAGCCATGAAAGCCCCCGCCCACGATTTGTCGCTGGTGATCGACGTCGCGCAGCGCAAGCGCGACCTGGCTTTGCAGGCACTGGCACAACTGCAACAAGAACAACGCCAGGCGCTGCTGCAGTTCAACCAGTTGCAAGGCTACAGCGCCGAAACCGGCTTGCGCTGGAGCGAGCGCTCCGCACAGGGCTTCGATGGTGTGCAACTGCACACCCACCGGGTGTTCATGGGCCGGCTCGACCACGCCCAAGCCTTTCAACAAGAGGTGTTGCAACAGATTGCGCAGCGGCTGCAGCAGTGCCAGCAACACGTCATGCAAGCTGAGCGCGAACTGGCCAGCCTGCGCAAGTTTCAGCAGCGCCGCCACCAAGCATGGCTGCTGCAACAGCAGCGCCAAGAGCAAAAATCCAACGACGAAATGGCCGCCGTGCAACACCGCTTGCACGCCGATTTGCACCCTTGGAGATCGAACCCATGAGAACCGACGCCCCGGCAGCCCCACGCGCACCTGAGCCCAACCCGCGCCGCCTGCCCGCTGCAGGCGCCGCAGCCGCGCACGCACCAACCACCGCCCCTGCCGACTTCTTTGCCGCCTTGTTGCTCGCTGCCGACGACAGCCAAGCGCGCAACCCTTTGCCTCAAAACATCACCCACCCCGCTGCTGAGCACACCTCCGCCGCCTGCGACGCCCCCACCCCAACCTTCCCATTGGGGCCAACAACTCCCCAGCCACCCAGTTCCACCTCGCCCCCACCCCGCTTTGAGGCCAATGCCGTGGCCACACCCAGCCATGGCACACCCAGTAACAGCCCCGCCGAGCCATCAACCCCTAACGGCATCGGCACAGCAGACGCAGCAAGCAGCAAAGCCGCCCCCGCTGCGGCGCAGCCACAGACCACAAGCCCTTGGGTTTCCACCGTCGCCAAGGCGCGCGCCAAACCCACCCACTTGGCTGCTTCACCAGCCGCCGCCGAGCTGGCACCCGGCCCAGCGGGCCAAGCCAGCCTCTACCCGCGCCCGGCAGCCGCATTGGCGCCGAACCCTTACGCAGCCGGAGCCGGCGCAGCGGCTGGCTCGGCCTCGGCTGCCGCCCAGGGCATCGCGGACGAATCCGACGCCGGCGCTTTGCTTGCCGCCCTCACCGCCGGCGCACGCGGAGAGTCGAGTGCGCGCGAAGGCTCGGGGCAAGGAGCGCGTGGCGGCGATGCAGCCCGCACCTTGGTGGAAAGCCCGACCGCCTCGGGCACCGGCACCGAAGCGGCCAAGGCCGACGCAGACTTCAGCCACCTGCTCGAGCAGGCCACGGCCCAAGGGCTGGATGCCGTTTGGGAACCGCTGGGGCAACAAATCAGCTTCTGGTTGGCGGGGCAGGTCAAACGGGCCAACCTGTTGCTGCACGAGGGCCTGCATCAAACCCTGGAAATCGAGATCAAGCTCGATGGCCAACAAGCCCAACTCGACTTTCTCACCAACGACGAACAACTGCGCGAGAGCCTGCGCAGCCAAGCCCAAGAGGCCTTGTCCGAGATGTTGGGCCAAAACGGACTCGAACTGGCCGGTCTTTCGATTGGTTCACGCGCCTCGGGCCAATCCGACCGCTCCACGGCGCAGCGCCCTCAGGCGAGCAGCGCGCGCGCCGAAGTCACCGAAACCCCTGCCGCCGAGCCGCCGTCGCTGGTGCTGCAGCCGGCCAGCGGTCGCGCCGGCTTGAGCGTCTACGCCTAACAGCCGACACCGGCGGCACCGCGCAAGCCCCTTAAAAATCCAAAAAGCAGGCCTCCACGCCTGCTTTTCTGACTCAAGCCGGCGCCGATTGCTCACACAATCGGCATGACACAATACAGCCGTCCGAATCGGTCGGCACTGCCTAGGCAGATGTATTTGAACAGAAGGCAAAACCATGGCCGCAAAACCTCCGGCACCCGCTGCCCCCGACGCTGCACCCGCCAAACCCAAGAGCAAGAAGCTGCTCCTCATCATCCTGGCTGCCGTGGTGGCCGTCGTGCTGGTGGGGGTTGCCATTTTGGTGGCTCTGATGATGTTTCAGCCGGCCGCAGAAGAACTTGACGCCGATGGCCAGCCGGTGGTGCAACTCGCTGCCCCGGCCGCCCCACCCACCTTCATGCCATTGGAAAACATGGTGGTCAACCTGGCCGATCCGGGAGCCATGCGCTTTGCCCAAATCGGCATCTCGGTGCAGTTGGCCGACTCGGCCACCGCCGACCGGCTCACGGCCTTCATGCCCGCGATCCGCAACGGCATGCTGCGTCTGGCCTCGCAGCGCACCGCTGCCGAGCTGCTGACGCCGGCGGGCAAAGACGCGCTGGCCGCCGACATGCTGGGCATGATCCGCCAGACCACCGGCTTGCCCGACCAAGGCACCACCCCCAGCCCGGTGCAGGCGGTGTTGTTCACCAGCCTGATCGTCCAGTAAGCCGCCGGCTCGACCGAATTTAAGCCGCACCATGAGCGACGCATTCCTGTCCCAAGACGAGATCGACGCCCTGCTCGAGGGTGTCACGGGCGAGAGCCAAAAACTCGCCAAAGACGAGATTGACTCGGGCGCGGTGCGCGGCTACGACCTGTCCAAGCAAGAGCGCATCGTGCGTGGGCGCATGCCCACCATGGAGGTGATCAACGAGCGCTTTGCCCGCAACCTGCGCGTTGGCTTGTTCAACCTGATCCGGCGCAGCCCCGAAATCTCGGTCGGTACGGTGCAGGTGCAAAAGTACAGCATGTTCCTGCGCGAGCTGGTGGTGCCCGCCAACTTCAACATCATGGCGGTGCGCCCGCTGCGCGGCTCGGGCATGATCGTGTGCGAGCCCACGCTGCTGTTTGGCGTCATCGACAGCCTGTTTGGCGGCAACGGCAAGTTTCACACCCGCATCGAAGGGCGCGATTTTTCGCCCACCGAGCAACGCGTCATCAACCGGCTGGTCGAGGTGGTGTCGGAGGAGTACAAAAAAGCCTGGAAGGGCGTCTATCCGCTCGAACTGGTCTATCAGCGCTCCGAGATGCAGCCCCAGTTTGCCAACATCGCCACCCCGAGCGAGATCGTGGTCAGCACCAGTTTTTCGCTCGAAATCGGCGACATCACCGGCTCGCTGCACCTGTGCATCCCCTACGCCACGCTGGAGCCGATTCGCGACCTGCTCTACTCCACCTCGCAAGGCGACTCGATGGAGGTGGATCGGCGCTGGGTGCGGCTGCTGGGCCAAGAAATCCAGGCCGCCGAAATCGAACTCTGCGCCGAACTGGCGCGCACCCGCACCACGGTCGAGCAACTGCTGGCCATGAAAGTGGGCGACTTCATCGAACTGGAACGCGAGCGCGTGATCGATGCCCGCGTCGATGGGGTGCCGGTGTTGCAGGCCGAATACGGCACCCACAACGGCAAATACGCCCTCAAAGTGGTGCAATTGCGGCGCGAACAAGCCAGCACCTGGCATGGAGACAAGCATGACTGACGAAACCCCCGAATCCATGGCCGACGACTGGGCCCAGGCCTTGCAAGAGCAAAGCAGCAAGGGCGTGAACGACGACCTCAGCGCCGGTGCCCCGCACTTTGACGCCAGCCCCGGCAGCGCCGTCAACAGCCCGAACGACATCTCGATGGTGCTCGACATCCCGGTGCAGCTCTCGGTCGAACTGGGCCGCACCAAGGTGCCGATCAAATACATTTTGCAACTGGCGCAGGGCTCGATCGTCGAACTCGACGCGCTGGCTGGCGAACCCATGGACGTGCTCGTCAACGGCTACCTGATCGCCCAAGGCGAGGTGGTGGTGGTGAACGAAAAGTTCGGCATCCGCCTGACCGACATCGTCACCCCCTCCGAGCGGCTGCGCCGCCTGAGCCGCAACTGATGCCGCAGCGCCCCATCACTGCGCCCGCTCGTTTCAGGCCATGAACCAGTCAATTTTCACCGCCATGTTGCCGGCGCTCGGCCTGCTGTTGGTCATGGTGCTGCTGGCCTGGGGCGTGCATTGGATGCGCAAGCGCATCGCCCCCTCAGGCAGCGGCTTGGGTGCCGATTTGCGTCTGGTGTCGCAGCTCATGGTGGGGCCCCAGCAGCGTGTGGTGGTGGTCGAAGTCAACGGCCCCGACGGCCCGGTGCAGCTCACGCTGGGCGTGACACCGCAGCACATCAGTGCCCTGCACACGCAACGCCTCGTGGGCGCAGCCGCTGCACCAGCGTCATCCGCATCCGGCCCCGCCCCCTTCGCCCCCGCCACGCCCTCGGTGGCCCAGCCAGCCCCCGAAACCCTGTACCAAAAGGTGGCCCGATCTCTAGGCGCAGGGCCGCCGCCCGCCTCGGAGCCGCGCCCATGAAGGCTGCCCTGATCCGGCTGGGGCGGCCGCTGGGCTTGGCTGCGCTGGCGGGATTGCTGCTGGGTGGCGGCGCTCTGGCGTGGGCGCAAGGGGCCCCGGTGCCACCTGCCGCCGCACCGCCGGGCAGCTTCCCGATTCTGATCGGCCAAGGCGCGGGCGGCACCAGCTTTTCGGTGCCCATCCAGACCCTGCTGTTCTTCACCGCGCTCTCGTTCTTGCCGGCGGTGCTGCTCATGATGACGGCCTTCACCCGCATCATCATCGTGCTCTCGCTGCTGCGCATGGCGCTGGGCACGCAGGCGGCGCCCCCCAACCAGGTGCTGGTCGGGCTGGCGCTGTTTCTCACCTTGTTCGTCATGGCCCCCACGCTGGACCGCGTGCACGCCGAAGCCTACCAACCCTTTACCCGGGGCGAAATCAGCTTTGAGCAAGCGGTGCAGCGCGCCGAAGCGCCGATGCGCGAGTTCATGACCAAGCAAACCCGCCAAGCCGACTTCCTCATGTTTGCCAACCTGGCCGGCTTGGACGAAAGCGTGACCGTGCAAACCGCCCCCTTTCGGGTGCTGGTGCCGGCCTTCGTGATCAGCGAGCTCAAAACCGCCTTCATGATCGGCTTCTTGATCTTTATCCCGTTTCTGGTGATCGACCTGATCGTGGCCAGCGTACTCATGTCGCTGGGCATGATGATGCTCTCGCCGGTGCTGGTGGCGCTGCCCTTCAAGCTCATGCTGTTCGTGCTCGCCGACGGCTGGAACCTGCTGATCGGCTCGCTCGCGGCGAGTTTCGTGGTCTAGCGCCCGTCCGGTCAAATCTGATAAAAATAACATGGACGCCCAAGCCGTACTCACCATCGGTCAAAACGCGCTCTTCATCCTGCTGGCCGTCTCAGCGCCGCTGCTGGGGGTGATTTTGGTGGTCGGGCTGGTGGTGAGCCTGTTTCAGGCCCTGACGCAGATCAACGAGGCCACGCTCTCTTTCGTGCCCAAGATCGTGGCGGCGGTGGTGGTGTTTGCGATCTCGGGGCCGTGGATGCTGACCACGCTGGTCGATTTTTTGCGCCGCATCCTGCTCTCGATCCCCGAGTACGCAATCTAGGGCACGGGGCAACGGCACGTGGACGCCCCCATGATCACTTTCACCGAGGCCCAGATCATGGCCTGGGTGGCGCCCATCTTCTGGCCTTTTCTGCGCGTGCTCGGCGTCTTTGCCAGCGCCCCGATCTTTTCTTCGCGTTCGGTGCCCATGCGCCTCAAGGTGGCGCTGGCCTTTCTGATCGCGGTCTGCATCCAGCCGGCGCTGCCCGAACCGCCCATGCTCTCGCTCACCAGCCCCGAGGCGCTGGGCGCGGTGATCCAGCAAATCGCCATCGGCGTCTCGATCGGGCTGGCGGTGCGCATCGTCTTTGCCGCGGTGGAAATGGCGGGCGAGATCATTGGCTTGCAGATGGGGCTCAATTTCGCCGGCTTTTTCGATCCGGCCACCAACGCGCAGTCGAGCCCGGTCGGGCGCTACTTTGGCAACATCACCATGCTGCTGTTCGTGGTCATGAACGGGCATCTGATGCTGATCATGGCGGTGGCCGCGAGCTTTCACACCTTCCCGGTGGGGGGCGACATGCTGGCGGTGGTGCAGACCATGCGCCTGCACGAACTGGGAGGGCTGATTTTTTACTACGGCCTGTGGATCGCCCTGCCCATGATCGGCATGCTGCTGTTCGTCAACGTGGTGCTGGGCATCATCACGCGCATCGCGCCGCAAATGAACGTATTCGCCATCGGCTTTCCGCTCACGCTCTCAGTGGGTCTGGTGGGCATCGCCTTTACGTTGCCGCTGCTCGATCAGCCGGTGCTGCAACTCATGCGCGTCGTTACCGACTTGTTCTTGGCCGGTTGAGCCGCGCAGCAAACCCCGCCGGCGCGGGGTCAAACCAACTGGTTGCGGATCGCGTACACCGTGAGTTCGGCGTTGTTGCTCAAGCCCAGCTTTTCCAGCGTCCGGGCCCGGTAGACGCTCACGGTTTTGGGGCTGATCATCAGCTCTTGGGCGATCTGCGCCAGCTTTTTGCCCGTCGCGATTTTGCACAGCGTCTGCAACTCGCGCTCTGACAGGCTGTCGTGCAACTGCGCCGATTCGGGCGCGCTCAAGTGCTTGGCCAGCAGCTCGGCCACCTCGGGCGGCAGGTATTTGCGCCCCTGCGCCACCGTGCGCACGGCGGTGATCAAGGCCGCCGGGTCGCCACCCTTGTTCAGGTAGCCCATGGCCCCGGCCTTGAGGCAGCGCAGCGCGTACTGGTCTTCGGGGTACATGGAAACCATGAGCGTGCGCAGCGGCCCCTCTTCTTGCTGCAACACGGCCAAAATCTCCAGCCCGCTGCGCCCGGGCAGATCGACGTCGAGCAGCAGCACATCCGGGCGCTGTTGGCGCAGCAGCTCGCGCAGGCTGGCGTAGCCGTCGGCCTCGCCAATGACGCGGATGTCGGTCGCCTCGGCCAGCGTGTCGCGCACACCGCGGCGCAACATGGCGTGGTCATCGCACAGTATGACTTTGATCATGGCATTTATTCCCAGTCAGCGGCCTTGGTCCCATTCAAGGGCAAGGAAAGGATCAGCGTCATGCCCTGGCCCGGTGCCGTGGCCACATCGAGCCAGCCGCCGGCCCCTTGGGCGCGCTCGCGCAAGCCCAGCAGGCCAAAGGATTGCAGCTTGGCCAGATCGGCGGCGCTGGCACCGCAGCCGTCGTCGCTCACCTCCAGCGTGAGCACGCCTTCGAGGTCGCTCAACTCCAGCCGCACGCTGCGCGCCTGCGCGTGCTTGAGCACGTTGGTGAGCGCCTCTTGCGCGGTGCGGTAAACCACCATCGCCAGCTGCGGCTCGACTGGCAAACGCAAACCACCTTCGAGCCGCAGCGCCAACCCGGTGCGCTCGGCAAAGGTGCGCACCAGCCATTGCAAGGCCGGCTCCAAACCCTGGTCCAGCACCGCCGGCCGCAAGTTGCGCATCAGGCGCTGGCTGGCCAGCAGCGCATGCTCGGCCATTTCGAGCGCCGCGCGCACATGCGCCTGGGCCTCGGGCTGCGGCAGATGCCGCCCCAGCCACGCCAGATCGAGCTTGAGCGCCGCCAGCGCGCCGCCGATGTCGTCGTGGATTTCGCGCGCAATGTCGGCGCGCTCGCGCTCCAGCCCAAGCTGCAAATGCTCGGTCAAGTCCACCAAGCGGCGGCGCGATTCCGCCAGCTCGGCCTGCGCCTGCGCCTGCGTGCGCCGGCTGGCGTGCAGCTCCAGTGCCCGCTGCAAGGCCGTGGGCAGGCGCGCCAGCCGGTTTTTATCGACGTAGTCGCTCACCCCGCGCAGCAGCGCATCGGCCACCGTGGCCTCGCCGATGGCCCCCGAGACGATGAGGAAGGGCAGCTCCAGCCCTTGCTGCTGCAGCCAGTCCCACGCTTGCATGCCGCAAAAACCGGCCAAATGGTAATCGGCCAGCACCGCGTCCGCCTCGCCCTGCCGCAGCGCCGACTCAAAGTCGGCCATGGTTTCGACCAAGGTCAGCCGCACCTCGAACTCGGCGCGCACCAAGCAACGCCGCACCAATTCGTGGTCGGCGGGGTTGTCCTCGAGGTGGAGCAGATGCAAAGGGTTCAAAACAGGGTGCCTCTAGACCCGAGTCTAAACTTGCACAGGCGCTAAAGCTGGAATTTTCAGGCTAAGATGCGCCAGATTGATAAACTTCAACGAGTACATTGCCCTTTTGCTCGCCATCATGCACACACCCGCACCCACCTCGCACGAACAGCGCCGCTGGCCGCGCGAGGAATACACCACGGTCGAGGCCTTGCCCAGCGCCCCCAGCGACGAACCGTTGGTCGAGATCCCGGTGTCGGTGGTGGCCGACTTGCAAGACTCGTTGCTGGTGGCCATGAACGACCTCAAGCGCCTTGAAGGCCTGCTCGACCACGCCACCGCCAACCTGCTGGACCGCTTCAATGCCGCCTTGCAGAGCGCCGAGCAAATGCCCGAGGGGGCCCTCAAGGCCGAGTTGCAAAGCAGCCTGCACGCCTCTGTGACCGAGCTGCAGTTTCATGACATGTCCTCGCAGCTACTGGTGCACATTGGCAAAATGCTCAAAGGTTGCGCCTATATTTTGGCCGACCAAGCGCTCGAGCCCGACGAAAACGAAGCCGGCATGGTGGTCACGCACATGCCCCGCAACCCCAACCCGGTGACGCAAAGCGAAATGGACGCCGGCTCGATCGAACTGTTCTAGGCGCTGCGCCGCACCCTGCCACCCTCCCCCCAAAATTAACAAGGTACCTCCATGCATTCGATCCTTGCCGTCGACGATTCGGCCTCTATGCGCAAGATGGTTTCATTTACGCTCGCCAGCGCCGGCTTCAAAGTGGTGGAGGCCGTCGACGGCGTCGATGCGTTCGAGAAAGCCGAAAAACAACCGTTCGACCTCGTGCTCACCGACCAGAACATGCCGCGCCTCGATGGCATCGGCCTGACGCGCAAGCTGCGCGAGCACCCCCATTTCAAGCAGACCCCCATCCTCATCCTCACCACCGAATCGAGCGACCAGATGAAGCAGGCTGGGCGCGCTGCCGGAGCCACCGGCTGGTTGGTCAAACCTTTTGACCCGGCACGCCTGATCGAGGTCATCCGCAAAGTGATCGTCTGACCCCTGCGCGCTGGCTTCGCACCGCCTTCCCCACTTTTTCCGCCCCGAACGAGACTCGACCGACCATGGCAGACGCGAAAAACGACGGCTTCGACCTGACCCAGTTCTACCAGATCTTCTTTGAAGAAGCCGGTGAGAACCTAGAACAGATGGAGCAGCAACTGCTCAACCTCGACCTTGAAACGGTCGATGACGAAGAGCTCAATGCGATCTTTCGCTGCGCCCACTCGATCAAGGGCGGTGCCGCCACCTTTGGTTTCGAAGACGTGGCCGAGCTCACGCACCAAATGGAGGGCCTGCTCGACAAATTGCGCCGCCACGAGCTCAAGCCCACAGCGCCCATGGTCGATGTGCTGCTGGAATCGTCCGACGCCCTCAAGGGCCTGCTGGCCCGGCATCAAGGCTCGAGCGCCGCGGTACCCGAAACCGCTGGCTTGGTGCAGCGCATCCGCGTGCTGGCCAGCGGCGCGGCACCGGTTGCGGCAGCCCCTGCACCAGCCCCCGCACCAGCCCCCGCACCAGCCCCCGCACCAGCCCCCGCACCAGCCCCCGCACCAGCCCCCGCACCAGCCCCTGCACCAGCCCCCGCACCGGCGTCCTTCGGCGGCATGCCGGCTGCCTCGGCTGCCGGCGTCGAGCGCAGCTTGCAAGCCCGCATCGGCCCCTTGAGCGACACCGCCCAAGCCGACCCCATCAAAGATTTATTCCGCGACATCGTGGGCCTAGGCCACATCACCGCCGAGCGCGACGAGGGCGGCTGCCGCATCTACGACATCCACACCACCAGCAGCGACGCCGAGCTGCTCGACCTGTTCGCCTTCCACGTCGCCAAAGACGCCATCCGCCTGCAAGCCGCCAGCCCAGCCGCTGCCGCCCCCGACACCCCCAGCGACGTGATCGAGCAGGGCTACGGCCTGTTTGCCGGCGCACCGGGCAGCCCGGTGCCGGGCAGCAGCGTCACGGCCAGCGGAACCGTAGTGCCCGAACCCGACCTGGTGCAGGGCTACGGCCTGTTTGCCGGCGCCCTAGGCAACCGGGTCACGCCGCAAAGCCACGCCCAGGAGCTGCTGCACGAGGGGCCAAATACCGGCGCTGCCGCCACCGAACCCGGTTCCAAGCCTGCCGAAGCGGCCAAATCCACCCGCCCAGTGGCTGCCGCCGCTGCCGCCGCCCAGCCCGAGGCCACCACGCTGCGCGTCTCGGTCAGCAAGATCGACCAGCTCATCAACCAAGTCGGCGAGCTCGTCATCACCCAAGCCATGCTGGCGCAAAACAGCCGCGCCCTCGACTCCACGCTCAACCAGCAGCTGCTGGCCGGCTTGGCCGACTTGGAACGCAACACGCGCGACTTGCAAGAATCGATCATGTCGATCCGCATGATCCCGATGTCGGTCGTCTTTAGCCGCTTCCCGCGCATGTTGCGTGACCTTGCCAGCAAGCTGGGCAAAAAGGTCGAACTCGTCACCCAAGGCGAAGCCACCGAACTCGACAAGGGCCTGATCGAGAAAATCACCGACCCCCTCACCCACCTCATTCGCAACAGTTGCGACCACGGCATCGAGCTGCCGGCCGATCGCGTGGCGCGTGGCAAGCCCGAAACCGGCACCATCACCCTGAGCGCGGCGCACCAGGGCGGCTCGATCCTGATTGAGGTGCGCGACGACGGCAAGGGCCTGTCGCGCCCCAAGCTGATCGAAAAAGCGCGCGCCAAAGGCATCCACGCCCCCGACGACATGAGCGACCAGGAAGTCTGGCAGCTGATTTTCGCGCCCGGATTTTCCACTGCCGACGTGGTCACCGACGTCTCGGGCCGCGGCGTCGGCATGGACGTGGTGATGAAAAACATCTCATCCCTGGGCGGCACGGTCGAGCTCGATTCGGCCGAGGGCTTTGGCATGAGCGTCAAGGTGCGGCTGCCGCTCACGCTGGCCATCATGGACGGCATGACGGTGCGCGTCTCCGACGAGGTCTACATCCTGCCGCTGTCGTCGGTGGTGGAATCGTTCCAAGTCGAGTCCAACACCATCAACACGGTGGCGCAAAACTCGCAACTGGTCAAGGTGCGCGAAGAGTACATGCCGGTGATCAAAACCGACCGCACCTTTGGCGTGCCGCGCCCACGCGCCGACGAATCGGCCAACTCCATCATGGTGGTGGTCGAGTCCGACGGGGCGCGCGTGGCCCTGATGGTCGATGAACTGCTTGGGCAGCAGCAGGTGGTGATCAAAAACCTGGAGTCGAACTACAAAAAAGTGCCCAACGTATCGGGCGCCACCATTTTGGGCGACGGCCGGGTCTCGCTGATCCTTGACACCTCGGCCTTGGTGCGGCGCTCGCGCCAGGCCTAAAGCCCATCCAAACCCATACCCCAGCCCCTACACAGCGACATGCAAGACCAAGCCGAGGCCGTACAAAGTCGGGAATTCGCCTGGACCGAGTCCGACTTTCGCCGCATCAAAGACCTGATCTACCGCCACGCCGGCATCAGCCTGCACGATGGCAAGCAGGCCATGGTCTACAGCCGCATCTCACGCCGCCTGCGCGAGACGCGCCACCGCAGTTTTTCTGATTACTTGCAGTGGCTCGAGAGCCAAGGCGATGCCGACGAATGGCAGGCCTTCGTCAACGCGCTCACCACCAACTTAACCTCGTTTTTCCGCGAAAACCACCACTTCGAAGAGCTGGCACGCTTGGTGCGCGCCGCCCCCCCGGGGCACGACTGGAAAATCTGGTGCTCGGCCGCCTCCACCGGCGAGGAGCCCTACTCGATCGCCATCACCTTGGCCGATGCGCTCGGCTTGGATGGGCGTTTCCGGATCTGGGCCAGCGACATCGACACCAAGGTGCTGGCCACGGGCGCGCGTGGGGTGTACAAGCTCGAAGGCCTAAAAAACCTCAGCCAGACGCAGTTGCAAAAGTACTTCCTCAAGGGCAAAGGCGACAACGCCGGACTGGCGCGGGTGCGCCCCGAGTTGCAGCGCCACATCGAGTTCTTCACCCTGAACCTGATCGAAGACAACTGGAGCCTGCGCGAGAGCTTTGACGTGGTATTTTGCCGCAACGTCATGATCTATTTCGATCACGCCACCCAGCGCCAGGTGCTCGCGCGCATGCACCGCCTCCTCAAGCCCGGCGGCGCCTTGTTTGTCGGACACGCCGAAAACTTCAGCGACGTGAAGACGCTTTTTGCCTTGCGCGGCAAAACCATCTACGAAAAAGTCTGACGTCATCCCATGCACCGCAGCCTCGAACACCTGCAGACCCTCAAAACCCGCCCCCGCCGACCGGGTGAGGCGTCGTTTTTCTTTCACGACCAGCACTTCAAGTACAACGCCGCCAAGGTGCTGCCGGGCGAGTATTTCGTGGCCAACGAAGACCTGGTCATCATGACCGTGCTCGGCTCCTGCATCGCCGCCTGCATCTGGGACTCGCGCCTGCGCATCGGGGGCATGAACCACTTCATGCTGCCCGACGGTGGCGCCGACAGCTCGGGCCGCTACGGCTCCTACGCCATGGAACTGCTCATCAACGAACTGGTCAAGCAAGGCTCTTCGCGCGAGTACATGCAAGCCAAGGTGTTTGGCGGCGGCGCCGTGATTGCGGGCTTTACCACCATGAACGTGGGCGAGCGCAACACCAAGTTCGTGCTCGACTATCTGGCCACCGAGCGCATTCCGGTGGTCTCCAAAGACGTGCTCGACATCTACCCGCGCAAGGTGGTGTTTTTCCCGGTCAGTGGCAAGGCCATGGTCAAGCGGCTGGCGCACGCCCACCCCGACACCCTAGAAGCCCAAGAGCGCCAGGGCATGGCCACCAAGGTGGTGCAGTCCACGGCCGGTGGCTCGGTCGATTTGTTTTGATTGCTTATCCCATGGCAAAAATCAAAGTGGTGGTGGTCGATGACTCGGCCTTGGTGCGCAGCCTGCTGAGCGAGATCATCAACCAGCAAAGCGATATGCAGTGCATAGGCGCCGCCAACGACCCGCTGCAGGCGCGCGAAATGATCCGCGAGCTCAACCCGGACGTGATCACGCTCGACGTGGAAATGCCCAAAATGGACGGGCTGGAGTTCCTCTCGCGCCTCATGAAGCTGCGCCCAATGCCGGTGGTCATGGTCTCCACGCTCACCGAGCAAGGGGCCGACACCACCTTGCGCGCGCTCGAAATGGGGGCGGTCGATTTTGTGGCCAAACCGCGCATTGGGGTAAGCAGCGGCCTCAAGGCCTTGGGCGAAGAGATCGTGGACAAAATCCGCATTGCCAGCCAGGCCCGCGTATCGCGCCACATCGCTGCGGTAACGCCCACCTTGGCGCGCGCACCCGAAACGGCCAGCGGCGCCCCGCGCCCTAGCAGCCTAGGCCGCCTCTCGACCGAAAAAATCATCTGCATCGGCGCCTCCACCGGCGGCACCGAAGCCATCAAAGAAATTTTGGTCGAACTGCCGGCCGATGCGCCCGGCATCGTCATCACGCAGCACATGCCGCCGGGCTTTACCACCAGCTTTGCGGCGCGGCTCGATTCGCTGTGCCGCATCCGCGTACAAGAGGCCGTTGATGGGCAGCGCATCCTGCCCGGGCACGCTTACATCGCCCCAGGCGGCAAGCAGTTTTCAATTGCGCGCAGCGGCGCCAACTATGTGGCGGTGGTCGATGACTCGCCGCCGGTGAACCGCCACAAGCCCTCGGTCGAGGTGCTGTTCAAATCGTGCGCGCGCGTGCTCGGCCCCAACGCCATCGGCGTCATGCTCACCGGCATGGGCGGCGACGGCGGTGCGGCCATGAAAGAAATGCTCGACGCCGGCAGCCACAACATCGTGCAAGACGAAGCCAGTTGCGTGGTCTTTGGCATGCCCAAGGTGGCCATCCAGCACGGTGCTGCCAGCGAGGTGCTGCCGCTCAAGCGCATCGCCCCGGCGCTGCTGGAGCGCCTGCAAAGCGCCGGAGCCGTGCGGCACCGGATCTAAGCCGCCTACCTTAGATCAGCCGATCCACATTCACCCCGGCGCTCGGTGGCAAAGGCAGCGACGAGGTGGTCTGGTAACTCTCGGCAGCCGCCTCAAGGGCGCGCTCAATGGGAGTGGGCTGCGCCGGCGCAATCAGATCGGCGCGCCGCTGCGCCGCCTCGCGCGCCTCATCGCCTATCAACTGGTCGGCGGCAAAGCGGCTGGCGCTCCAGACATTGGGCAGCAGATCGCGGATTTGGTTGTCCAGTGCCACATCGACCGGGTTGCGCTGCGACGGCGGCAACTGCGCCTCTGGGTTTTGCACCTGGCGCTCTTGGCGCTCTTGGCGGGCGCGCTCGATGCGCTCTTGCTCCAGCCCTTGCAGGCTGGGGGCCGACTCCAGGGCTTGGCGCTGCGCCAACACAGAAGCCGCCAAATCGGCTTGGGATTGGGCGTTAAAACGCTCTGGCGCCCCGGCGTTGTCGTACATATTGGCGCGCAGCGCCTGGTCGGTCGGGTTCACCGGGGGCTGCGCGGGTGGGGCATAGACCGCTTGGGTGCGCGAGCCCTCGCCCGCCGGCGCCACCGGGGCAGCCACCCCTTGGTTGCGCGGCGACACGTGTTCGCTGGCGCGGGCTGGTGTTGCAGGCTGCACACGCGCCGCCACCGGCCCTTGGGCAGGCACAGGCGCAACGGCGACAGATGAGATGTTTAACATGGCAGACTCCAACACAAGGCTAAGGCCGAGCGGAATGAGGGCCTTCCCAACCATCATCGGCGCCCGTGGGCCAAACTTTAGGGCAATCGAACAAATTTTTCAAGATTTGACAGCACGTAAAATATCCTGTTCGTCAATACATCGCTTGGGGCGCTCCACGTGTGCACGCCCTCGACCTCAAAACCCCTACGGGACCCTCGACCATGACCGCAGCCCTGCCCTTATCCGACCGCGACGGCAAAATCTGGATGGACGGCCAGTTGATCGACTGGCGCGACGCCCGCGTACACGTCCTCACCCACACCCTGCACTACGGCTGCGGCGCCTTCGAGGGCGTGCGCGCCTACGCCACCGCCAACGGCACCGCCATCTTCAGGCTGCAAGAGCACACCGAGCGGCTCTTTAACAGCGCCAAGATTTTGCGCATGAAAATCCCCTACACGCCAGAACAGGTCAACGCCGCGCAGTGCGAGGTCATCCGCGCCAACGGCCTCAAAAGCGGCTACTTGCGCCCGCTCACCTGGATCGGCAGCGAAAAGCTCGGCGTCAGCCCCAAAGGCAACACGGTGCACCTGATGGTGGCCGCCTGGGCCTGGGGTGCCTACCTGGGCGAAGAAGGGCTCAAGCGCGGCATCCGCGTCAAGACCAGCAGCTACACCCGGCACCACGTCAACATCACCATGACGCAAGCCAAGGCGGTGAGCAACTACACCAACTCCATTTTGGCCAATATGGAAGCCACCGACGACGGCTACGACGAAGCGCTGCTGCTCGACGCCAGCGGCTTCGTGAGCGAAGGCGCGGGTGAAAACCTGTTCATCATCAAAGGCGGCGTGATTTACACCCCCGACCTTTCCGCCGGCGCGCTCAACGGCATCACGCGCAACACCGTGTTCCACATCGCGCGCGACCTCGGTCTCGAGGTGGTGCAAAAGCGCATCACGCGCGACGAGGTTTACATCGCCGACGAAGCCTTCTTCACCGGCACCGCCGCCGAAGTCACCCCCATCCGCGAGCTGGACCGGCTCGAAATCGGCTGCGGCAGCCGCGGCCCCCTCACCGAGCGCATCCAGAGCGCCTTTTTCGACATCGTCGGCGGGCGCAACCCCAAATATGCGCATTGGCTGACAGCGGTTTAAGGGCCGCCCCGGCATGGGCACCGATGGCACCGCAGGCGGCATGGGCCGCTGCCACCTCGATCTTGGTTGTGGCACGAAACCGCGCAACCCCTACCGCCAGCAGCGGCTGTTTGGCATCGACATCCGCCACGGCTTGCAAACGCCGGGGGTCGAGGTGATCGTGGCGGCCAACTTGGCTTTGCAGGCCATCCCTTTCCCCGACTCGCACTTCGACAGTGTCTCGGCCTACGACTTCCTAGAGCACATCCCGCGCGTGGCGCTCGACCACGCCAGCGCCAGCAGCCGCCTGCCCTTTGTCGAGCTGATGAATGAAATCTGGCGCGTACTCAAGCCCAATGGCCTGTTTTATGCTGTCACGCCGGTTTTTTCACACGAAAAAATGTGGCGCGACCCCACCCACGTGAACCCGATCACCCCCAAGAGCTGCCGCTACTTCACGCGCCCCGAACTGGGTGCGCGCATGTACGGCTACACGGGCGACTTCGAGGTGCTGCGCCAGACCCGCTGCCGCTTCAAGCGCGAATATGAGCCCGCCAGCCTGCCCATGGGCGGCACCCTGAGCCGCTGGCTCGATCGCGCCACCGGCCAGGCGGCGCATCTGGTCTGGGAGTGGCGCGCCCTCAAGCCCGCTGCACCCAACAAGCCTGTGGCCTGATGCAGCAGCCTGCCAGCGCCCCCACTTCGCTGGAGCGGGTGACGGTCGTCATCGTCAGCCACCACAGCGCGCATTGTGTGGCCGCGCTGGCGGCCCAGTTGAGCCGCTGCCCGCACATCGTGGTGGTGGACAACGCCAGCGCCGACGACACGCTGGCCCAGTTCCAGCGTCTGCTGCCACAGGCGCAGTTGATCGCCAGCCCACACAACCTCGGCTTTGGTGCCGCCAACAACTTGGCGCTGGCGCAGGTGCAAACGCCTTTGGCGCTGTTGCTCAACCCCGATTGTGAAATCACCGAAGCGGCCATCGTTGCGCTGCTCGATGCCGCCGATTGCTACCCCGATGCCGCTGTACTGGCCCCGCAACTGCTCGACAACCGCGGCGGCCCGACCCTCAACTACGGCTGGCCGCGCCACCTCTGGGCCGCCCGCGGCCCCGGGGCCGACGGGCCGTGCTGCGTGGGCGCGGCGTGTGGTGCGGTGCTGCTGCTGCGCTTGGAGGCCCTGCGCGAGGTGGGGCATTTCGACACCGGCTTTTTCCTCTACTACGAGGACGACGACCTGTGCGCCCGCCTGCTGGCGGCCCAGCGGCCCATTGTGTTGCTGCCCGAGGTGCGCGTGCCGCACCGCTCGCGCGGCTCTACGCGCTCGCCCAGCCCCTGGCGCACCGAATACGGGCGCGGTTTTCACCACGCCCAATCCAAGCTGCGCTATTGCGCCAAATACCATGGCTTGGCGCGGGCCCAGAGCCAGCGCCGCCGCTGGCTTGCATTGGCCGTACTCAATTCATTGGCCCGGCTGCTGCTGCCGGTGCCGCGCCTGCTGGCCCGTGCGCTGGGCCGCCTGATTGGGCTGTGGCGCTGGCAGGCTGCCAGCGTGGAGCGCACCGGCCTTGTTTCGACCCATGGCGGCTCATCGGCCACCCCACCACCCCGAACCCCATGCAAGCCCTAAGCTCAGTCCCTTTAGCGAGCCCCAGCCCCTCAGCACTGGCAAGCCCTGCGCGCTCGGTGGCCTACTTGGCCGCTGCGCTTGGCTTCCTCACCTTCATGCCGATCGGCTTGGCCTATTTGGGCTTGTTGGGTTTGCTGCTGGCGCTGCTGCTCAACAAAACCCATTGGCAACCGCGCTGGCAGCAACTGCGCCCTTGGCTGTGGTTGGTCGGGCTGCCCTTGCTGTGGGCAATGCTGGTGCTGGCCACCCAAGGCTGGCACGAGGACAGCGCCACCCGGCTGTTTCACCTCGTTCGGGTCGCGCTGCTGCTCTGCATCGGGCTGGCGCTGCTGCCACGCGAGCGCTGGTTGGCGCTCTATGGCCTCATGGCCGGGGCCGTGTTTGCGGCTGCGGTCATGCTGCTCAACCAAGTCTGGGCGCTGCCCGACTGGGCCATTTGGCGCGCCATGCTCACCGTGACCGGCAACAGCAGCAGCCAAAAATTCATCATGCTGGCCGTGGCCGCTGCTGCCGCGCTTTGGCTGGGCTTGCAAGCCGGGCTGGATTGGCGCCGCCGTCTGCCTTGGTTGTTGGCCGCTGCGCTGTTTGCCACCGTGGTGGCGGCGCTGAGCATATCGCGCAACGCGCACCTGGTGCTGCTGTTTTTACCCTGTGTGGTGCTTGCGCTGCGCTATCGTGGCTGGCGGGTGCGCGCGGTCGGCCTGCTCTTGCTGCTGGCGGGTGCCGCCGCTGTGTGGCAGCTCTCGCCCACCCTGCAACCGCGCTTTGAAGCCGCAGCGCAGGAGATGCAGCACTTTGCCGCCACCGGCGAGCTCGGCGGCAGCGCCTCGGTGCGCTGGCGCATGTACCAGCGCGCTTGGCAAGGCATGAGCGAGCAACCGCTGCTGGGCACCGGGCTGGGCAGCTGGCTGCCGCTGTGGCGCGCCGAAATGGCCGACGAAAACCCGGCCATGGCCGAAATCAACAACCCCCACAACGACTGGCTGCTCACCGGCATGGAAAAAGGCGTGCCCGCCCTGCTGCTGCTGCTGGCCCTGTTGCTGGCCTTGGGCTGGCACAGCGCGCGCCACAGCCGCGGCGACGCGCTGGCTGGCGTGGCGCACCTGCTGGTCTGGACCGTGTTCATCACCGCCTTGGTCAACGCCCCCTTGCGCGACGCCAACCTCGGCCTCTCGATGCTGTGGCTGCTGGCGGCTTTTGCGGCTGGGCAGCGCAGCAGCGAGGCCAAGTGGGACTAGGTTCTTGTCAACATGGGACTAGGCAAACGCTGCTACGGATCCATTCTTCCTGAGTGAGGGTCTTCATCGTCAGCGTCTGGGCGCAGCACGGCAAGCTGCTTGAGCAAGACCGGTAGCCACTCTTGCGTGGTGTCCCACACCACATCGAGGTTGATCTCGAAATAGCCGTGGGCCATGCGGTTTCGCATGTTGCGCATGCTGCGCCACGGCACAGCGGCGTGCGCCCGAGTGAACTCGGCATAGCCATCCATCACCTTCGTGGCGGCCTCGCCGATGACAATGAGGCTCATGATAACGGCCTGTTGGGTTCGCTTGTCCTCAAGGAAATCCTCTTTGGCCATATGCCCTCCACGAAGCAGCAAGCATCGGCAGCGGCCTGCTGTATGTGGTCGAGGTAATCGGGCAGCCGGTTCTCGTTCATACCGGCTGCGCCTGCGCGAGCACCTGGGCACGCCACTTTGGCGGCAGGTCGCCAGGCGTGCGCAAATCTACGCGAACACCGAGCAGCGTATGCAACTCGTATTCCAAATCGCCCAAGTCCAACAGCGTCGCGCCGGGCAGCGCATCGACCAGCAGGTCAAGGTCGCTGCCATCGTGGTCGGTGCCATGCAGCACGGAGCCAAAAACACGCGGGTTCGCCGCACGAAAACAGCTCACTGCTTCGCGCACCGCACTTCGATTCATGTCCAGCACAAGGGATGGTCGCATGGTCATCCTTTCTGAAACGGCCCCCTAGGGCGCTTACGCCGCAGACGGCAATTTGAAACCCAACTTGGGCTCGATTCTATTCGGCCAGAGCCCGGCCTGTACCACCGCGGCCTGCAGCCGTGCATCCATCAACCCAGCGCCTTAAACCAAGCCAGCGGCCGGCAGAGCCACACGCACCCTCATTTCTTGCACCGGACACCTTGTGCTCGTCTAGGACGGTACATTTACAGGGGTATTTACTCAGTCAACTGAGTAAAATTACTCATCATGCCAAGTAAAACCCCCGCACCCTTTCAACGCCCGCAGGCCGCCGTGTTGGCGGCCCGCTTGGTCGAGCCGCGCCGCTTCATCCAAGTTGTGGCCGGTCCGCGCCAGGTGGGCAAGTCCACCCTGGTGCAGCAGGCAACCGAAACCCTGCCGCTGCCGCTGCGCTATGCCAGCGCCGACGAGCCCATGCTGCGCGGCCCAGACTGGATTGCCCAGCAATGGGAGGCGGCCCGGCTTTTGATCGCCAGCCCCGAGGGGGCGGTGCTGGTGCTCGACGAGATTCAGAAGATTCCGGCTTGGTCCGAAACGGTCAAGCGCCTGTGGGACGAGGACACCCGCTGCAAGCGCCCGCTCAAGGCGGTGCTGCTCGGTTCGGCACCGCTCCTGATTGCCCAAGGGCTGACCGAAAGCCTGGCCGGTCGCTTTGAAACCATTGCGGTGTCGCACTGGTCGCTGGCGGAAATGCGAACCGCCTTTGGCTGGTCGCTGGATGAATTTGTGTTTTATGGCGGCTACCCAGGTGCGGCCCCGCTGATTGGCGATCCCGCACGCTGGGCGCGCTATGTGGCCGACAGTCTGATTGAAACCTCGATCTCGCGCGATGTGTTGCTGCTCAACCGGGTAGACAAGCCCGCCTTGCTGCGGCGCCTGTTCGAGCTGGTCTGCCGCTATTCGGGGCAGGTGCTCTCGTACACCAAAATGCTGGGCCAACTGCAGGACGCCGGCAACACCACCACGCTGGCGCATTACCTGACGCTGCTGGCGGGCGCTGGAATGGTCTGCGGCTTGCCCAAATTTGCGGGCGATGTGGCACGCAGCCGCGCCTCCAGCCCCAAGCTGCAGGTGCTCAACACGGCGCTGATGACGGTCATGAGCGGCCTGACGCTGGACGAGGCCCGCAGCGACCGCGAGTTCTGGGGGCGGCTGGTGGAATCGGCCGCCGGGGCCCACTTGGCCAACGCGGCCATGCGTGGCGAATGCGCGCTGCATTACTGGCGTGATGGCAACCTAGAGGTCGATTTCGTGGTGCAGACCGGGCCCCGCGTGATTGCCATCGAAGTCAAAAGCGGCCGCGCTCCGCTGGCACATGCAGGCACGGCAGCCTTCGCGCAGGCATTCAAGCCGCAGCGCAGCCTGCTGGTGGGTGGCGATGGCATCGCGCTTGAGGATTTTCTGCTGCAGCCGGCCGGGCACTGGGTGAAGGCATGAGCGCCGACCTCAAACCCTTGCGCTACAAGAATGAAGCCGAACTGAAAAAAAGAACCTCATTAAAAAACTGCATTTCGGCGCATATCAAGCCAATGCCTTCAACCAAGCCAGCGGCCAATAAAGCCAACTGCGCACCCGCACCCGGCCTGGTTTTGGGTTTTCGATGCGCAACTGCTCCGGCTTGGGCTTGCCGTGGAACACCAGCACCGCCGGGGCCGGCTCGATCCAGCCCATGCGGTAGCGCAAATCCACCTTCCACGAGGCGGCAAGGTTGGGGTGCAGGTCTTGTAGGGCACCACTGATCTGGCCGCTGTCGCGGATAAAGTCTTGGTCGCCCCAGCCGGTGCGGCCCGAATAGGCCTGCAGGTTGGCCTGCGTGTCCGCTAGAAAGCGCTCCAGTATGCTGCGGTAATTGCCGTTGACCAGCATCACGCTCGAATTGAAATCTCGGCCCTTGAAGCCGCGCAGCAGCCACAGGCCGGGCGGCGCATCGGTGAGCGGGCTGCGGGTGATGAACACATCGAGGTCGATGTACAAAAAACAGCGTTCGGGCAGGTCAAAAATTTCCAGCTTGGAAAACCAGCCCGGCAAATCGTGTTGTAGCGTCCGGCGCTCCACGCCAGCGGGCATATCGGGCAGGTCGGTCAGGCAGATCAGGCGCGCACCGGGTGCGTGGCGCGCCAATTGCTGCTGCAGCGCCGCCACGTGGGCCGCGCCGTATTCGCCACCGCTCTTGCAGACGCAAACCACGGTGTCGCATAGGCGCAAGGGGCCGCTGGGCGCAGGATGGGTTCGGCTCATCGGGGTGCAGGGGTTGTGGTCAAAAAATCGATGGCGCTGATTTTCGCACACGCGGCTGCGCCAACGCCCTAGGCTCTAGGCTCTAGGCTCTAGGCTCTAGGCCCACTATGCGGCGCATATCCGGGTCGTTGTCACCGTGGCCGCACAATCCGTAGGCAGCACAGCAGCTGCGTGCCACCCCCAATGGCCGATGTTGCGCTCCTTCAGGTAAGCTTGAGCAAGGCCTTGATCTTGGCCTTGATCTCGGCGAGCTCTGGGGGTGTGGCCCGCCCCTTGCGTTCGGCTTGGCGGGATTCCCAGTCCAGGCTCTTGACCTGATCAGCCAGGGCGGCCCCGGTGGCACCGTCGCCACCGAGCGCCACTTCAAAGGGATAGCCCTTGATCTGGTTGGTGATCGGGACGCAGACCAGCAAGCCCGAGCGCTGGTTGTAGGCCTTGGCGCTCAGAACCACAGCCGGTCGCCTACCGGCTTGCTCGTGTCCGCTTTGCGGCGTAAAACTCAACCAGACGATGTCGCCCTCATCCGGCACGTACGTCGCCATCAGAGCAACTCCCGGCCCTGCGGCATCCCGAAGTCCTGCTCACCGTGCCGATTTTGGGCCGTGATCCCTGCCAGCAGATCGTCCAGCTTGTAGGACGGCGCTGCGGCATCAATGACGACGCGACCGTTCTCGACGCGAATGTCCACTGCTTGCTCAAGCCTCAGGTGTGCGGCCTGCATCACCGCTGCGGGCAAGCGTATGGCCGGGCTGTTGCCCCATTTTTTGATTAGCTGCAGTGCCATGACGGACTCCGTAGAAACAAAGTAGATACACGGCAAATGTAGCTGAATCAGCGGAGGGAAACCGTGGTCCGCCGGACCCTTATTTCCCAGTGGGTTTTGTCGCCGGAGGCAAGTTTTTTTTCTGTGAACTGCGCTCCGATGTCCATCGCACAGTGCACCCTACTGCTAGGCAGGGTGGCTTGGCGGGGGGACTAGGCTGGGCAACGGGGGAAAAATGTGGTCTGCCCCCAATTTCCTTGGTACCAAAGTTGGTACACTTGCGGGCATGAGTACACCCATCTTGGATGTTCGCTTCTACGCCTCCAACAGTGGCAGCGAACCTGTGCGCGAATGGCTCAAGTCCTTGCCTGCCAGCGAGCGCCGCGCCATTGGGGAAGACATCAAGACGGTGCAGCTCGGCTGGCCGCTGGGGATGCCCTTGGTCCGCAAATTAGCCAAAGACCTCTGGGAGATTCGTGTTCACCTCAAGGATCGGATTGCTCGGATTTTATTTACCCTCGTCGCTCACACGATGGTCTTGCTGCACGGCTTCATCAAGAAGTCACAAGACACGCCTGTCGAAGAACTCGACCTTGCCAAGCGTCGTCTGCAACAACTCAGGTTAGCCTCATGAACCCACACATCGGCAGCAATTTTGATGACTTCCTAGCCGACGAAGCGGTGCTCGATGAAACCACCGCCGTGGCGATCAAGCGCGTCGTTGCTTGGCAGATTGCCCATGAAATGAAAGCACAGCACTTGAGCAAAACCGCGCTGGCCGCGAAAATGCACACCAGCCGTGCGGCGCTGAACCGACTTCTAGACGAAACCGACACCAGCCTGACGCTGACCACCCTCACCAGTGCCGCCAAAGCGCTGGGCAAGAATCTGCGCATCGAACTGGCGTGAGCAAAAAACAGGGGAAGGCCAAGTCCGGCTCACGCACCCTTCTTTGTACCGTTCGGGCTGAGCTTGTCGAAGCCACGGCAAGCCCTTCGACAGGCTCAGGGCGAACGGCGGACTCGGCAAGCCCCCGATCATCCTGAGCTTGTTGAAGGACGGGAAAACTGTGGCCTAGCAACCGTTTTCCCTATGCAGGCGAATGTGTTTTCAGCCAATCTTTCAAGGCGTCATTCATCCGAGTCTGCCAACCCTGGCCGGTGCCCTTGAAGGCCTCGATGACTTCTGCGTCGTAGCGCACCGTCAGCGCCAGCTTGGTGCTTTGCGCCTTGGGGCCGCCACGGGACAGCGCCTCACGCAGAGCAGCCGCGCCCGCTTCAGGTGCAACCGGCCGTGTACCAATTTTCCACTCGCCTTGCTCGAAAAAATCATCCGTCAGCTCCGGTGCGTCATCCGGGTCAACCCAAGGCTGGGGTGAATCTTGCGGTTTCACGTATGCACCCCGTCGAACACCTCAAGGGCTAGGGCAAAATCCAAGCCACGCTGGGCGAGGGTCTGATCGCGCTTATTTCGCAGCTGCGGCACTTCCAACGAGTCTAGGCAATGGTAGCGGCCATGCAGGTTTCCCGCCCAAGAAAAAACCCCCAAGGCCGTGAGGCGCTGGGGGTTTTAAGCTTCTGTCTTAGGCCTGCCCGGCTGCCCTGATGAACAGGGAGGCCGGGAGGTTTTGCTAGGCTTGGCCCCTGCGGTGCAGGGGTTGGGCCCGGCTAGTGGGATCAGAAGGTGTGGACCAAGCCAATGGCGTAGCCGCTTTCCTTGCGCACGTTGATGCCTGCGGCGGTTTCGCGCTGCGCCTCGCCGATGGCGGCATAGACCCAAGTGCGCGGGCTCAGGTTGTAGGTGGTGCCGATCTGCCAGCCGTCGATGTCATCGGTATTGCGCTCGCCTTGGCCAAAGGTGATGTAGGGGGCCAAGGCTCCCATGGGAAAGCGGGCCCCGATTTCCCAACTGTTGGCGCTGAAGGTGCGCACGCCGGCCACATCGCGCTGGCTGTCTTCGTAGATGAAGGAAGCCACCACCGGGCCAAAGTTGTAGCGCACACCCAAGGCCCAGTTTTGCATATCGGCCACCACGGGCAGATCCATGTCGAGGTCGCCAAAGGCAAACTGCGCCACCAAGGGGCCACGGTTGAAATTGAGGTTGAGCGTATAGCCGGTGAATTTGAGGGCAGCGCCAGCTTCTTCGCTGCCTCCGCCCATGGAGAAGGTAAAGCCGTTGATGGCCGGGGCCACGTAGGCGAAAGAGTTTTGGCTGCGGCCGTCGAAGCGCTCGCTGCCAGCGGTGGCTTGCCACTGGGTGAATTGCCCACCGGGAATGGTGTTGTTGGCCGGGCTCAAGGCGCGCGCGGTGTCGAAGGCATTCATGAAGGTGCCCACAACAAAGGTGCCAAAGCCACCAGCAAGGCTCAGGTTGGCCAAGCGTGTGCGGGCGTTGTCCGCTGGAGAAACGCCAGCCGGCGTGCTGCGGTCGGCATTGATGCCGATTTCGTAAGTGAAATTGGCGCGCAGTCCGCCACCAAGGTCTTCGGTGCCGCGAAACCCTAGGCGGCTGCCGGTCCACCGGTCTTGCTCACCGGCGAGGGAAAAGGCGTCGGTGGCTGGGGCGGTGCCGAGTGTGGTGTCCACCGACGACATGCCAAGGTCCATGCGACCATAGACGGTGACACTGGCTTGGGCCAAAGCGGCCCCGGAGGCGGCGAGGGCCGCCAAGGCGATGAGGGTTTTTTTCACAGGCATTGTCTCCTTAGGGTTTGGGAACGCAAGCAACGGTGTGCAAACGGTCGGCTGCGCGATGACCAGAGCAGCACAGCCGCTGCTATTGCAACACGTGCGCCCATGCTGGACAAGGTGGGATACCCGCAGCCACCGCCTAGTTTGTAACTTTTGTGACAGCGCATGAAAGGCCGTTCGATCCAAGCGGCAAAAATGCAACATTCCAGTGCAGTGACCACAGCGATCCACTTCAGGCAATCCAAGAAAAAACCCCCAAGGCCGTGAGGCACTGGGGGTTTTAAGGCTTCTGTCTTGAGCCTGTTCGGCTGCCCTGCTAGGCAGGGCGGCGGGTCGGCTGGCCTAGGCTTGGCCCTTGCAGAGCAAGGGTTGAGCCCGGCTAGAGGGATCAGAAGTTGTGGACGAGGCCGATACGATAACCGTCGGTCTGGCGAGCGAAACCAGGGCGGTCCAGCTCCAGTTCACCGAATGCAGCGTAGACAAACGTGCGAGTGCTCAGGTTATAGGTGGTGCCAATTTGCCAAGCGCTGGTGTCGGTGGAAATGGTACCAGCAGTGATTTCACCCTGACCAACCGTGATGTAGGGAGCAAAAGCACCCATCGGGAAGCGGGCTCCGATTTCCCAAGCGTTGTGTTCGCGCGTGGTGGTTGGGCCAAAGGATTGCTCTGCATCTTCGTAGATGAACGAGAGAACCACAGGTGCCAATGTGTAACTCACACCCAAGGCCCAGTTGGTGATTTCTGCGTTCGACGGTGTTGCAGAGGTCGAGCCAGCGCCGAGCAATGGCGCATGGTAGGCAACATCCAATTGACCGAAAGCGAACTGTGCGGCCAACGGGCCTTGCGAGTAACGCAAGCCGAGGATCATGCCGTCGTATTTGCGGTCGGCGTGCTCTTCGTTCACAGTACCAACTTGGAAGGTGAAGCCGCTGAATGCGGGCGACACGTAGGCGATGGCGTTCTGTGTGCGGCTGTCGAAGCGCTCTGTGGTGGCAGCGCCGTGACCCAAAGTGAAGTCACCACCTGGGGCATTGGCTGTGGCCGGGCTGAAGGCACGGACTGCGTCAAAGGCGTTCATGAAGGTGCCGACAACCACGGTACCAAAGCCGCCGGAGAGGCTCAGGTTGGCGAGGCGAGTTTGGGCGTTGTTGGCAGGGGATGTGCCAACGGGGGTCAGACGATCGGCGTTGATGCCGATTTCGTACACGAAGTTTGCGCGCAGGCCACCGCCGAGGTCTTCGGTGCCACGGAAGCCCAAGCGGCTGCCGGTGCGCTGACCTTCGGCACCAGCAAGAGAGAAGGATTCGCCGACGGTGGCAGCAGCGACACCAGCAGGCGTGGAACCCACTTGGGTGGTGTCAGTCGAGGAAGTGCCCAGATCCATACGGCCATAAATGGTCACGCTGGATTGAGCAAGAGTAGCACCGGTGGCGGCGAGTGCGGCCAGAGCAATCAGGGTCTTTTTCATTGAAAAGTTCTCCAAGGTTGATGAATGGCCGGGGCTTTGGGCCGCCGTGCCGAAGCTTCTGTGTTTGCTGAAGCTAGGGCGTATTGAACCAGAAAGCGGGGCCGGCGTCGCGGTTTGGGCCGGATTTATCGCTGCACCTGTTGCGCCAGCGCCACAGTGGGGGTGGAGGGGGGCATGGTCAGGACAGAAGATAGAGAGTTGACAGTATGAACGCATCACGTTAATATCTGGCCGTGGCGATCAAAAGTTTCAAGTGCAAGGATACCCAAGCCCTGTTCGAAGGCCAGCGGATCCGGCGCTGGGTAAACATCGAGCGCCCCGCCCTGCGCAAACTGGCGCAACTCGACTGGTCTGCGGCGCTTGATGACCTGAAGGTTCCGCCCGGCAACGGCCTCGAAGCCCTGAAAGATGACCGCAAGGGCCAGCACAGCATCCGCATCTACGCCCAGTGGCGTCTGTGCTTTGTCTGGAGCAACGACGGTGCCACTGGCGTCGAGATCGTTGACTATCACTAAAAGGAAGTCTGCCATGCGCACCGTCGCCCCCGTCTCGCCCGGCGAGATGCTTGAAGAAGAATTCCTCAAGCCTCTTGGCCTCACGAAGTACCGCCTTGCCAAAGACATCGGCGTCCCGCCGCAGCGCATCGGGGACATCGTTGCCGGCAAGCGCGCCGTTACGGCCGATACCGACCTTCGGCTTTGCCGCTACTTTGGCCTCAGCGACGGTTGGTGGCTGCGCGGTCAGGCCAGCTACGACACGGCGTTGGCGCGCGAGGCCATGCAAGAAGAACTGGCCCGCATTCCGCGCTGCTCGCGGCTGGCCGCCTAGAGGGATGCGGGGTGGGAAATCGGGGGCAGGCCACGGGTTTCCTCAGATCCGGTTCAGAATCGCCAGTATCATCAACAGCACCATGGCCACCCCCAACAACGCCCACGACACCGGCTACAAACTGCTGTTCTCCCACCCGGAGATGGTGCGCGACCTGCTAACCGGCTACCTGGGCGGCGCTTGGTTGGAGCAGGCCGACTTCAACACCTTGGAGCGCGTCAACGCCAGCTACGTGAGCGACACCGAACGCCAGCGCCACGACGACATGGTCTGGCGGCTGCGGGTGGGCCAGCAGTGGGTGTGGGTGTATTTGCTGCTGGAGTTCCAAAGCGAGCCCGACCCCTGGATGGCCTTGCGCATGATGGTCTATGTGGGGCTGCTGTCGCAACACCTGGTCAATGAAGGCGAGCTCCAAGACCGGCACTTGCCCACGGTGGTGCCCATGGTGCTGTACAACGGTGCAGCAGCCTGGAAATCCGCCACCGACGTGGCCGACTGCTACGGCCCCAGTCTGCCCGGTCTGGAACCCTACCGGCCACGGCTGCTCTACCACTTGATAGACGAAGCGCGGCTCAAGCTCCACCCCTTGCCGGAAATGCGCAACCTGGCCGAGGCGCTGTTTCGGCTCGAACGCAGCCGCACACCGGCCGACATAGCGCAGGTGCTGGGCGCATTGGGCCAGTTTCTGCAAGGCGAGGCCATGCAGCCCTTGAGGCGCACGATCAGTGTGTGGGTGCGCATGCTCTTGCGCCGCAAGGCACCACGCGCTAACATAGACGAAATCGACACCATCAACGACCTACTGGAAGGCAGTGCCATGTTGGAACAAACCATTGAACGCTGGTTCGACGAAGCCACCATGAAGGGGGTGAACCAGGGCTTGCAGCAGGGGTTGCAACAAGGGTTGCAGCAAGGTATGCAGCAAGGGTTGCAGCAGGGTATGCAGCAAGGGTTGCAGCAGGGTATGCAGCAAGGATTGCAACAGGGTGTGCAGCAGGGTATGCAGCAGGGTATGCACCAAGGTTACGCCAAAGCGCTGGCCTTGCAGCTGCGCCTGCGTTTTGGTTCCGTGCCGCAGTGGGTGGATGCGCGCCTATCAGAGGCCAGCGAAGCCGAACTCATGGACTGGATGACCCGCATCCTGACGGCGGCCTCCTTGTCTGAGTTGTTTGGTGAATCGGGTCAGGGCGATTTGCACTGAGGGCTCAAGGCGTCATTTCCGCGCAGCTCTTCAAAGCGCAGTTGCAGCTGCTCACAGGGAAATCGGGGTCAGACCACGTTTTTCCCCTAAGCCCAGTCCCTGCCTTCGTGTAGGGAGTGGTTAAAGGTATGGGGCCCCGATTGCTCTGTGATCAGTTCGACCAGGGGTTGAAGATCTCTACGGGTAGGCCAAAGAAATCTTTGGTGTTGCGAGTCACCAGCACCAAGTCGTGCTCCAGCGCAGTGGCTGCGAGCAGGCTGTCGATGGCGGGCAGTGGTCGCCCGGCAGCAGCGACCAAACGCCCCCAGCGGTCGGCAACCGCTGCGTCTATGCTCAGGATGCGCCCGGTAAAGAAGGGGGGCAGATCGGTTTCCAGCCAATCGAGCAACGACTGCCGGCGTGTCGCGTCATCAACTCCCTCGATGCCCTTGCGGATTTCCCCAAGGGTCAGTACGGATAGATGCAAGGTGGGCGGCGGTCGGCGCAAGAACCATGCCACCACGCCGGGGTTGGGCAACTTGCGCCGCAACTCAGACAGCACATGGGTGTCGATCAGGTAGCTCAAAAGGCCACCTCGCGCGTCAAGCTCGGGTCGCGCTCGAAGACGATGTCGTCGGCACCGTAGAGCGGCGAGCGGCGCATGAAATCCACCAGCGAATCCTGCGCCTGTGACAGGCGATTAAAGGTCTCGCGCGAAATCACCACGGCCACCGACTTGCCGTGCAAGGTGATGTCCTGGGGCTGCGTCTGGGCGCGCTTGACCACTTCCGACATTCGCGCCTTTGCCTCTTGCATTTGCCATGTGTGCATCGCTTCACTCTTGGTTCTGACTATACAGACCAGATCTTAGCATCGAAGAGGAAATCGGGTTCAGACCACGGCTCCCCCAGTTGCCCGCGGTTTGATCTGCCGAGGCGACGGCTATTCTGAGGTATGGGGCCACTCGGGCCTCAAAGCCGCACCGGTATGCCGCGCGCGGCCAGGCACTGTTTGGCTTGCGCCACGGTGTGCTGGCCGTAGTGGAAGATGCTGGCGGCGAGCACGGCGTCGGCCCCGCCGAGCTGGATGCCGTCGGCCAGGTGCTCCAGGCTGCCCACGCCGCCCGAGGCGATCACGGGAATAGCGATGGCATCGCTCACGGCGCGGGTGAGTGCCAGGTCGAAGCCGCTCTGGGTGCCGTCGCGGTCCATGCTGGTGAGCAGGATTTCGCCGGCGCCGCAGGCGGCCATCTGGCGCGCCCAGGCCACGGCGTCGAGCCCGGTGTGGCGGCGCCCGCCGTGGCTATACACGTCCCAGCCCGGGCCCAGGGGGGCGCCGTCGGGGCCGGGCCGGGGCCGCAGTGCTTCGGCGGCGCTGCGGCGTTTGGCGTCGATGGCGACCACGATGCACTGCGCGCCGTATTTGGCCGAGGCGGCGCGGATGAGCTCGGGGTCGGCTATTGCCGCAGAGTTGAAGCCGACCTTGTCGGCCCCGGCGTTGAGCAGGCGCCGCACATCGGCCACGCTGCGCACGCCGCCGCCCACGGTGAGCGGAATAAAGACTTGCGCCGCCACGGCTTCGATGATGGGCAGGATGAGGCCGCGGCCGTCGCTGGTGGCGGTGATGTCGAGGAAGGTGAGCTCGTCGGCGCCCTGCTGGTTGTAGCGGGCGGCGATTTCGACCGGGTCGCCGGCGTCGCGCAGCTCGAGGAAGTTGACGCCCTTGACGACGCGGCCGCCGGTGACGTCGAGGCAGGGGATGATGCGCTTGGCGAGCATGGGGGCTTTGGATTGGGGGGTCAGCCGTTGAGCTCGTCGGCCAGGCGCTGGGCGGCGGCGAAGTCGAGCACGCCGTTGTAGATCGAGCGCCCGCAAATCACCCCGGCCACGCCTTCGGGTTCGAGCGCGCACAGGCGGCGGATGTCGTCGATCCCGGCCAAGCCGCCGGAGGCGATGACCGGGATGCTGAGCGCCTGCGCCAGCCGCAGCGTGGCTTCGGTGTTGATGCCGCAGCCCATGCCGTCGCGCCCGATGTCGGTGTAGATGATGGATTCGACGCCGTAATCCTGGAATTTGCGCGCCAGATCGAGCACTTCGTGGCCGCTGAGCTTGCTCCAGCCGTCGGTGGCGACTTTGCCGTCGCGCGCATCGAGCCCGACGATGATGTGGCCGCCAAAGGCGCTGCAGGCGTCTTGCAGAAAACCGGGGTTTTTCACGGCTGCCGTGCCGATGATGACGTAGCGCAAGCCGGCGTCGAGGTAGCGCTCGATGGTGTCGAGGTCGCGGATGCCGCCGCCGAGCTGGACGTCGATTTCCTCGCCCACTTCTTTCATGATGGCGCGGATGGCGGCCTCGTTTTTGGGCCGCCCGGCAAAGGCGCCATTGAGGTCCACCAGGTGCAGGCGGCGCGCGCCCTGGTCCACCCAGCGCCGCGCCATGGCGGCGGGGTCGTCGCCGAATACGGTGGAGAGGTCCATGTCGCCTTGTTGGAGGCGCACGCATTGGCCGTCTTTGAGGTCGATGGCAGGAATGAGCAGCATGGCGGTGGCTAAGGGCTTGGTGGCTGGAGGGTGGGGGATGGGGCGCGCTTTTCAGGGCTGCCAGCGCAAAAAGTTGCGGTACAGCGCCAGCCCTTGGTCGGCGCTTTTTTCGGGGTGGAACTGGGTGCCAAACAGGTTGCCGTGCGCCAGCGCGCTGGCAAAGGGCTGGCCATAGTGGGTGTGGCCAGCGCAGTGGGCTGGGTCGGCGGGCTGGGCGTAGTAGCTGTGCACGAAGTAGTAGTGGCTGCCGTCGGGGATGCCGTGCCAGAGTGGGTGCGGGTGCGCGGCGGGGGCGGAAGGGGCAGAGGCGGAAGGGGCCGGGCCTTGCCAGACCTGGTTCCAGCCCATTTGCGGCACTTTGTAGCGGCTGCCGTCGGGCTGGTGCTGGCCTTCGAGTTCAAAGCGCCGCACCTGGCCAGGGATGAGCCCAAGGCCGGGGGTATCGCCCTCTTCGGAGTGGTCGAGCAGCATCTGCATGCCGACGCAGACGCCAAACAGCGGCTTGTGGGCGGCGGCGTGGCGCAGCGCGGGCAGCAGGCCGCTGCGTTCGAGCTCGGCCATGCAATCGGGCATGGCGCCTTGGCCGGGCAGCACCACGCGGTCGGCCTCGCGCAGGGCTTGCGCGCTGCCGGTGACGATCACCTCGCAGGCGGCATCGAGCCCGAGCGCGGCCTTGCGCAGCGCTTGGGCCACCGAGCGCAAATTGCCCATGCCGTAGTCGAGCACGGCGACGGTCTGGCGGTTCATTTTAGGTACGGACGCGGGAAATTTAGAGCGAGCCCTTGGTGGAGGGCACGGCGTCGCCCAAGCGCGGATCGGGCTCGAGGGCGGCGCGCAGGGCACGCGCAAAGGCCTTGAAAATGGTCTCGCACTGGTGGTGCGCGTTGATGCCCTTGAGGTTGTCAATGTGCAGCGTGATGCCGGCGTGGTTGACCAGCCCCTGGAAGAACTCGAACACCAGTTGGGTGTCGAGCTGGCCGATGGCGGCGGCGCTGAACTTGACATCCATGTGCAGGCCCGGGCGGCCGGAAAAATCGACCACCACACGGCTCAGGGCTTCATCCAGCGGCACGTAGGCGTGGCCGTAGCGGCGGATGCCGCGTTTGTCGCCCACGGCGCGCGCCAGCGCCTGCCCGAGCGTGATGCCGATGTCTTCCACGGTGTGGTGGCCGTCGATGTGCAGGTCGCCGCTGCATTCGATTTCGAGGTCGATCAGGCCGTGGCGGGCGATCTGCTCCAGCATGTGGTCCAGAAAGCCGATGCCGCTGCGCAGGCTGGCGCGGCCGCTGCCGTCGAGGTTGAGGGCGACGCGGATGTGCGTCTCAAGGGTCTGGCGGGTGACTTCGGCTTGCCGCATGGGGCTTGGATTGGGGAAGAATGAAGGCCGTTTGGGCGGGGGGATTTGCAGCGCCTCATGATACCATTTGAAGCACCGAGTAGGGGCTTGCCCCTGCCTAGAGCGCATCCGCAATCTGCTCTTGGTGCCCTGCCCTGCCCCGCCTGCTCTCGCCCTTTTAACCACCCCACCCTATGCCCCACCCATGAGCCGCTACTGGAGCGCCGTCGTCCACGGCCTGACACCCTACGTGCCGGGCGAGCAGCCCAAAATCGCCAACCTGGTCAAGCTCAACACCAACGAGCACCCCTACGGCCCCTCGCCGCTGGCGCTGGCCGCCATCCAGGCCGCTGCCGACGACGGCCTGCGCCTGTACCCCGACCCCAACGCCGACGCGCTCAAGGCCGCGCTGGGGCAGCGCTTTGGGCTGGCGCCGCAGCAGGTGTTTGTGGGCAACGGCTCCGACGAGGTGCTGGCGCACGCCTTCATGGCGCTGCTGCGGCACGAGCAGCCGCTCTGGCGCCCAGACGTGGGCTACAGCTTTTACCCGGTCTACTGCGGCCTGTACGGCTTGCAGCAGCGCGCCATTGCGCTGGCCGACGATTTCTCGATCCGCCCCGCCGACTACCTGCCGCAGGGCGGGCAGCAAGCCGGGGCGATCGTCTTTGCCAACCCCAACGCCCCCACCGGCCGCCTGCTGGGCTTAGATGAGGTGGAGCGCATCGTGGCTGGCAACCCGCAGGCGGTGGTGCTGGTCGATGAGGCCTACATCGACTTTGGCGGCACCAGCGCAGCGGCGCTGCTGGGGCGCTACCCGAACCTGCTGGTGGTGCAGACCTTTTCCAAAAGCCGCTCGCTGGCTGGGCTGCGGGTGGGCTTTGCGCTGGGTTCGGCGGAGCTGATCGAGGGGCTGGAGCGGGTGAAAAACAGCTTCAACTCCTACCCGCTGGGCCGGCTGGCGCTGGCCGGGGCGCTGGCCTCGGTGCAAGACGAAGCGCACTTTCAGCGCAGTTGCCAGCAGGTGATGGATACGCGCGCCGCGCTGGTGGCCGAACTGGAAGCGCTGGGCTTTGCGGTGCTGCCTTCGGCCGCCAACTTCGTGTTTGCGCGCCATCCGCAGCACGACGCGGCGCAACTGGCCGCCGACCTGCGCGCACGCGCGGTGCTGGTGCGCCACTTTCGCGCTCCACGCATCGAGCAGTTTTTGCGCATCACGGTGGGCAGCCCGGAACAATGCGCGGCGCTGCTGCAGGCGCTGCGGGAGCTGGTGTAGGGCGCTGGGGCTGGAGCGCTTGGGGTGCGCTTGATCTTTGCGCCTAAGTCGCCTTTGCGCCATAATCAATTTACAGTCTAGGAGCCGATCATGAGTGTTGCCTTGTCCCCCTTGGTGTCGGAGTTCGAAACCGCCGAACAAGAAGCCAGCTACACCGCCTGGCTGCAAGCCAAAGTGGCGGCCAGCTTGGCCGATCCGCGCCCGCCGATTCCGCATGATGAGGTGATGGCCGAAATGGATGCCCTCATCGACGCGATCCAAAGCGAAGCCCTGCGGAGCACCTGAGTTGCTGCCTATCATCTGGCGGACTTCGGCCCGCGACGATCTGGCGCACATTCTGCGCTACATCGCCCAAGCCAACCCGCAGGCGGCGCGGCGCATGAGGCACCTGCTGGAAGAATCTGTGCTACCCCTCTCGCAGCACCCCTACCTGTACCGCAGCAGCGAGCGCGTGCCGGGGCTGCGCGAACTCGTAGCCCACCCCAATTACCTCGTGCTGTACCGGGTGGCCGCCACGCGCATCGAGGTGGTGAACGTGGTGCATGCGCGGCGCGAGTTCCCGGCGCCGCCCGGGCTGGATTAAAGCGCGGGCTTGGCTGCTGGCCTGTAGCGCGCTTAGGCGGTAGCGCTTGATGCCCTTAGGCTCCCGTGCTACCATGCACTGGCTTTGTAACACAAGGAGCAGCGCATGAGCGAAGCCACGTTTACTTTCCGTGTCGATGAGGCCCTGAAAACCGAGTTCAGCAGCGCCGCCAAAGCGCGTGACCGCAGCGGTGCGCAGTTGCTGCGCGACTTCATGCGCGAATTCGTGCAGCAGCAACAAGAGGCGGCGGCGCGCGACGCTTGGTTTAGGCAGCAGGTGCAGATCGGGCTGGATTCGGCCAATGCCGGCCATTTGGTTTCGGCCGAGGAGGTGGAGGCCGAAGCCGCTGCTTGGCGCGAACAAACGCGGCGCGGACTCGCGGGCTTGACTGCATGAAGCTGGTCTGGACCAGAATAGCCAGCGCCGACCGCAAAGCCATCCGCGAATACATTGCGCGCGACAACCCCGCGGCCGCCGTGTCCCTCGACGAGCAGTTTTCCGAAAAAGCCCGCCATCTGCTCGATCACCCCAAGCTGGGCCGCGCCGGGCGTGTGGCCGGTACGCGCGAACTGGTGGCGCACCGCCACTACCTCTTGGTCTATGACCTGGAAGGCGACTGGGTGCGTGTGCTGCGGGTGCAGCACACGGCGCGGCAATGGCCGAATCCGGCCGCGCAGCCTCCCCCAGCTTGATCCCTGCACCCCCATGAACCACCCGCCCTCGATGCACTCCCTGCCCCAGCCTTACCGCGCCGTGGTGTGCGGTGCCAGCGGTGCCATCGGGCAGGCTTTTGTGGCCGCTTTGCAGCGCGATGCGCGCTGCGCGCAGGTGATCGGGCTGTCGCGCCAAAGCCAGCCGGCGCTGGTGCTCGAAGACGAATCCAGCATCGAGCGCTGCGCGGCGCACGTGGCCCAAGCGGGCCCCCTGCACCTGCTGCTGATCGCTACCGGCGCCTTGAGCATCGACGGCCGCGGCCCGGAAAAGCGCCTGGCGGCCCTGAGCCCCGAGGGTTTGCGGCGCGCCTTTGAGGTCAATGCCATTGGGCCGGCGCTGCTGCTCAAGCACTTGCTGCCGCTGCTGGCCAAAGACCAGCGCGCCATCGTGGCGGTGCTGTCGGCGCGTGTGGGCAGCATCGAGGACAACCACAAGGGCGGCTGGTGGAGCTACCGCGCCTCCAAGGCGGCGCTCAACCAGTTGCTGCAAACCAGCGCCATCGAAGCCACGCGGCTGCGCCCGCAAGCGGTGTTTGCGGCGCTGCAGCCGGGCACGGTGCGCTCACCGCTGTCGGCCGCCTTTGCCGCACCCGAGCACTGCATCGAACCCGCCGAAGCGGCCACGCGCCTGCTGCGCGCACTCGATGCGCTGCCGGCTTTGAGCCGGGCCCAGTTCATCGACCACCAAGGCGCGCCGATTGCTTGGTAGCGCCTTTACAGCGCCTTCATAGCGCCTCGATGCGCTCCAGCGTGTGCGCCGCCTGCTCGCGCAACGCCGCGCGCGCCTCGGGTGCCATGCGCTGCAGGTTGCGATAGACCAGACTGATGCGGGCATTTTGCCCCAGCCGCTGCGCGTGGCGCTCGAAAAAATCCCAATACAGAGCGTTGTAGGGGCAGGCGCGGGCCCCAGTTTTGAGGGCCGGATCGTAGGGGCAGGTGCGGCAGTGGTCGCCCATGCGCTGCAGGTAGGCGGCGCTGCTCACGTAGGGCTTGCTGGCCAGCAGGCCGCCGTCGGCAAACTGGCTCATGCCCAGTGTGTTGGGGGCCTCGACCCACTCGAAGGCGTCGATGTAGATGCCCAAATACCAGCGGTGCAGCGCCTGCGGGTCGAGCCCAGCCAGCAGGGCAAAGTTGCCAATCACCATCAGGCGCTGGATGTGGTGCGCGTAGGCGTTGCGCAATGAGTTTTGCAGCGCCGCCGCCATGCAGGCCATGCGCGTCTGGCCGTTCCAGAACCAGTGCGGCAAGGGGCGCTGGTGCGCGAGCGCGTTGCAGTTGGTGTAGCCCGGCATCTGCGCCCAATAGACTCCGCGCACGTATTCGCGCCAGCCCAGTATCTGGCGGATGAAGCCCTCGGCGGCGGCCAGCGGCACCTGCCCGGCGCGCCAGGCTTGCTCGGCGCGCTGCACCACTTCGTGCGGACGCAGCATTTTGACGTTGAGCGCAAACGAGAGCAGGGAGTGAAACAGCGTGCCATGCTGGCTCGAGAGCGCATCTTGAAAAGCCCCGAAGTGGGCCAGCCGGTGCTCGATGAAGTGGTCGAGCTGCTGCAGCGCCTCGGCGCGGTCGATCGGCCAGCGCAGGGCGGCGGCGGACGGCTCGCCCATGCTCTGCACCCCGCTGGCGCTGATGAGGTGCCAGAGCGCGCTGTGGTCGTGCACCGGGCGCGCATCGGGCGGCACCGGGGGCTGACCGCGCCAAGGCTGGCGGTTGTCGGCGTCAAAATTCCATTGCCCGCCTTCGGGCTGGCCCAGCGCATCGAGCAACACCCCGTGCTCTTGCCGCAGGCGGCGGTAAAAGTGTTCTTGCCGCCATTGCTTGCGCGCCCCAAAAAACTGCGCCGCCGCATGGCGCGGGGTATAAAAATGCCCA